>DASSJS010000391.1:0-21149 GCA_035691085.1 Longimicrobium sp.
GAGCATCGGAATGCGTCACCCTCCCCCCGCGGAGCGCGGGGGAGGGCCGGGGAGGGGGGCCGCCGAGGCATGCGCCAACGCCCCTTCCCCCGCTCCGCGGCCACCCCGCCCGGTAGACGCACAGGGCTCCTCGCGCGTAAAGTGTTTGTCTCGGGAGGCGATGCGCGTTCTTGGTGGATGACGCGCGATCCGTCGCAACCCGCCCTCTTTCTCCGGCACCCATGCGTTTGATCCTCATCCCGTCCCGCGCGGTCCCGCTGTTCGCCGCGCTGCTGGCGGTGCTGGCCGGCGTTCGCCCCGCCGCGGCGCAGGCCACGGGCTCGCTGGCCGGGCGCGTGACCTCGGCCGCGGGGGCGCCGGTGGGCGACGCCATCGTCACCGCCGCGGCGGCGGGCGGGCAGGCGCGGCGCGCGCGCTCGGGGGCCGACGGCGCGTGGCGCATCACGCGGCTCGCGCCGGGGGCGTACACGGTCCGCGCGGCCCGCGTGGGCTTCGCGGGCGCCGAGCGAACGGTGGAGGTGGCCGCCGGCGCCGAAGCGCGCGCCGACCTGTCGCTGACCGAGACCGACGTGACGCTGGCGCCCGTGCAGGCCGTCAGCCGCCGCGACGCCGCGCGCGAGCGCACCCGCTTCGAGACCGAGGCCGGCGTCACCACCCGCGTGATCACCGGGGCCGACATCAAGATCCTCCCCGGGCTGGGCGAGGCCGACGTGATGCGCGCCGTGGAGGTGCTCCCCGGCGTGGTCACCACCTCCGACTTCTCCAGCGCCTTCAACGTGCGCGGCGGCTCGTCGGACCAGAACCTGGTCCTGCTCGACGGCTTCCCGATCTTCAACCCCTTTCACCTGGGCGGCCTCTTCTCGGTCTTCAACTCCGACGCGGTGGCGCGCGCCGAGCTCCTCTCCGGCGGCTTCGGCGCGGAGTACGGCGGGCGCGTGTCGTCGGTCCTGAACATCGAGAGCAAGCCCGGCGGCGGCCCCGAGGGGTTCGGCGCCGAGGCGGGCGTGTCGCTGCTGGCCACGCGCGTGAGCCTGCACGGCAACCTCCCCCGCCCCGTGCGCCGGCTGCTGGGCGGCGACGCGGGCGGATGGCTGCTCTCCGCGCGGCGCTCGTACTTCGACGTGGTGCTCAAGCCCGTGGTCGACTTCCCCTATCACCTGACCGACGTGCAGGGGACGGCCACCATCGGCACGCGCGGCGGGGGACGGCTGAGGCTGGTGGGCTACGCCGGGCAGGACGTGCTGGACCTGAGCGACTTCCACCCGCCGGGGATCGACACCACCGACATCAACATCCTGCGCCTGCGCTGGAACTGGGGGAACCAGGTGGCCGGCGCCCGGCTGGAGCAGCCGCTGGGCGCGTGGGTCACCACCGCCAGCGTGGGCATCAGCCACTACGGCGAGGCCCTGGGCTTCACCGACTTCGGCGACACGCGCTTCTCGTCGCGCATCACCCAGCTCACCGGGCGGGCGGACGCGGGGCGGCCCATCGGCTCGCACCTGACGATGAAGGTGGGGGGCGAGGTGACGCGGATGGCCTACCACAACCTGGGCGAGGCCGGCGGCACCACCTTCTTTTCCGGCGACCGCAGCGGGGTGATGACCGGCGGCTTCGCGCAGCTGCGCTGGCAGCCCGACAGCGCGTGGATCGTGGAGCCGGGCGCGCGGGTGGATTCGTGGCGGGCGGGGGTCACGCGGACGTACCTGTCGCCGCGGCTGGCGGTGAAGCGCTTCTTCGGCGCGCACCGGGACGGGGCGGTGAAGGTGGCGGCCGGGCGCTACGTGCAGTTCGTGCACTCGCTGCGCGACGAGCAGCTGCCGGTGAGCAACGACTACTGGGTGACGGCGGATGAGAACGTCCCCGCCGTGGTGAGCGACCAGGCGCAGCTGGGGATCGAGAAGTACTGGGGCGACGCGTGGTACGCGTCGGTGGAGACGTATTACCGGCGCTACCTGGGCGTGACCGACCTGAACAGCGCCGACGACCCCAACGACGAGGCCGACGACCTGCTGGAGGGGCACGGCTGGTCGTACGGCGCCGACGTGATGGTGCGGCGCACCTCGGGGCGGCTGCGCGGGTGGATGACGCTGTCGCTGCTGAAGGCGCAGCGCACCTTCCCCGACCCGCTGAACCTGGGGCTCGAGGGCGTGCCCGAGGACATCACCTTCCCCCCGATCTTCGACCGGCGCGTGGACCTGGACGTGGTGGGCGAGTACCAGCTGCCGGGGAAGATCGAGGCGGGATTGAGGCTGAATTTCGGCAGCGGGGTGCCGTATTCGCGCCCGGTCGCGGCGTACGTGGGCTTCGAGACCGACGTCGTGCGCGGCGGCTACCGCGTCCCCCGCCCCATCGGCGACGACCCCAAGGTGCCCATCTACGTGGTCCCCGGCGACCGCAACCGCCAGCGCTACCCGGCCTACTCGCGGCTCGACCTCACCTTCCGCCGCACCTTCCACCCGCGCTGGGGCACGCTCACCCCGTACGTGCAGCTGCTGAACGCGACGAACCGCAAGAACGTCCTCTTCTACTTCTACAACTACGACAACGACCCGCCGACGCGCAGCGGCGTCACCATGTTCCCCGCGCTGCCGACCATCGGGCTGGAGGCGACGTTCTGATGCTGGGCGCGCGATCGAACGAACAGCCCCGGGGCGTGCTCCGGGGCTGTTTTGACGTCCTGCAGCTGTTGGAGCCTCGCGCAGTTTGCGAGGCTTCTCGTAGTGGTTGCTGCGGCTTCAGCCGCCGGTGAGCGTGGTCCGCCATCGGCCCATGCCGCTCCTCGGCCTCGCGGGGCTCGCGCGGGAGCGGCTCATGATGCGATCTTCTGTTTCTCTCGTGAATCCATCCGGATCAACCGTCCCGACCCTGCTTTGCCACAGGCTTCGCCATGCGCACGTTGCTGATCCTCTGCATCCTCCTGTTCACACGGACGTCTCTCGCGCACGCGCAGGCCGGGACGCCCCGACAGGCGCCGCCGGCCGCCGGCGCGGTGGAAGGAGACGTGTACCTGCGGATGCAGAACGGCGACATCCGCAAGATGGCCGCGGGGCGGGTGCATCTCGTCCCCGACTCCGTGGTCCGGTCGCTGGTGGCGGCGTGCGAGGTGCGCGACTCCAGCCGCAAACGGTACGTGCGCCTGAGGCGGCCGATCCGGCTGGCGTACGACGAGGCACGCGGCGCGCGCGGCGATGCGCGGGCGCGCTTTCTCGCGCGCGCCGATTCGGCCACCACCGCGGCCGTTGCGGCGCTGGAGCCCGGGCGCCGGGCGGAGAACGAGATCATCGCGCAGGTGGCGGCGCAGCGGGCGGCCCAGACGGGGATGGAGGCGCACTACACGTTCGAGGGCGTGGCGCCCGGCCAGTACTGGCTCTACAGCGACACCGACCTCCCGTACTACTGGTTCGCGCCGGTCCGGACCGCGGGTGAGCGGGTCAAGCGGGACCTGGACAACAGCAACGTCACGCGCGTGGTGGTGGACAAGACCTACATGACCGCCGCCGACGTGTGCGCCCACACCCGCGAAGTGCCGGACGTGCCCGGGGACCACAGGGACGTGGAGGAGCGGCAGCCGGCGCTGGCGAACCGATCCGAGGTTCAGCGGGCGCTGTGGCACCGGTTCCCCCGCGCGCTTCGCAGCAGCGGCAGTGATGGAAGCGTGACCGTGCGCTTCAAGATCCTCGAGAACGGCAGGGTGGACCCCGAAACGGTGGAGGCGATCGAGTCATCGGTCCCGGAAGCGGCGGCCCGGGCCGAAACGGAAGCGGCCGCCGAGCTGGTCGCCGAGGGAATGCGCTTCGACCCGGCGTTGATCGACGGAAGGCCCGTGAAGGTCTGGGTGACGATTCCCATCACCTTCCACTCGGCGAGGTGAGACAGCGCGGCGCACCCCGCTGCCCCGCCGGCCGCGAGCACGCGGATGCAGGCGGCCAGCGGGGAGCGTTGTGTTCATTTCGGCCCGGCTCACCGCTATACTTCCTCTTCCGCAGAACGTCCGGCCGCGCGCGGGTGGATCACCCCGGCTGTCTCTCCACGTGAAGAAGACCGTCCTCCTCTACGGCATCCTGGGCGGCGTGCTGATCGCCGTGCTGAAGGTGGTGGAATACCGCTACCTGGTCCTGGAGCACTCGCTGGAGATCTACGGCGGCGTGGTGGCGCTCCTCTTCTCGGCGCTCGGGATCTGGCTGGGGCTCAAGCTCACGCGCGAGACGGTGGTGGTGCGCGAGGTGCCCGTGCACGTGGAGGTGCAGGTTCCCGTCGAGGTGCGCGTGCCCGTCCCCGCGCCGTCGTCCGCGGCGAGCCCGTTCACGCGCAACGAGGCGCGGGTGAAGGAGCTCGGCATCACCCCGCGCGAGCTCGACATCCTGGAGGCGATGGCGGCGGGGCTCAGCAACCGCGAGATCGCCGGGCGCCTGTTCGTGAGCGAGAACACGGTGAAGACGCACGCCGCCCGGCTGTTCGACAAGCTCCAGGCGCGGCGGCGGACGCAGGCCGTGCAGCGCGCCAAGGAGGCCGGGCTGATCCCCTGAAAGGGTGATTTTCACGGCTCCGCGGCCAGAATCACCCGTTTGGGTGACGCGGAGAATCGACCGGCGAGCCACACTTGCAGCCGTCCACCCGCACGTCCCCCCTGATTCAACGAGGACCCATCCGATGAAGAAGATCGTTCTCACCTTCGGCCTGATCGCCGGGGCCATCCTCTCGGTGATGATGATGATCACCCTCCCGTTCCACGACGTGATCGGGTTCGACTGGGGGATGGTGGTCGGCTACACGACGATGGTGGTCGCCTTCCTGCTGGTCTACTTCGGCGTGCGCCAGTACCGCGACACCGTGGGCGGCGGATCGATCGGGTTCGGCCGCGCGTTCGTGGTGGGCGCGCTGATCGCGGCGGTGGCGTCGGTGTGCTACGTGGCCACGTGGGAGGTGATCTACTTCAACTTCGCGCCCGATTTCCTGACCGAATACCAGGCGCACGCGCTCGAAAAGGCCCGCGCCGGCGGCGCGACCGCCCAGGAGCTGGCCGAGAAGAAGGCGGAGATGGACAAGCTCGCGGTGATGTACCAGAACCCGGCGATCAACGCCGCGATGACGTTCATGGAGCCGCTCCCGGTGGCGCTGATCGTGGCGCTGGTGAGTGCCGGGGTGCTGAGCACGCGCAAGAAGCGCCGGGTGGGGGAAGGCAGCGTCGCGGCCGGTGCGCCCGCCTCGGCGTGATTCCATCCAGGACCTCGACAAGGGGACGACCGAAGGCGCGGCCGTCCCCTTTTCGCATCCGCGAGACGCAGGTGCGTTCGCGCGCGGCGGCAACGTGGATGTCCGCGGATTCCCGGAATCATCTCCGGGCGAGCGCTTGACGTTTCCTTGACCGGGTCCGTGTTCGTGGTCACCATGGGAGGGTGCGTGAAAATCGCACCGGCCCGGCCCACTCCCGCCGTGAAAACCTCTGTCCCGCAGAGGCCTCATTTCGCCGGCAGTCCTCGTTGGCGCTTCGCACCCTTCCATCACTCCGGGAGACCATCATGAAACGCTGGGTCACCTTCCTTGCCGCGCTCGCCGTGCTGGTGCTGGGCGCCCGGCCCGCGTACGCGTGGGACGACTTCGGGCACCGCCTGGTGGCGCGCATCGCGTGGAACAACATGACGCCGCAGGCGCGCACCCGCGCCATCGCCATCCTCCGCGCCGCCGCGCCCGAGACGGGGCTTCGCGGCTCCGCCAGCGGCACCCTGTCGGCGCAGCAGCAGATGGAGCTGTTCGTGTTCGCCGCCACCTGGCCCGACGTGGTGCGCGACACCGCCAACGCGATGCGGATGGAGAAGTACCACCATCCCACCCGCCACTTCGTGGACACCTTCTGGCGCCAGGACACCGACTTCGGGCCGGTGATGCCCAGCCCGCTCCCCCAGGAGGGCGACCTGCTGCGCGACACCCCGCGGCTGCAGCGCTGGCTCGCCGCCGGCACGCCCGAGGAGAAGGCGCTCGCGCTGGCGTGGCTGGAGCACCTGGTGGGCGACGTGCACCAGCCGCTGCACGCCAGCGGCCGCGTGACCCCGCTGGACCCCTGCGGCGACCAGGGCGGCAACGCCTTCAAGCTGGACGCCTTCCCCGACGGCGGCCGACGGAGCCTGCACTCGGTGTGGGACGGGATCATCACCACCACCATGCGCCGCGACGGCGAGTCACCCGCCGCGTTCCTGACCCGCGCGGCCAACGAGGTCACCGCCCACCACCCTCGCGGCGAGTTCACGGGTGAGATGGGCCAGCACGAGTTCCGCCAGTGGGCCGCGGCGAGCGTGGCCATCGCCCAGCGCTCGGTGTACGTGGCCCCGCTGGTGCGCAACAGCGCCGCGCCCGCGGCGTACCGGCAGGCGGCGTTTCAAGCTGCCGAGCCGCGCATCGCGCTCGCCGGCTACCGCCTGGCCGACATGCTGAACCAGGAGCTGGGGCACTGAGCCGGTTGCCCGGAACCACGGAGCACGCGACAGAGCTGCGGCCCGGCTGGCGCGAGGGAACGCAACAGACGGGTGGCTGGTCCGCTGCATGCACTTTCGGTATACTTCCGGGCGCGCCGCAACCCTCCGTATCCGCCGAAGCCGCAGGGCAACGAATGCTGAAATCCGCCTCGATCAGCCTTTCAGAATCCGAACTGGCCAGCATCGCGGGGGCGTTGGGAGCAGATGGCGTCGCTGGCCTGTCCGAGGCGGAGCGGACTCTACTTGGCGGGGCCGAGCCGTCGCTCGAACTGAATTGCGAGGACGTGCGTTCGGCGGTGCAAGGTGGGGCAGATCCGCTGGGTGAGGCATTCGCCCGGCTGCGCTCACCCGCTGACCGCAGGCCGCTCGGCGCCACGTACACGCCCCAGCCCATTGTCCGCTGGATGATGGATTGGGCGGCCGCGGGAGACCCCCCGGGGCGAGTGGTGGACCCGGGCGTCGGCTCGGCTCGGTTCCTGTTGGAGGCAGGGCGCCGTTTCCCCCGCGCGCGCCTGATCGGCGTCGAGATCGATCCGCTCGCCGCGCTCATCGCGCGCGCGAACCTCGCGGCGGCAGGTTTCGCGGATCGCTCGAAGGTCCTGCTGTGCGATTACAGGGCGTTATCCCTGGATCCTTCCGGCGAGCGCACGCTGTTCGTTGGAAACCCGCCCTACGTCCGTCACCACCTGATCCCCCCCCGGTGGAAGGGGTGGCTGGCCGAGCAGGCCGCGGCGTTCGGAACGCGGGCGAGTCAGCTTGCGGGCCTGCACGTCCACTTCTTCCTTGCGACCGCGTTGTATGCCCGCCCGGGGGACTACGGCGTCTTCATCACCGCGGCCGAGTGGCTCGACGTGAACTACGGAAGCGTGGTGCGCGAGCTGTTCCTCAACTCGCTGGGCGGGCAGGACCTCGTCGTGCTGGAGCCCGAGGCTCAGCCATTCGCCGATGCCGCGGCGACCGCCGCCATCTCCACGTTCAGGGTCGAGCTTCCCCGGCGCTCGATCACGGTGGCTCGCGTGGGCAGCATGGACGAACTGCCGGCCATCGGCAGCGGACAGCCTGTTCACCGGGACCGGTTCGCCGTAGAACCGCGCTGGACGCGGCTTACCCGCGCCACCAGAGAGGTGCCGCGGGACTTTGTCGAGCTGGGCGAACTCTGCCGTGTGCACCGAGGCTCCGTCACGGGTGCGAACAAGGTGTGGATCGAGGGCGAGCACAGTGCTGGCCTGCCAGGCTCCGTTCTGTTCCCGTCGGTCACCAGAGCCAGGGAGCTATTCGATGCGGGAGCCGTGCTCGCCGACTCTCAACGCCTCCGCCGGGTGATCGACCTTCCCGTGGACCTGGACGTGTTCGAGCCTTCCGAGCGTGAGCTGGTCGAGCGGTTTCTGCGCCGCGCCCGGGCAAACGGTGCCGACCGTGGATACATCGCGCAGCATCGGAAGGCGTGGTGGTCTATCGGTCTTCGGCGTCCGCCCCCAATCATCGCCACGTACATGGCCCGCCGGCCGCCCGCGTTCGTTCGCAACCGCGCGCAGGCGCATTACATCAACATCGCGCACGGGCTCTACCCGCGCGAAACGCTGGGCGAGGAGATGTTGATGAACCTGGTGCGCTACCTGAGCTCGGCCACCTGCACCACGCAGGGGAGGACGTACGCGGGAGGGCTGACCAAGTTCGAGCCGAGAGAGATGGAGCGCATCCCGGTGCCCCGGCCGGATGTGCTGGCGAGCCTCGGCCTGGCCGCATGATTCAGCCGCCGAAGCACTCCACCGAAGAACTCGAACGGCAGCGCCAGATCGCGATCGCGCAGTTCCGCCGCGGCCGCCTGGAAGAGCCGCTCGAGGACTATCTGGAGCACGTGGATGCCTACCTCGGATCGTTCGAAGATCTCCTCGAGGCAACCATCGACCTGACGCGGGTCGAGCCCGCGGCGCTGGACATTCTCACCGACCCGGAGTTGCTGGAGGCGTTCCGCTACCTTGCCGGGCCGCCCATCTCGGCCGACGATCTGAAGACGGTAGCCGAAGCCCGGTCGCTGAACGCACGGAGCTTCGAACGAAACCCCGAGCTCGTGCGGCGTGTGGTGGAGGTGGTGGGGATCGCGCTGGACAGGCGGCGGTTCCCCTGGGTGGCGGAGGGCCGGGAGCCCACCGAGGCCGAGCGGCACGCGGCCATTCTCGCGTCGGCCGCGCTGATGGCGATGCGCCGCATGGAAACCGCGCGGCGGCACACCGGCAGGGGCAGGCAGGAGCAGGAGGTCGAAGACGCGCTCCTTGCCGGGGGGTGGAAGAAAGTGGCAACGCGTACGGTGCGCGTTCTCTCCGAAGCGCCGGAGCCAGGCCACTTCTGCCGCGAGAGCCACCTGGGGCCACGCAAGGCGGACTTCCTGGTCCGCCTGTGGGACCAGCGGGTGCTGGCCATCGAGTGCAAGGTTTCGAACAGCGCGACCAACTCCGTGAAGCGCCTGAACAACGACGGGGCGGCGAAAGCGGAGGTCTGGCGCCGCGACTTCGGACAGACGCAGGTGATTCCAGCCGCCGTCCTGAGCGGCGTGTACAAGCTCCACAACCTCGTGGATGCGCAGGAGCGTGGCCTCACCCTGTTCTGGGAGCACGACCTCGGCGCCCTGCTCGACTGGATCGGCGCATCGCGGACCTGAAGCGGATGCTCAGCGGCGGATGGACAATCAAATGCGACGAGGGGCGGCCAAGATCGACGGCCGCCCCTTCATCTTCCGTGGAGTCATATCACCGTACCACAGTGTACCGCTGGGCGTGCTTCCGCTCGGATCCGGCGTCCGGGCGGCGCGCTCGCCGTCGCACGCGGGGCGGTGCTGGTACTGGTACTGGATGGCCGCGCCCAGATCTGTCATCGTGCGCGTGCTTCGCCAGGTCCGTGTCCGCGCACACCCGCTCGACGGCTTCCCCGATGTCGAGGCTGCAGGTCACCCGCCGCCGTTGGAAGGCCGCAATCACCCTTCCTGGAGCGGGGGAAGATGGCGTGATCGGACGATCCGTCCACCGCGCGCATACCTTGCGTTCGCCGCCGTAACGATGGATGCCGGCGCGCGCCCCGAAGCGGGTCGCTTCGCTCGCGGCGGCGGAAGGCGGTATGATGTTGCACCTCCGTGCCGCACCGCCCCCCGCGGGCGGGCGTGGTCCCTGCACAAGGGGCGGACGATCCCGGCTCAACCGCCGCCGGGAGCGGACGAACCGGTTGGGAAACAAGATCAGCGGGTCGGAGCGGGGTGACCGGGGCGTGCGGAATGACTGACATACGAAGCGGTGCGGACGGTGGGGCTCTCATCCTGGTGGTGGAGCGCGATCCGCACGTGCGCGAGCTCGAAGCCTTCTTCCTGAAGGAGGCTGGCTTCGCCGTGGAGTTCGCCGACGACGGCGCGATGGCACTGGAGCGGGCGCGCAAGCTCCGGCCGCACCTGGTGATCACCGAGATCCTGGTGCCGCGGCTGGACGGGCTCGCGCTGTGCCGCCAGCTCAAGGCCGACCCCGAAACGCAGGGCATCCTGGTGGTGATCTTCAGCATCCTGGCCGCCTCCGCCCGGGCACGCGAGGCGGGGGCCGACGCATACCTGCGCAAGCCGCTCGCCGAGCAGCGCCTGCTCGACACGGTGCGGCAGCTGATGGCGGCAGGCGGCGAGGGCTTTTCCGGAGAAAGCGCATGAGCGTGGAGCAGAAGCGGCCCGGCTATCGCCCCGGGCTGGGCGATGACGACCTGCCCCGGATCAGCACCGGAAGCTCGCCGGCCGACCGCATACTGGGCGGCGGGTTTCCGGCGCAGTCCATCAACATCATCATGGGCGAGCCGGGCACCGGGAAAACGCTGTTCGCGCAGCAGCTCGTGTTCGAGAACGCCGGAGGCGACCGGCCGATCCTGTACGTCACCACCCTCTCCGAGCCGCTGGCCAAGGTGGTGAAGTACCTGCAGACCTTCGACTTCTTCGACGAAAGCAAGGTCGGCACGGCGGTGATCTACGACGAGGCGGGGACCGACCTGGCCGAGAAGGGGATCGGCGAGCTGGTGCCCAAGGTGCGGGAATGGATCCGCACGCTCAGCCCCAAGATCATCGTCATCGACTCGTTCAAGGCGCTGCACGACCTGTCGCCCTCGATGGCCGAGATGCGCAGGGTGGTGCACGACCTGGCCGGCCTGCTGACCGCGTACGACACCACGGCGTTCCTGGTGGGCGAGTACGCCGAGCAGCAGATGGCCACCCACCCCGAGTTCGTGGTGGCCGACGGGATCGTGGAGCTGCTGCGGCACGAGACGGGGATGCGCGACGACCGCTTCTTCCGCGTGCGCAAGCTGCGCGGCAGCAGCTACCGCGAAGGGCTGCACGCGCTCACGCTCACCGCCGGCGGCGTGAAGATCTACCGGCGGCTGGTGAGCCCGCGCGAGCCGCGGGGGTATTCCATCGTGCGCGAGCGCGTGTCCACCGGCGTCGCCGGGCTCGACCAGATGCTGGGCGGCGGGCTCTGGCGCGGGAGCACCACCCTGCTGGGCGGGCCCACCGGGTCCGGCAAGACCACCATCGGGCTGCAGTTCATCCTCGACGGGGTGCGGCGGGGCGAGCCGGGGCTGTACGTGCACCTGGAGGAGAACCCCACGCAGCTCGCCTTCCTGGTGGAGGGCTTCGGGATGGACCCCGAGGCGCCGGGCCTCCACCTCCTCTACCACTCGCCCGTGGAGCTGCAGATCGACAGCCTGGTGGACGAGATGTTCAGCCTGGTCCGCCGGCAGGGGGTCAAGCGGATCGTGGTGGACGCGGTGGGCGACCTGGTGACCGCGGTTCGCGACCCGCAGCGGCTGCACGACTACCTGTACGCCCTCTCGCAGCACTTCGCGGTGCACGGGGTCACCGCGATCTTCACCTTCGAGACGGCGCGGCCGGGGATCACCGGCGGCTACGCCATCGACGCGCCGTTCAGCCACCTTTCCGACAACATCCTGGTGCTGGAGGCGGGGATCGACCAGGAGCAGACCCGCCGCCGGCTGCGCGTGCTCAAGACGCGGGGGAGCGCGCACGACCCCCGGGTGCGCGAGGTGGTGATCACCGGCGAGGGGATCCGGATCGAATGACCGAGGGAGAACGCATGCCTCTCCTGCTCCCCCCGCCCGACCGCCGCTCCGAGCAGCTGCGCAAGCTCACGGAGATCAGCCGCGCCCTCACCTACACCGTGTCGACCGGCGAGGTGCTGCGGCTGGCGGCGGCCCGGGCGGCCGACCTGCTCGAAGCCGACCGAGCGATCGTGATGACCGCCGACGAGCGCGGGCTGCTGCGCGTCCGTGCGTGGCACGGCGTGGACGAGGCGGCCCTGCGGCGCTTCGGCGAGGCGCTCGACGATCCGCTGGTGGAGCGGCTCCAGGGGCTGCTGGGCGCGCCGCTGGGCGAAGGGTACCTGGGGGTGCCGCTGGTGGCCCAGGGCGTGGTCACCGGCGCGCTGGCCGTGGCGCGCCGCCAGGGGCCGCCCTGTACCGACGAGGACGAATGGATCCTCTCGGCCGCCGCCGACCAGGTGGCGGTCGCGCTCGAGATCGCCCGCCTGGAAGAGGAAGTCCGCCGCGAGCGCGAGGAGCGGACGCGCGCGGCCGAGGGCGCGAGCGTGGCCGACGAGGCCACCGACCGGGCGCTCGCCACCCTGTCGCACGACCTGCGCTCTCCCCTCAACGCCATCGACTCGTACGCCGAGCTGATGGAGATGGCGATCCTGGGCCCGGTGTCGGAGCGCCAGCTCGAGGCGCTGGGGCGCATCCGCATGAGCGGGCGCCACCTGCTGGCGGTGCTGCAGAACGTGCTGGAGATGACGCGGCTCAGCGCCGGGGGCGTGCGGATCGACGCGACCCCGGTGCCGGTGGGCGGCGTGGTGGAAGAGGCGGTGCAGATGGTTCGCCCCAGCGCGGCGGCGAAGAGCCAGTCGCTGGCGGTGGCCGCGCCCCCGTCCATCACCCTGCGCGCCGATCCGGACCGGTTGCGGCAGGTGCTGGTGAACCTGATCGGGAACGCGGTGAAGTACACCCCGCCCTCGGGGAGCATCCGGATCGGCGCGTCGCTCGCCGAGGCGGAGGGGCGGCGCTGGGGGATGATCGAGGTGGCCGACACGGGCCCCGGCATCCCGGCCGAGAAGCTGCAGGTCATCTTCCAGCCGTACTACCGCCTCCCCGGCGCCGAAGCCGATGCGCCCGAAGGCCTTGGCCTGGGGCTGGCCATCTCGCGCGAGCTGATCCGCCAGATGGGCGGCGACATCGAGGTGCACAGCGCGCTTGGGCAGGGCTCCCGCTTCACCATCCGCCTTCCCCTGGCCGACGAGGGGGCGGATGGCGGCTGACCGGCGTCGTCGTGAGGCGAGCGGAAGGAGCGCGGCGTGAACGCGACGGGGGCGGCCGAGATCGACGGCCGCCCCCGTCTCTGTTGGCGGGATTGGGTGATTGATCGCACAACCCGGAGAGATGTACGAAATCCCCCTGTCGTTCAGCACCCGCCCTGGCAGGACGGGAAATCGGAGCAGGCGAGCGTGCAGTCCAGGTAATTGGTGGGGCCGCACACTTCCGGATCGTCGGTGCAGGGCAGAATGTTGGAGACCTGGCAGATCTTGGGCGTCGATATATCGTTTCCCTGCACGGTACCGCGCGAGAAGGAAGCGGCGGTGGTGGTATCGAACGACTCGACGTTCAGCGATTCCAGCTTGAGCTTGCGCATGTAGGTGCTCCGGGTTGGGACGGGTGAGATCCTGCGGGCAGCAGGCATTGTCGAAGTATCGTAATCGGACGCTTAATATTCAACCGTGAAACTCGGCCAATCAGTGGGGTGATCACGCGATCGAGAGGATCAACCAATGGAACGCCGCGCAATTCCGCGCTTCACAAACAGAGAAGTCCTGAAGGCTTTTGCGGAGGTGATGCCCGCCTCCGAAACAGAAGGAGCGCGGGAGGTGTTGCAGCCGCCAGACGAGCTCTGTCGCGCCTTCGTGACCGACGGCCTTTACCTGCTCATGGCGGCGCTCTCGCCGGAGTACGCCGAACGGATCGTCGATGCACGTCCGGAACTTGCCGCAGAGGTCGCCGCGGTCAGATCCGATCCGGACGGCTACCTCGCGCGCCACACATTGAACCGCGACGGCGACGCCGACCCGTGACGCGCGGACGGGTGTAGGACCCAGAGGGGCGGTCGCGATCGACGGCCGCCCCTCGCGTCTCCACTGGCAATCATCACGCGGCGACCCCCTGCTGGCCCCGCCTCCGATCCGCCCTTGCCACCTTCGCCGGACTCGGCATCCGCGCCGTCCGCTCGCCATCGCACGCGGGCCGGCGACGGTAGTCGATGTTCACACCCAACTCGTACGCGCGGCCGCGGGCATCGTACGCGAGCTTCGCCAGGTCCGTGTCCGCGCAGAGCTGCTCCACCGCTTCCTCCACGTCCAGGTTGCAGGTGAATCGCTGGCGTCCGGCCACCATCGGGAACAGCGGCGTGTCCCTGCCGCGCCCGTTCAACGCAACGATGTGCGGCGACGCCGCCACGTGGGCGTACGGCCCCACGGTCTTCCCGATCGCATCGTTCAGCCGGTCCCACAGCCGTGCCTGGATCGCGTCGATGTCGGCGGCCGAGAGCTTCGGATCGAACTCCACCTCCACCAGCACGTTCCAGACGACCTCCGGCGCTTCATCCGCGGTCGATCCCACCCGCTGCGGCTCGTGAAGTGACATCGTTTCCCTCCCGCGTTCATGCGATAAGCCATCGCGATGATGACTATAAGTATCTGATACTTATAATCCGTAGCCTCATTGTCATCAAGCCCCCAAATCACACAGGGTCAGCAGCGACTCACCCCCCGCCCTGTGCACCCGTGCCCCGTCAGAACCGCGCCGACATCCTCAAGCAGTTCGGCGAAACGCTTCGTGCCTATCGGCAGCAAGCCGGAATGTCACAGGAGAGGCTTGCGACCGCGGCGGGGCTGGATCGCACATACGTCGGCGGCGCGGAGCGCGGTGAGCGAAATGTGAGCTTGGTGAATGTGGCCCGACTTGCTGCAGCGCTAGGTATTGAGCCAGCACGACTCCTGAAGCCATTCTCTACCACCGAGACATAGCACGTCGATAGAGGACAGCCTTGAACACCGCACCACCGATTTGGCCTTCTACAGCACGCCGCAGGCGAGCAATCTTGTTGGCGCTCGGCCTGGTCGTGGCGATTACTGTCGGTTTGCTCATCTACGGCAACAGGAGCGGTAAAGCAAATGGCCGGTGGTTCACGACTGCGCGCAGAAACGGGTCGGCCGCGTCAGTTAAGATCGAATTTGTTCTCCATGAGAAACAGGGCGGGGAAATTGATGGCTTAGGCACAATTAAGTCAGACCATTCTGTCCCATTCACCATAACAGGTTTGAGGGTTGGTAACGTCGTGGCAATCCGATTATCAACTTTAGGCAACGAACCCCAAGGCCTCTTCATCGGAGAAATCCGAGGAGCCCGTCTCGCTGGCCGAATCGTGACGACAGACAGAGCAAATCAAGACTGGCAGATATCATTTAACAGGGAGTAACTAGGGACTGCACGCGCTAACATCCGGAAACCTTTCCCCTTCCCCCGGCGTACTCTGCTCCACCGCCCGGCTTGTGCGCATGCGCTGCCGGGCGGATATTTCGCGACCCACCCAATCACCCCGAGCCGACGATGTTGCGGGCGCGCCCGCGGCCGGCCGGGCGGGCCGTATCCGCTAACGCATGAGCACAGTGTCGACCTCCCGCACCCGGGGCACGGCCGTCAGCAAGGCCGCCGCCGGCAAGGACAGCAAGGAAAAGCCCGCCGGGCCCAGGAAGAACGAAGCCCTCGAGTGGGCCAAGTCCATCGGCGCGGCGCTGCTGCTGTTCCTGGTCATCCGCACCTTCCTGGTGCAGGCGTACTCCATCCCCAGCAACAGCATGGAGCAAACGCTGCTGGTGGGTGACTACCTGATGGCCAACAACGCCGTATTCGGCGCGCGCCTGCCGCTGATCGACACGCCGCTGCCGGCGCTGCGCGACCCGCACCAGGGCGAGATCGTGGTCTTCCGCCCCACCTACAACACCCCGCAGGAAGACGTGGTGAAGCGGGTGATCGGCATCCCCGGCGACACGCTGCAGGGGCGCAACGGCACCGTGTACCGCAACGGCAAGCCGCTGCGCGAGCCCTACGTGCAGCGGCTGGGCACTCCCGACACCGAGATCGGCTGGGACGGGCGCGTGGGCGTGCCCCCCGAGGTGATCCCCGAGCGCTACGGCTACCACAACCACGTCCCCCTCCTGGTGGCCGGCGTGGACAAGCGGACGTACCGCCCCACTCGCGACAACTGGGGCCCGCTGGTGATCCCCCGGGGGCACTACTGGATGATGGGCGACAACCGCGATGAGAGCCTGGATTCGCGCTTCATGGGGCCGATTCCGCGGTCGGTGGTGCGCGGCAAGCCGCTGTTCATCTATTTCAGCGTGGACAAGAACCGCGACTCTCCCTTCCCGCACTTCCTGACCGCCGCGCGCTGGGGCCGCATCGGCAACGGCATCCACGCCTGCTGCACCAACTGACGCGATGAGCGGCGGGGCCGCCACCCGGGCAGGGGCAGGCCCCGCCGTGCTGTCTCTCCCCGAGCCGCCCGGCCCGCGCCGCGGCTTTCCCCTGGCGGCGCTCGCCGCCTTCCGGCGCGATCCGCTGGCCTTTCTCGAGGGCGTGCACCGCGAGTTCGGCGACGTGGCGCGGTGGCGCTTCGGCCAGCGGCGCGTGTACCTGCTGGCGCATCCGGACCTTGTCCGCGACGTGCTGGTCACCCGCCACAAGAACTTCAAGAAGAGCAAGGCGCTGCAGCGTGCCCGGGTGATATTGGGCGAGGGGCTGCTCACCAGCGAGGGCGAGCACCACCTGCGCCAGCGCCGCCTGGCCCAGCCCGCCTTCCACCGCGACCGCATCGCCGCGCTGGGCGACACGATGGTGCGCTACGCCGAGGCGGCGGCGGGCGAGTGGCGCGCCGGGGTGGAGATGGACGTGACACGGGAGATGAACCGCCTGACACTGTCCATCGCCGGCACCACCTTCTTCGGCGCCGACGTGCAGGGCGAGGCCGACGAGATCGGCCAGGCGCTCACCCACGCGCTGCTGGCGTTCAAGCGCCTCACCAACCCGCTGGGCCCGCTCCTCGACAAGCTTCCGCTCCCCAGCACGCTGCGCGTCCGCCGCGCCGCCGAGCGGCTCGACGCCACCATCTACCGGATGATTGCCCAGCGGCGCGCCAGCGGCGAGGATCGCGGCGACCTCCTCTCCATGCTCCTGGCCGCGCGCGACGAGGAGGGCGACGGCGGCGGGATGACCGACCTGCAGCTGCGCGACGAGGCGCTCACCATCTTCCTTGCCGGCCACGAGACCACCGCCAACGCGCTCAGCTGGACTTGGCACCTGCTGGCGAAGAATCCAGACGCCGAGGCGCGCCTCCACGCCGAGTTGTCGACCGTCCTGGCCGGCCGCGCGCCCACGGCCAGCGACGTGCCGAGCCTCCCCTACACCCGCGCCGTGTTCGCCGAGTCGATGCGCCTGTTCCCCCCAGCGTGGACCATCGGCCGCGAGCCGCGCGAAGAGTTCGAGGCGGGCGGATACCGCATCCGCGCGGGGAGCGTGGTCCTGGTCAGCCCGTGGATCGTGCATCACGACCCGCGCTGGTGGACGGAGCCTGAGAGATTCGACCCCGATCGCTGGACCCCCGCGCGCGAGGCCGAGCTCCCGCGCTTCGCCTACTTCCCGTTCGGCGGCGGCCCGCGCAAGTGCATCGGCGAGGGGTTCGCGTGGACGGAGGGGATCCTGGTCCTTGCCACGCTGGCCCAGCGCTGGAAGCTGCGCCACGCCCCCGGCGCCCAGGTGGGCCGTCAGCCGCTGATCACGCTGCGGCCGACCGGGCTGCGGATGGTGGCGGAAGCGCGGTAGCGGCTTCGTCGCCGTCACCTCAAGAATGTTGCGCGACGGTTGTATCGCGGCACGAGCTCTGCGCCATCGCGCTGGCGCCGTCTCGCGCGCTGTTGAAGCCTCACGAAGTTTGTGAGGCTTTTCGTAGTTGTTGCTGCGGCTTCAGCCGCCGGTGCGAGGCTTCAGCCGGTGCCAGGCTTCAGCCGGTGCGAGGCTTCAGCCGGTGCCAGGCTACAGCCGCCGGTGCCAGGCTTCGGCCGGGCTTTCGGGCTGGCCGTCCGATCATCACCCACGACCGAGCGTTTCATCCTCCCGGGGACTCCGATGCACGCCGACCACGAATACTTCGTCGCCACGCTCCAAAAGCTCGTCCGCATCAACTCCATCAACCCCGCGTTCAGCGATGGCTCGACGAACGAGGGCGAGGTGGCGACGTGGGTGGGGAAGGAGATGGAGCGGCTGGGGATGACGGCGCGGCGGTTCGAGGCCGAGCCGGGGCGCGCCAGCGTGGTGGGCGTGCTCCCCGGCACCGGCGGCGGCCGCTCGCTGATGCTGTACGCGCACCACGACACCGTGGGCATCGACGGCATGGACGACCCGTTCAGCGGCGAGTTGCGCGAGGGGAAGGTGTACGGCCGCGGGAGCTTCGACATGAAGGCCGGCTTGGCCGCCTGCCTGGCCGCCGTGAAGGCGCTGCGCGACGCGGACGTCCACCTGCCCGGCGACGTCCTGGTCGCCGCAGTGGCCGACGAGGAGGTGGCGAGCGTGGGGATGCAGGAGGTGCTGCGCCACGTGACCGCCAACGCCGCCATCGTCACCGAGCCCACGGAGATGGCGGTGGGGCTGGCGCACAAGGGCTTCTGCTGGATGGAGGTGGAAACCTTCGGCCGCGCCGCGCACGGGAGCCGGTATGACGAGGGGATCGACGCCAACCTGCGGATGGGGCGCTTCCTGGCCCGCCTGGACGCGCTGGAGCAGCGGCTGCGCACCAGTGACCCGCACCCGCTGGTGGGCCCGCCCACGCTGCACGCGGCCATGCTGCACGGCGGCACGGGCGCCAGCACCTACGCCGCGCACTGCAAGCTCACCGTGGAGCGCCGCATGGTCCCCGGCGAGACCGAGGCATTCGTGGTGAGCCAGCTTCGCGAACTGGCCGGCGAGCTCGCCGCCAAAGACCCCACCTTCCGCGCGGAGGTGCGCGCCACCCTCACCCGCGGCGGCTTCGAGGTGCCGGCCGACGCCGCCATCGTGCGCACCGTGCTCGACTGCGCCGCCGAGGTGCTGGGCCACACGCCGCCCACGCGCGGCTTCGGCTTCTGGATGGACGCCGCCTTCCTGGCCGAGGCCGGCATCGAGACGGTGGTGATGGGCGCCCGCGGCGACGGCGCCCACGCCGACGTGGAGTGGGCCGACGTGGAGAGCCACGTGCAGCTCGCCGAGATCCTGGCCAGGGCGGCCGTGGCGTACTGCGGCCCGGAGCGAGTTGCGTCCGGCGGCTGAAGCCGCGGCACGCACCGCTCGGCAGCGGAGAGCCCCGAGCTCACGGAGCGCGTCACGTTTCCATCCCCCGATCCGTCAATCCCGTGGAGGCCGGAACGCGGCGGTCCACGCGGACCGCTCGTGGCGGCGGTGAACACGCGAACCATGACGACACGGGAGGATGGAGATGGGGGAGGCACGGCTGAGCAACAATCCGATCATGATCGTCCCCGGCGCGCTGCAGGCGGTGCTGGCGCTGGGCGAGGCGGTGAAGACGGCGGGGATCGCGCGGAAGACGCGCACGATGGTGCACCTGCGCGCCAGCCAGATCAACGGCTGCAGCTACTGCGCCGACATGCACGCGCGCGAGCTGCGCCAGGCCGGCGAGACCGACCAGCGCCTGGCCACCGTGGCCGCCTGGCGCGATGCCCCGTGGTTCACCGGGCCCGAGCGCGCCGCGCTGGCGCTGGCCGAGGCCGCCACCCGCCTGAGCGACCGCGCCGACCCCGTGCCCGACGCGGTGTGGGCCGAGGCCGCGCGCCACTACGACGAGCCGGCGCTGGCCGCGCTGGTGCTGGAGATCGGCCTGATCAACCTGTGGAACCGCGTGAACGTGTCGTCGCGCCAGGTGGCCGGCGCGCGGCCGGGCGGATGACGGGCGCGCGGCCATCGTCCCCGCGCGCGGCCAGACGGCCGGCCGTGCGTGGGAAGCGAACGAGGGCCGGCGGATGACGGCGGCGACGATGGGCGGCGGAGATGAGTGGCTGGCCGCGCGCTTCGAGGAGAGCCGCGGCCGGCTGGAGGCGCTGGCGTACCGGATGCTGGGCACCCGCGGCGAGGCGGAAGACGCCGTGCAGGAGGCGTGGGTGCGCCTGGGCCGCGCCGGGACGGGCGGCGTGGCCAACGTGGAGGGATGGTTCACCACCATCGTGGCGCGGCTGTGCCTGGACCAGCTCCGCGCCCGCCGCGCGCGCCGCGAAGAGCCCGTGCTGCCGCACACCTCCGAGCCCGCCACGGCCCCCGGCGGCGCCTGGGACGCCGAGCACGAGCTGGTGCTGGCCGAGCAGGTGGGGCTGGCGCTGCTGGTGGTGCTCGACAGCCTGGGCCCCGCCGAGCGCGTGGCCTTCGTGCTGCACGACCTGTTCGGCCTCCCCTTCGACGAGATCGCCCCGATGGTGCGGCGCACCCCCGCCGCCACGCGCCAGCTGGCCAGCCGCGCCCGCCGCCGGGTGCGCGGCGCCACCCCCGCGGGCACCCCCGACCGCGCCCGCCAGCGCCGCGTGGCCGAAGCGTATCTCGCCGCCAGCCGCGGCGGCGACCTGGACGCGCTCCTGGCCGTGCTCGACCCCGAGGTGGTGCTGCGCGTGGACGAAACGCTGGTGCGCGCCGGCGCCGCCGCCGAGGTGCGTGGCGCGCGCGAGGTGGCCGGCCGCGCGCTGGCGTACCGCCGCCTGGGCCGCTTCGCCCGGCCCGCGCTGGTGGACGGCGCCGTGGGCGTGATCGTGGCGCCCGCCGGCCGGCTGCGCCTGGTGATGCGCCTCGACATCCACGCCGACCGCATCACCGCCATCGAGCTGGTCGCCGCGCCCGAGCGGCTGCGCGCGGTGGAGCTGGCCGTGCTGGAGGAGTGACCGGCGACAACACGCTGTGGATCATGAGCGGCCGGCGGAGCGATCCGCCGGCCGTTTGTTGTCAATCCGATGCGGCAACCGTGCGCCGGGGGGCGGTCGGTTGAACGGGTAGACTGTACACCCGCGTCCGCTTACACTCGTTTCATCTGAATTTACGCGGGTTTCACCTTCGCGTCTCCTTTTCTCGCGGCGCCCAGGATGACGGAAAGCGGTCGGCCGGGCTTCCAGTACTCTCCCCTCGAGTTCGTGGAACGTCTCTCCCTGCGCTACAGCGCGCCCCCGCATTCGGCCGCGCTGGGCGAGCTGCCGCGTGGAGTGGCCGAGCCGGTGCACGAGGTGTTGAACCTGCTCTGGCTGTTCGGCACGGTGGCCGGCGCGCGCAAGGCGGAACGGACCTGGTTCGATGCCGCGGAATTGCAGGCGCTGGAAGAATCGCTGCTCACCTCCGCGCTCGACGAAGCGATCCGCTCGCCGCTCGCCGTGATCGTGGGCACGCTCGCGCGCCCGTCACGCCGGGCGGCGGCGCTCGCGCAGGCGTGCGCGGCCGCCGCGGAATGGGCGCTGGACGGCGGCGCGAGAGAGACCGCGTCGGCGTTCCTGGAGCTGGCGGCGCTGTGCAGGCCGAAGTCCGCCC
>DASSJS010000392.1:0-15230 GCA_035691085.1 Longimicrobium sp.
GGCTCGCCCACGCTGGCAACCAGCCGCAGCCGCGACAGGTCGTACCCCCGCGGCAGCTCGTCGCCGGCCTTCATGAGCATCCGCACCGCGGTGGGCGCGGTGTACCACACGGTCACGCCCTGGTCCTGGAGGACGCGGTACCAGCGCCCGGCGTCGAAGTCGGCCTCGTCCACCACCATGGTCAGCCCATGGGTGAGCGGGGCGATGATCCCGTAGCTGGTCCCCGTCACCCAGCCGGGGTCGGCCGTGCACCAGAACACGTCGCCGGGGTGGAAGTCGAGCGCCAGCTTCGCCGTGACGTGGTGCGCCACCACGGCCCGGTGGACGTGCACGGCGCCCTTGGGCTTTCCCGTGGTCCCGCTGGTGAAGTGCAGGAGCGCGGGGTCTTCCGGGTCGGTGGGAGTGATGGTGAACTCGTCGGGCGCCGCCTCCAGGAGCGCGGCCAGGTCCAGCGTGCCCGGAGGCGCCTCGCCCCGCTCGCCGTCGCGCCAGGCGAGGATCACGTGCTCCAGGTGGGGGAGCGAGCCGCGGAGGGCGGCCACCTTCCGGGCGTAGATCTGCGGCGTGGTGACCAGCACCCGGGCCCGGCCCAGCGCCAGGCGAGCCCGGATCGGCTCGGGCCCGAAGGCCGAGAAGAGCGGCGAGAAGACGGCGCCGGCCTTCATCGTCCCCAGCGCCGCCACGTACAGCGCGGGGATGCGCCCGGCGAGCGCGAAGACGCGGTCGCCCTTCCCCACGCCCAGCGCGCGGAGCGCGTGGGCGAAGCGGCTGGTGAGCCGGCGCAGGCCGCCGTAGGTGAAGACGACGTCCTCGCCCTCCTTCCCCAGCCAGTGGATGGCCGCGTGGTCGCGCAGCGGGCCGGCCGCGTGCCGGTCCACCGCCTCGTGGGCGATGTTGAGCCCGCCGCCGCCCGGCAGCCCCGACAGCTCCATGCGCGCGGCCGCGTCCCACGAGAACGCCGCGCGCGCGGCCTCGTAGTCGGCCAGGTTCGGCGCGACGGCCCACGCGCCACTCGTCTTGTGGATCACGCTCTCTCCCATCTCGCCCTCCTTCTTCCACGGGGGAGCCGGACGCGGGCGCCAGACGCGGCGCCCGGACGCGAAGGTAGCCGCGCGCGGGCGTTCCGGGCGTAGGGGAAGCGTGGTGAACGGCGTGCGGAGTTTGCCGATTTCCACGCGCGGCCCCGCGGCGGAGGGGCGGGAGGCGAGGGTGCGGCCGGTGACGCGCGCCGAGGATGCGCATCGGCGTGCCGCCTCCGCCTCCCCCGCGTGAAAGGCCGATGCCCTCGTCGGGGAAAGTCCCACCGGGGCATCCCGGACACCCTGATACGGTTTCCGGGTCTGCCTGACCCGGCGGCGCCGCGCGGGGCGTACCATGGTTCCAGCCGCCCGAACCTCCCCGCATCTCCCCGGAGGCAACCATGGCCCGCCACTTCGCCACCGACCTGGTCGATTACCGCGCCCCCTTCGCCGACGCCGACCTGGAGCACCTGCGCGCCGAGTACGCGCGCAACCCCGCCGAGCTGACCTGCCCGCACTGCCGGCCGGGGGCGATGGAGATCATCGGCTTCGTGGAGCCGGAGCCCGACAGCCGGGGATTCGCGACCCCCGCCGAGCCGCTGGGAGCGTACGTGATCCTGCTGCGTTGCGTGGAGTGCGGCCGCGGCGGATCGCTCCGGGTGGACGCGGAGGAATGAGGTTCATCGCGGATTTCGTTGCAGCAGGTCTCCTGCTCGCGCCGATCCGGTCGACGAGTGGCTGCAGGTGGCGCTCGCGCTGAGGATCGAAATTTTTTGGAGAGCCCCCCTCGCCCCGGCGGCCACTCACGGAAGGCCGGCTGTCTCAACGGATCGATCAGGGGATCACGAGCCGAGTCCGGCCGTCGTGCACGTCCTGCGCGTCGATGGCAGGATGGAGATCATTCGCCATTCCACGACGGCTGCGGAGACGCACGGAGGACCGGGAGGGCTCGATTTCCCCTGATGACGCAGTGAACGAAGCCTGCAGGCGCAGACGACGGGGCGAACGACGAAAGCGGGTGTTCCTGCAAAAAAATTTCGATACTCAGCGCATTCCAAGCCTGCAGCCACTCGTCGACGTGCTTCGGTGCGATCAGGCTGCAACTAAATCGACGAAGAGCCAGGAATGATCCACCCCGAGCCTCCGTCTCCCCCCCGCGCTCCGTGTCTTCGGACGAGCTCCCGGTGCGGCTCCCACCTCCAGGTTCGCGGCCGTGCGCGGCCGCGGCCCCGGAGCATGGCGAGCCGCCCGGCCTGCTCCCGCCTCCTCGCGTAAGGCGGATCGCCGGCTCAGAAGCGAAGGAGCGCGCCGGCCCCGGCGAACTCGGCCGCCTCGCCCGGCGGGACCAGGCGGATGCGGGCGCCCTGCGAGGCCGCCAGCCGGATCGCCTCCTCCACCACCGGCACCCCGCGCTCCACCGGCGCGCCGTCGAACGGGCAGACGTCGGGCGTGCCGGAGAACAGGAACCCGCACCGGGCGCAGCGCGCGCCCGTGGCGTCGCCGCCGTCCGGGAGGAGCGCGGCCTCCACCTTCCCGTTCTGCAGCGCGGAGAGCGTGCGCTGCACGCCGGCCGCCGCCAGGTAGCCCGTGGCCATCCGCTCGCGCAGGCGGCCCACCAGCTCGTGGCCCTCGCGCTCGGCGGCGGCGTCGAGCGTGGAGGCGAGCCGGGCGAGCACCTCCGCGGTGGGGGCGTCGGCGGGGATGGATGCGGTGTGCGCCACCATCCCCGCGATCTCGGCGGGGAGCGCGCGGCGCAGGCGGGCAACGTTGCTCCCGGTGCCCAGCAGCACCACGTCGTCGGCACCCGTGCGTTCGACGAAGCGGGCGGCGGCGTGCGCGAATCTCGCGAAGTTCTGCCGCTCTTCCTCCAGCTTCGCCTGCTGGTAGCGGTGCGCCGCCGCGCCGCCCGACTGCACGTCGTGCGCGGCCGGGTACAGCTCGGCGCGGATCTCCCGTTCCTCCATCACCGTCGCCAGCCACACCGAGAGCAGCCGCAGCCGCGAGCGGTCCACCAGGGCCACGGCGTGGCGGCGGCGGCCCTGCAGCGCATTGAGCAGCGGCGCCACCGCCGGCCCCGCGCCCAGCGCCAGCCGGTTGGGAAGGGGGATGGGGACCTGCCACGCCTCGAACCAGTCACCGCCCACCTCGGCGAAGCACGCCACGCCCTCGCTGGCGGGGTCCAGGTTCTGTTCCACCCAGCCGGCTGCGCGGTCGAGCACGGCACCGGCCGCCGCCGCGTCGAGCCCCGGGTGCGCGGCGGCCAGCTCATCGGCCCGGCGCCGCTGCCCGGCGAGCCACACCTCGTGCGTGCGCCGGTTGTCGCCGCCCACGCGGACGTCCAGGTACAGCGAAAGCACCGGGACGGGCGCCGCGGGGCGCTCCATCAGCCGGCCGGCCTCCTCGCGCGTGATCATCGTAGCCTCCAGCTCGTTCAGTGGGATGCCGGCCTTCCCGGCATCGCAGATTCAGCCACGGACCCATCGGCACGCCGTGTTCGTACGCCTCCGCGAGGCGTGTCTCCGCGCCCGCCATCCGGCGTTCCGCGCACGGAGATCACCACCCCTGCCGGCGCGAGCCAGGGGGGCGATCGAGACGGCCAGGGCGGCGCGCATGGCCGACGTCGTCGCTTGCATGGCCGCGGGCCGCGCCCGGCGGCGCAGCGGGGCCCGCCGGGCGTGCGCCAGCCGGTCACGCCGCGAGACGGCCGTGCTCGTGCGGATGCTCGTGCCGCTCGTGCCGGCGCTCCATCTCCCTCCAGAAGTCCTGCTCGGGCACCTCGCGCGCGGGATGCGGGTGCGGCTGGGGCGGGATCACCGGGTGCGGGTGCTGGCCGGGGCGGGGCGGGGCATGCTTTTCGGTGTCGCGCCGCAGGAGCGGAATGACGGGGGCGGCCATGGCTCTGCCTCCATGGAGAACGGATCCGGCGCCGCGCCGCCTGGGTGCGGCGCGGCCCCATCCATGGTGCGTTCCGGGCCGCCCCGCGCCTGTCGGGGATGGGGCGAGACCTTGTAGGCCGCGGCCGGGGGGGCGCCGCGCCGTTCCACCCGGGGCGTGTCGGGTTTCGGCGCACGCGGCGTGGGGAGATTCCCCTCGGCGGTGGCGTGAGGATGCCGTTGCGGGAGGATGTGGAGAAACGATGATTGGGAGAGGATCGGCCCGGCGCGGAGAGCACGGCGGTGAGCGGCGCGATGAGCCACGCCGCACCGGGCGTCCGCCACCCCGCGGGGCTCGCGCGCCACCGGCGGCAGGCCGTCACGGCCAAGGCGGAGAGGCGGGCACCGGTCACCCGGGCGGGGATCGCGCGCCGGCGGGCGCGGCGGTGGCCCCGGGCGGCGACGGGACGCTCGCCGGAACTGGCGGCCCGTGGGGGGGCCGCAGGAACGGAGGCGGGGATGAGCGGGAGCATGGACGGACGCGTGGCCCTGGTGACCGGCGCCGGCTCGGGGATCGGGCGGGCGGCGGCGCGGGCGTTCGCGCGCGAGGGGGCCAGCGTGGTGCTGGCCGACGCGTGCTGGGAAAGCGGCGACCACGCCGCCCGCGAGATCTGCGCCGACGGCGGCAACTGCTTCTTCCTCCCCTGCGACGTGTCGCGCGCCGTGGACGTGGAGCGCGTGGTGCGCCGCACCATCGATTCGCTGGGGCGGCTGGACTACGCCTTCAACAACGCCGGCATCGAGGGGCGGACGGCGCCGGCCGCCGAGTGCAGCGAGGAGAACTGGGACCGGGTGCTGGCGGTGAACCTGAAGGGCGTGTGGCTCTGCATGCGCGAGGAGATCCCGCGGATGCTGCAGAACGGGGGCGGAGCGATCGTGAACTGCGCGTCGGTGGCGGGGCTGGTGGGCTTCCGGGGCATCGCCGCGTACGCGGCCAGCAAGCACGGGGTGATCGGTCTCACCAGGACGGCGGCGCTGGAGTACGCCACGCGGGGGATCCGCGTGAACGCCGTTTGCCCGGGCGTGATCCACACGCCGATGGTGGACCGCTTCACCGGCGGCGACCCGGCGCGCGAGGCGGAGGTGGTCGCCTCGGAGCCGGTGGGGCGCATGGGCACGCCCGGCGAGGTGGCCGCGGCGGTGCTCTGGCTCTGCTCCGACGCGGCGTCCTTCGTCACCGGCCACGCGATGGTGGTGGACGGCGGCTTCGTGGCGCAGTAGCGCCTTCCCGCGCACGCCTGCATCCCTGGAGACCCCGTGGTGGAGCGCGACGATCCCTGGAACGTCTTCAGCCTGGCGTCACGGCTGCTCGGCGCCCTTGACCTGTCGCCCGGCCAGCTCGCGCAGCTGCGGGCGATCGATCACGCCTGCCAGCAACGGGTGTTCACGCTCCTCCGCGGCGGCCCGGCCGCCCGCGGCGAGCTGACCGACGAGGAAGAGCAGGAACTCCGCAGCACGGTCGAGCGGGACATCCTCGCGATGCTGACACCCGGGCAGCGCGAGCGGATCGGCCGCGCCTGAGCCGATCGGTGGCGAGCGGGGCGACCACGACGGAACCCGCGCCGGGCCGAGCGGCCGAGCCGCATCGTCCAGGGGACGTGCATTCGCGCCGCGTTTCGCCCAGAGGCCGGCGCGGCGCGCTCGGTTCCCCTCGCCGCGCTCCACGGTCTCCGGCTGCTCTCCCTCGATCCCGCCGTTGTCGAAGGCGTAGTCGGTGGCACGCCGCACACGCGCTCGACCTCCTGGCGGCGGGAGGCGTTGCGGGGGAGGATGATGGCGTTGCCGCCGCCCTCGCGGACCTCGCGCGCGGGTGGCCGCCGGGGTGGCGGCAGACGTGGGCCGGCACGACGCTCGCCTTCCCGGGCGAAGGCCGGTGCCGCCGCTGTCCCGATTCCCGGCGCGGCCCCGGTCACGAGCGCCCCGCGCCCCGCCATCCTCCCGCGCTCATCGCGCGCTTCCAGTGGTATCGACACCCGCCGCCACCGCCGCCCCCAGCCGCACCCTCACCGTATGCACCGCACCGTCGTCGGCGAGGGGCACGCGGACGCCGGCGAGGGCCTGTCCGTCGAGGTCGAGCTCCTGGACCCCCCGGCACACGTGGCCGGGATTCTCCACCGTCACCTCGTACGTGGACGTGCCGTGGCGGTACGTCGCCTCGAACCCGGGCCACGACGAAGGGATGCAGGGGGCAATCTCCAGCTCGCCCCCACGCCTGCGGAGGCCGAGGATCGCCTCCACGCCCAGGCGGTACAGCCAGGCCGCGGAGCCGGTATACCAGGTCCACCCGCCGCGCCCGGTGTGCGGCGGCGCGCCGTACACGTCGGCCGCCACCACGTACGGCTCGACCCGGTAGCGCGCCACCGATTCGGCGCCGGTGGCACGAAGGACCGGGTTCAGCAGGCGGAAGAGGGCGCCCGCGCGGCCACCGTCGCCCAGCGCGGCGAACGCCCACGCCGCCCATACCGCCGCGTGCGTGTACTGCCCGCCATTCTCCCGCACCCCCGGCGGGTAGGCGCGCAGGTACCCGGGGGTGGGCTCGCCGCGGTCGAACGGGGGGGCGAGCAGGAGCACGAGACGCTCGTCCTCGCGCACCAGCTGCTCCCAGACCGCCTCCATCGCCGCGCGGGCGCGGGCGGGGTCCGCGCCGCCGGAGAGCACGGCCCACGACTGCGTGAGCGAGTCGATCCGACCCTCCGCCGACTCCGCCGAGCCCAGCGGGGTGCCGTCGTCGAAGTACGCGCGGCGGTACCACGCGCCGTCCCACCCCGCCGTCTCCACGGCCTGCCGCAGCGCCTCGGCCCGGGCGCGGAAGGCCCCGGCTCGCGCGTGGTCGCCCCGCGCCTGGCAGAGCGGCGCGAAGCGGAGCAGGACGGCGTGCAGGAACCAGCCCAGCCACACGCTCTCGCCGCGGCCGTCCTCGCCCACCCGGTCCATGGCGTCGTTCCAGTCGCCGGTGCCGATCAGCGGCAGCCCGTGCGCGCCGCGCGTGCTCCCGTGCCCGATGGCGCGCACGCAGTGCTCGTACAGGGTGGCGGGCTCGCCGGCGGCCCAGCGGTCGTACCGCTCCGCCTCTCCCTGGGCCAGCGGCGGCCCGGCCAGGAACGGCACCGCCTCGTCGAGCACCGCCGCGTCGCCCGTGGCGGCGACGTACTCGGCCACGGCGAAGGGGAGCCAGAGGAGGTCGTCGGAGCAGCGGGTGCGCACCCCGGCCCCGCCGGGGGGATGCCACCAGTGCAGCACGTCGCCCTCGGCGAACTGGTGACGGGCGGCCTCCAGCAGGTGCGCGCGGGCCAGCCACGGCGCGGTCGCGAGAAAGGCCAGCACGTCCTGGACCTGGTCGCGGAAGCCGAACGCGCCGCTCGACTGGTAGAGCGCCGAGCGGCCCCAGACCCGGCAGGCGAGGGCCTGGTGGGGGAGCCGGCGGTTCACGAGAAGGTCCATCGCGGGGTCGGGCGTGCGGATACGCAGCGCGCCGAGCAGGTCGTCCCAGAACGCCTCGGCCTCGCGCCGCGCGGCGTCGGCGGCCGCCGGGTCGCGCCAGCGGCGGACAAGGTCGAGGGCTTCGCCGCGCGTGGCGCCGTCGCCCAGCAGGAAGTGGAGGGTCTTCTCCGCGCCGGGCGCCAGGTCCACGTGCACCTGCAGCGCCCCGCACGGGTCCAGCCCCTCGCCGTAGCTCTCCCCCAGGCCGATGCGGGCGAGCGCGGCCGGGCGGGCCAGGCTTCCCGGCGTGCCCAGGAACTCGGCGCGGTCGGCCGTCGCGCCGTGCCGCGGCTCACTCGAGGCCAGGAACGCGGCGCGCCCGGCCCGCTCCTCGTGGAAGCGCTGCATGGCGAGGATCGCCCCCAGCCCCGCCTCCAGCTCGGTGGCCACGTGCGGCGCCATCGTCCGGCGGTCGGCGCCCAGCACCCACTCGGCGTAATACGTCAGGGTGATGCGGCGCGGGCGGCGCAAGCGGTTCCGCAGCGTCACCCGCACCACCTTCACCGGGTCGTCCAGCGGCACGAAGAGGGTGACCTCCTGCTCGAGCCCGTGGCTGGCGTGCAGGAAGCGGGTGTACCCGGCGCCGTGCCGCACCTGGTACGCCGCGTCGGCCGGGGCGGGACCGGGGGTGGGAGACCACACCTCCGCCGTCTCCTCGTCGCGCAGGTAGAGCGCCTCGCCGGGCGGGTCGAGCACGGGATCGTTGCTCCACGGGGTCAGCCGGTGCTCGCCGCTGTTCATCGACCAGGTGTACCCGGCGCCCGTCTCCGAGACGATGAAGCCGAACCGCGGGTTGGCCACCACGTTGATCCACGGCGCGGGGGTATTCCGGCCGGGTGCCAGGTGGATCACGTACTCGCGGCCGTCGGGCGTGAAGCCCCCCAGCTCGTGCGCGAACGCCAGGTCGCGCGGGCGCTCCACCGCGGCGGTGCCCTCGTCGCGGGGCGGGGCCGAAGCGACGGGGACGAAGGCGGGGAGCCGCGGCGGCGGGGCAGGGAGCGCGAGCTGGACGGCCAGCGGCGGCCCGGCCGCGTCCACGCTCGCCGCGGCGGCGGCCTCCAGCGCGGCCCTCTCTCCGGGGGCCAGCCGCGCGCCGGGAACGTGGAAGACACCGCCCGTGCGGTTCAGCCAGTGCTCGCTGCCGGTGCCCGCCAGCGCGGCGGCAACGCGGTCGCGGAGCGGCTCGGTGTAGCCGCCCGGCTCCTCGTCGAGCACCACCAGGTCGGCCCGCACCCCGGCGCGGCGGAGCGCGGCGTGGGCGTGGACGAGCTGGCCGAGCAGGAGGCGCGGCTCGGGGCCGGGCGGCACGCGCAGCACGACCACGGGAAGGTCGCCCGACACGGCGAGCCCCCACAGCGCCTGCTGGCGGGCCGGGCCGGCGGCGCGCGGCGGCCGCGGCTCGCCGGCAAAGGGGTAGACCAGCCGCGTAAGCAGGAGCTGCACGGCCCGCGCCTCGCGCGGGTCGATGGCGAGCTCCTGCAGCTCGTGCTCCGCCCGGGCCTTCGCCTCTTCCATCGCGTAGCCCACGCGCCCCGGGGGGCGGTAGCGCTCAAGGTTCGCCAGCACCTCGCGCGCCGAGGGCGCGGCGGCGGTGAGGAAGGTGAGCTGCACCGTGCCGCCGGGCTCCAGCAACACGTCGCAGGCGAGCGCGAACACGGGGTCGAGCACCGCCCCGGCGGTTCCCGAAAGCCCCGCGCCTGTCAGCGCCGCCGGCGCGGCCGGAGAGCCGCCGCGGCCGATGAAGCGCGCGCGGTCGCTCTCCCACCCCGCCAGCGTTACGCCCGGGCCATGGATCACCGCGTGCCCCAGGAGCGTCGTCTCCTCGTCGGCCGACGCGGTGCGGCGGCGGAAGAGGAGGGCGGTGGCGTCCGGCTCGAACCAGCTCTCCACGAAGAGCTTCGAGAACGCCGGGTGCCTGCGCAGGCGCGCGGGGTCGTCGAGCGCGGGCTCGCCGCAGCTCACCACCCGCAGCCTGCGCGGGGCCTTGCCGTCGTTCCGCAGCGAGAGCGAGCGCAGCTCCACGGGGGCGTCGGCGGCCACGATCACCGTCATCCGGCTCTCCACCCCCCGTTCGCGGCGGCGGAACTCGGCCCGGTGGGGAGAGAAGGTGACCTCGTACAGGTCGGGCGTGGTGAAGACCGGCGCCGCCGCGGCCGACCAGAGCGCGCCGCTTTCCAGGTCCCGCAGGTAGAGCCACGTTCCCCACGGCTCCCGCGCGGGGTCGGGCTCCCAGCGTGTTGCCGCCCGCTCCCCCACGCGCACCCCCCCGCTTCCCCACGAGGTGACCAGCGCGCTCAGGGTGCCGTTGGACAGCACGTGCACCTCCGGGCGGCCGTCAGAGTCAGGCACCAGCCAGGGCGGCACCGCGCGCGGCCGCGCCGGGCGGACGCGCGGCGGGTGGACGGGGACGCGCGGCTCGGGGCGCACGCGCCCGGGCACCTGCTCGTGCAGGAGCAGCCCGCTGGCGGCGATCGCGCCCACGCCGTGGAAGCGCTCCACCATCGGCGCGCCGTTCAGATGATTGTCCAGCGCCAGCAGCACCATCCCCTGGTGGTGGGCCATGTACGAACGCACCACCGTGGCCTCCCTGCGCGCCCACCGCGCGGGCGGCCCGAAGTCGGCCGCCTCGCAGAGCCCGTACGGACCCATCATCCCCAGGGCCGCGAAGCGGCGGACGTTCTCGGCCACCTCTGCGGGAGCGAGGGAGACGGCCAGGAGCGAGGCGTAGGGGGCGATCACCAGCCGCTCGGCATCCTCCCTCCGCAGCGCCAGGTCGGGGACGCCGAAGGCGCGGTACTGGTATCCCTGCCCGGCGTCCATCTCCCCGTAGGCCGACTCGGATACGCCCCAGGGGACCCGGTGCCGCGCGGCGAAGCGGAGCTGCCGCGCCAGCGCGGCGTGCTGGGCCATCTCCAGGAGCGACCGCCGCGGGGTGAGGGTCAGCAGCGGGGGGAGGAAGTACTCGAACATGCTCCCGCTCCACGAAAGCAGCACCGGCTCGCCCTCCACCCGCGTGAGCGGCCGCCCCAGGTGCAGCCAGTGCCGCGTGGGCACCTGCCCGTGCGCGATCGCGATCAGGCTGGCGAGCCGCGCCTCGCTGGCCAGCAGGTCATAGTAGCTCCCGTCCAGGCGGCCGGCGGAAACGTTGTAGCCGATGTGGAAGAGCTCGCGCGATCGGTCGTACAGGAAGGCGAAGTCCATCTCGCGCGCCATCGCCTCGGCCCGCACGCGCAGCGACACCAGGTCGGCCGCGAGGGCGGCGGACGTCTCGCGCCCCGCCTGCAGGAGCTCGGAGAAAGCGGCGATCCACGCGCCCGCCTCGCCCTTCCCGTCGACCCCGGCGGCGCCCAACGCGTCCTTCACCCGGACCAGCGCCGCCGAGACGGCGTCGTACACAGCGGAGATGTCCGCGAGCGCCGGCGGCGGATCCCCGTCGGCGCGCAGGCCGCTCCAGGCGGCGCGAAACGCCGGGTCGGCCGCCAGCGCGCCGAGCTCGGGCGGGGGCTCCGAGGGGAGGAGGAGCCACGGCGCCAGCGCCTCCAGCTTCTCGCGCAGCATCCTCGCCTGCGACCCGGCCTGCTCCAGCCAGAAGCGCAGCCGGGCGATCTCGGCGGGAGACGCGGTGCCCCCTGGCCGCTCGACCAGCGCCAGCACGGCGGATTCGACCCGGGGGAAGTCTACCTCGACCAGGCGGGTGAGCGCGCGCGGCCAGTCGCCGGGCGAGGTGGCGCGGAGGCGCCGTTCGAGCTCCCGCACCGCCGCCGCCTCGGGCGCGTCCTCGCGCCCCGCGAACTCCGCGACGGCCTCGGCCAGCACGCCCACCGCGTCGGCCATCCCCGCCGGCGCGCCTGGGTGCACCAGCGGGCGCGCGGCCGCCTCGTCCAGCCCGGTGCCCAGTGCCAGCAGCGCCCCGGCCAGGTTGCCGCTGTCGACGGTGGAGACGTAGCGCGGCTCCAGCGGCGCGAGCTGCCGGGTCTCGTACCAGTTGAGGAAATGCCCGCGGTGCCGCTCCATCTCCTCCAGCGTCTCGAAGGTGCCGTCGAGCCGGGCGGCCAGGGCGGTGAGGGGCAGGTAGCCCAGGTCCCACGCCGCCAGCGTGGAGAGCGCCATCAGCCCGATGTTGGTGGGCGAGGTGCGGTGCGCCGCGCCGTTCGGCGGATCTTCCTGGAAGTGGTCCGGCGGGAGCCAGTGGTCCTCCGGCCCCACGAAGCGGTCGAAGAACGCCCAGGTGCGCCGCGCCACCATCCGCAGCAGCCGCTCGTCGCCGGCCGGGAGTGGCTCGCGCCGCGGCTCCGTGGTGCGCCCCAGGCGGTGCGCCAGCGCGGGCGACGCTAACCAGGCCATCAGTAGCGGTGCGGCCACTGGCAGCGCCGCCGGCCGCAGCAGCGCGACGGCCGCCGCGAGCGCGAGCGCCACCGCCGGCGCCGCGGCCATGCGGCGCCACACGGCCGCGGCGCCCCCGCCCCGGTCGAGCTCGCGGGCGGCGTGCGCGGCCGTGGTCCACTCCAGCAGCCGGCGGCGGGTGGCCAGCACACGCCAGAGCGTCCGCGCCACCGCGTCGGCCTCCACGGCGGCGTGGACCGGGAGGAAGACGGCCGACAGCACCCAGCGCGCGAGCAGCACGGGGACCGTGCCGCCCTGGCGCAGCGCCGTCTTGCCGTGGAAGCGGTCGCGCGCCCACTGGCGCCCGGCGGTGGCGCCGCCCAGCGCCACGGGAAGCCCCAGCACGGCCAGGGCGGCGCCGGTCCACCAGCCGGGTCCGGGGAGCGCCGTCCACCCCGCCGCCAGCAGAAGGACGAGCGCGGGGGCCACCAGGCTGCGGCGGAGGTTGTCGGCCACCTTCCACCGGCCGAGCGGGGGCAGCGGGTTCCCCGTCCTCCGCCCGTCCGCCGTGGGAACGCGCGGGAGGAGCCAGGGGAGGAGCTGCCAGTCGCCGCGCGTCCAGCGGTGCAGGCGGCGCAGGTAGCCCAGCAGGTGGCCGGGATAGTCCTCGTACACCGCCACGTCGGAGACCAGGGCGGCGCGCCCCAGGAGCCCCTCGAACAGGTCGTGGGAAAGGAGGGCGTTCTCCGGGACGCGCCCCGCCAGGCTGCGGTGGAAGGCGGCGACGTCGTAGATCCCCTTGCCGGCGAAGTTCCCCTCGCCGAACAGGTCCTGGTAGACGTCGGAGATCGCGCGGGTGTACAGGTCCAGCCCGCGGTCGCCCTCGAACACCCGCGCGAACGGCGTCCGCTGCGCGCTGGTGGGAAGGAGCTCCACGCGCGGCTGGAGGACGGTGTAGCCGGCGGCCACCCGCCCGCGCTCGTCGAACACGGCGCGGTTCAGGGGATGGGCGAGGGTTCCCGCCAGCCTCCGCGCGGCGTCGCGCGGGAGGAAGGTGTCGGCGTCGAGGGTGATGGCGAAGCGGACGCCGCATAGCGCCGCGGGGTCGCCCACGCGCACCCGCAGGCGCGACGGCTCCCCGGCGACCCGCTGGTTGAAGCTGGTGATCTTCCCGCGCTTGCGCTCCCACTCCATCCAGCACCCCTGCGCCGGGTTCCACTCCCGGTCGCAGTGCAGCCAGAGAAAGGGCTGGCGCAGCCCATCGCCGTGCCGCGCGTTGAGCCCGCGGACGAGCTCCTCGATCAGCGCCAGCAGCGCGGCGTCGGCCGGCATCTCGCGCTCGGGCGCGTCGGCCAGGCCGGTGAGCAGGGCGAAGCGTGCGCGCGGGTCCGCGTTGCCATGCCAGCACAGCTCCAGCTGGTCGGCCAGCGCGCGGACCTCGTCCTGGTCGGCCAGGATCGCGGGGATGATGATCGCGGTGTCGCATCCCCGCGCGATCCCGCCGCTGAAGTCGAGCTTGGGGAGGACGCGCGGCGCGACGGCCTGCGTCACCGCCCAGTTCACCAGCGCCACCGCCACCGCGCTGGCCGGAAGGAGCGAGAGGGCGAGCGCCAGGGCGGCGCGCGGGAGCCCGCCGCCGGCGAGCGGGGCCGCCATCGCCGCGAGCGCGCCGAGGGTGACCGCGGCGACGGCGCCCACGTACAGGGCCGGCCCGGCCCGCGCGAACAGCTGGCCCGCGCGCGCCCGGCCCACGGTGGACGCGCCCAGGGAAACGGCGAGCCCGGCGTGGCCGCGGTCCACCAGCCAGTAGCCGACGTGCGCCTCGCGCGTGCCCTCCCGGGCGCGGGCGGCGGCCTCGACGGCGGCCAGGGCGACCTCCTCCTCCGCCCTTCCGCTGCGGCGCGCGAGGCGCTCGACGCGCTTGCGGTAGCGGTCGCGCGTCTCGAAGTCCATCCCGCCGTAGACGCCGGCCGGGTCCTCCCCCAGCGCCCGGTGGACGCGGCTGGCGCGCTCGAAGAAGGCCTTCCAGTCCAGGTTGCCCAGCACGCGCAGGCTCTGCACCTGCGGCCCCACGCGCTCCGGCGCGCCCGCGCCGCCGTCGGGCGCCAGGCCGGCCAGCCGCGCCGCGCCCGCCGCGAGCTCCTCCAGCAGCGTCAGCCGGAGCATGGCGGGCAGCGCCCACAGCTCGCCCATGGTCGGCGGCGGCGCCGGACTCCACGCGTTCAGGGCTTCCAGGAGATGGTCGGGGTCCACGTGCCCGTCGCCCCCGCCGGCCAGGCGCCGCGCGAGGGCCAGGATGCGCAGGCCGCCGTCGCGCCCGCGGGCGCCGAGCCGGGGAAGGGCGCGGATGAAGCCGGGGTCCAGCGCCTCGGCGACCTGCTCGGCGGCCTCGGCCAGGAGGTGGGGGTTGTCGATCAGCCACTCGGCGGCGCGCTCGGCCGCCTCGGACGCGTCCGCGGCGCCGAGCACCGGGTACGCGCGCTCCAGCGTCCGCTCGGCCCGCTTCAGCCGGCGCCGGAGCGAACGCGCCGTGTCGGGGCGGGCGCGCGGCGCTCGGGCGGATTCCGGGCGCGCGTCCACCTCACCGCCCGGCGCCCGTGGCCGGCTCCGCGGCGCTCCGCGCGGGCCCGCGGGCGTGCCCGCGGGCCGGCGGGGTGTCCTGGAAGATCAGCACCGGCGCGGCGGCGTTGGCGATCAGCGCGCTGGCGATGCTGCCGTACGACACGCCCAGCGCGGGCGCGTGTCCGTGCGCGCTCAGCACCACCACCGACGCCCCCTCTTCCTGGGCGATGCGCAGCAGCATGGGGCCCACGTGCTCGTCCTCGCTGATGCGGTAGCGCACCTGCAGCCCCCGCGTCTGGATGCGCGACACCAGCGTTTCGAGGTATCCCCGTGCGGCGGCGCGGTTGGCCTGGCGGAGGTCCCGCGCGAGCTGGACGGCCGCCGGGTCGCCGGTGGCGGGCTCCACCAGCTCGGGCGGCGGCACCACGTGCGCCAGCACCACCTCGGCGCCCGCGGCGCGCGCCAGCGCGGCGGCCAGGCACACCGCCCATTCCGCGCGCTTGGAGCAGTCCACCGGGATCAGCACCTTGCCGTAAACGGCGGGCTCCCGCACGGCGGGCGCGGCCGTGGAGGGGCTGACCAGCAGGATGGAGCAGCTCGCCGAGCCCACCAGCTTGGACGCGGTGCCGCTCAGGTGGAACTCGGTGGTCCCCCCCTCGCCGTGCCGGCAGAGGACCAGCAGGTCCACGCCGTGCGTCTCCACCGCCGCCAGGATCTGCTCGGCGGCATTGCCGGTGTTCACCAGCCGCGTGGCGGAGGCGATCTTCAGCCGCCCGGCCACCTCTTCCAGGTAGCGCTCGATCTCGAGCTTGCGGAGCCGCCAGTCCACCGAGTTCACCGGGGCGGAGGGCGCCGGCATCACCCGCTGCAACAGCACCTCGCTCTCGAACGCCGCCGCCAGGGCCAGCGCGTG
>DASSJS010000393.1:0-14374 GCA_035691085.1 Longimicrobium sp.
GAACAGCGGGTGCAGCACGTTGCCGATCAGCCCCATGTCGTGGTACACGGGGAGCCACCCCACCACGCGCACCCCCTCGCCATGGCCGAAGGCGTCGCGGAGCATGGCCTGGTTGGCCAGCAGGCTGGCGTGGGTGACCCGCACGCCCTTGGGGATGGAGGTGGAGCCGGAGGTGTACTGCAGGAAGGCCACGTCGCCGGGCGCGGCGCCGGGGTCCGCCCACCCATCCGCGGAGGACGGCGCCTCGGCGGCGATCCAGCGCAGCGCGGCGAGCTGCGGGGTGTCGGCCGCGTGCCGCGCCAGCGATTCGATCACCGACCCGGGGGCCAGCACGGCGCGCGCGCCCGCGTCGGCCACGATGGCCTGCAGCCGGCCGATGTGCCGGTTGGATCGGGGCGGATAGACGGGAACGGCCACCACCCCCGCGTACAGGCACCCGAAGTAGGCCGCCACGAAGGCCAGCCCCGGGGGAAAGAGGAGGAGCACCCGCTCGCCCCGCAGCCCCTCGGCCGCCAGCAGCGTGGCGATGCGCCGCGCCTCGCCCTCCAGCGCGGCGTAGGTGAGCGACTCGCCCTCTTCCTCTCCATCAAGAAGAAAGGTGAGGGCGGTGCGGTCTGGGTGGCGCTGCGCGCGTCCGCGGAGCAGCTCCACCAGCGTGGCGGGGGTGCTCATCGCCGGGCGCACGCCCCGGGGCCACGGGCGTGGCGCGCCCGTCCGTCGCTGTCCATGCGAGCCATCACACGCGCCCCGGTGGCAAGGTTGAGCGGAAGAAGGGTCAGTTGGCCCCGGCGGCTTCCATCGCCCGGCGCAGCGACAGCGGCCGCATGTCCGTCCACACCTCTTCGATCCAGGCCAGCACCTCGGCCTTCAGCCCCTGCTTCCCCGCCTCGCTCCACCCCGCGGGGAGCTCGCGGTCGGCCGGCCAGATGGAGTACTGCTCCTCGTGGTTGACCACGGCCGCGTAAATGGTGGTGTCTTCTCTCTCTTCGCTCGACATGGGGGTACGCCCTTGGGAGATGGGTGGATTGCCGGCGAGAGGCCGGGCCCGCGCGGCCGGCGGCGGGCCCCGCATCCGCGAAGGCCACGCACCGGGACGGCAGTGGACGGGCGCCGCGCTCGCCCTGTGGCTTGGCGGCGCGCCCGGCCCGGCCTCACACTCGTCGGCGGTTGAACCGAGCCGCGGAAAGGGCAAGGGGTGGGCCAGGCACACACGAAAGCCGCTACAACTTGAAAGATCAGGAAACAGGCGGAGTTCCCGGCGGGCGCGGGCCGCGGGATGTGCACGCCGCTTCACGCATGTGCGCAATGGATTTTACGGTCGATCGCGGATCGTGTCCACCGCTGCACAGGCGGGTGCCGGATTCCGGATCGTTCTGCGCGGCCGCGGCGGGGCAGCCGGGGCGCCCGCGAACGCAAGCCGCCCGGCGCGGCGGGGCTCCGGAGCGGCGGGGCGACCGGCCGGAGCGATCCTTTCACGATCAAACGAGCGCGGGTCGTGGCCGGGACTCGTCGCCGCCGAGGAGGTTGTAGAAGCCGCGGCGGCTGACGCCCAGGAGGCGGGCGGCCTCGGCCTTGTTTCCGTTGGCGCGCCGGAGCGCCTCGTGCACGTAGCTGCGCCGCACCTGCGCCAGCGCGGCGCGCAGGTCCTCGCCCAGGTCGGCGGGGGCGCGCGCGGCATCGTGCTCGGCGGGGGCGGGGGCGCCGGGGCGCCAGGGGGCGGCCAGCCCCTGGATGGCGGGGGGAAGGTGGTGCGGGAGCACGCGGTCGCCCTCGTCGGGGGCGGCCAGCACCGTGGCGCGTGCCATCACGTTCTCCAGCTCGCGCACGTTTCCCGGCCAGCCGTAGCCGTTCAGCAGGCGCAGCGCCTCGTCGCCCACGTCGCGCAGCGCGGAGCCGTTCTGCGCGCCGTGCCGGGCCAGGAAGAAGCGGGCAAGCGGGCGCAGGTCGTCCTTCCGCTCGCGCAGCGGGGGGATGAACAGCTCCACGGTGGCCAGGCGGTAGTACAGGTCCTCGCGCAGCACGCCGTCGCGCATGGCCTGGTGCGGGTCGCGGCTGGTGGCGGCGATGATGCGCACGTCCACGGCGTGGGTGCGCGTGCCGCCCACCCGCCGGATCTCGCTTTCCTGCAGCACGCGCAGGAGCTTGGCCTGCACGTGCGGGCGGATCTCGGTGACCTCGTCCAGGAACAGCGTGCCGCCGTCGGCCTCCTCGAAGCACCCGCGCCTGAGCGCCACGGCGCCGCTGAAGGCCCCCCGCTCGTGCCCGAACATCTCCGACTCGACCAGCGACTCGGGGATGGCCGCGCAGTTGATGGCCACGAAGGGCTGGCCGGCGCGGGCGGAGTGGGCGTACACCTGGCGCGCCAGCACCTCCTTGCCGGTGCCACTCTCGCCGTGGATCAGCAGGGGCGCCTTCTTGGGCGCCACCTGCGTGGTGAGCCGCCGCAGATGGTCGATGTGCCTCGATTCGCCCACCATCTCGCGGGGAGCGGGGAGGCTCCCGTTGGCGGCGGCACGCGGGCTGTCGGGCCGGGTCCGCAGGTCCCAATCCTGTACCACGCTGCTCCTCACGAGTACAACCTCCCGCTTCCCATGAGTGGTGCCGGCTCCCCGGCCCCGCGACCCGCCGGAGACACTCGTCCTTCCAGCGGAACCCCCTGCCCCGCGCGTCTACCCGATCCATCATCGCGCGAGACAGAATCTTTTAAAGCCATGTACTGAGGTAAACATTTTTTGGGAACACCGCCATTCGTTCCCGTGCCGCTCACCTGCTCACGACGGACTCACACGAAGCAACATCTCGCGCATTGGCCGAAAAACTTTACCCGGCGCGCTGTTATACACCGCCAAACCCGATCTCTTCCGCACGGCATGACAGACATAATGCTGATTGAAGATCCGTACCTTTAGCGACCTTGTCAACCAGTGAAAACAAATGTGTATCGAGTGTCACCTCTGGATCGGTAGAGTACTTTTAGGAACTATATCTGATCGATTCCATCAGACCCTCCCCCGAGGCTGGGGAATGAGACCAGCGGGGGTCAGCGCGGAGGCGGCGAGGAGGCGCGGAAGATGGCGTACGTTGATGGGATCAACGTCATTCCGCCGGTGGAGAAGAAGCCGCGGCAGGCAGACGGCCAGACAATCTCCGGATCCCGCACGACACGGCGAAAGACACGCATGCCGCGGAGGAACCCCTCTCCTCCGCGGCATGCGCGTTCTTTTCGTGTGCACACCAAGACGTGCGCGGACGGGTCTCCTACGCGAGCGCGTCGGCCAGCAGCGCGGCAAGCTCCGCCACGTGAGGCTCGCGCACGATCGAGAAGTGGTCGCCGGGAAGAGTGGCGCAGCGCACGGTTCCGCGGGTGAGCGCCTGCCACCGCGCCTGCTCGCCCGCCGCCTGGGCCGCGCGCTCCTCGGCCACCACGAGCAGCACGGGTGACGCGCACGGCCCGGGCCGGTACGCGTCGGCGGCGGCGGCGTTGGCGCGGTACACCGCCCATAGCCGGTCGAAATGGGAAAGCTCCAGGTCGCCGGGGATCAGCTCCGCGGCGCGCGCCATCTCCCACGCCCGCGCCAGGCGCTCGGCGGGGGTGAGCGCGGCGGCCTGCTCGCGGGTCAGCGTGATCCGCTCCGGGGCCATCCCCAGGTGCAGCACGAAGCCGGCAAGGAGCATGACGTCGTCGGCCGGGGGATTCTCGCGGCCGGGCGCCGGCGTGTCGATCAGGGCCAGCAGCTCGACCCTTTCCTCCTCCGCCTCCAGCACTCGCGCCATCTCGAACGCCACCAGCCCGCCCATCGACCATCCCCCCAGCCGGTACGGCCCCCGGGGCTGCACGGCGCGGAGCTGCGCCAGGTACTCCGCGGCCAGCGCCTCGATGCGCGCGTGCGGCGGCTCCTGCCCATCCAGCCCGCGCGCCTGGAAGCCGTGCACGGGCTGCCCCGCCCCCAGCCGCCGCGCCAGGGCGGCGTACGACACCACGTTCCCGCCCGCCGCGTGCACCAGGAAGAGCGGCCGCGCGTCTCCGCCAGACGAGAGGGCGACCGGCAGCCCCGGCGCGCCGGACGGAGCTTCGTGCCGCAGCGAGCGGGCCAGCGCTTCCACCGTGGGCGCGGCGAGAAGCTCGGGGAGCGACACGCGCCGGCCCGCCAGCCGCTCCACCTCGGCCAGCAGGCGCAGTGCCACCAGCGAGTGCCCGCCCAGCGCGAAGAAGTCGTCGCGCACGCCCACCGGGCGCACACCCAGAACGTCTTCCCAGAGCCGTGCCAGCCGCAGCTCCAGCGTGTCGCGCGGGGCCAGGGGCGGCACATCCCGTAGCGCGGACTCGGGGGCCGGGAGCGCCGCACGGTCCACCTTGCCGTGCGCGTTGAGCGGGAGCGCGTCCAGCACCACGAACGCGGCGGGAACCATGGGCTCCGGGAGCCGCGCGCGCAGCCCGGCACGCAGATCGGCTTCCCGGAGGGGCTCCGCGCCGGGCAGCGCCGCCACGTACGCCACCAGCCGCCGTCCGGCCCCATCGCCGCGCGCCGCCACGGCGGCCTCGGCCACGCCGGGAAGGGTCTGCAGCGCCGCCTCCACCTCGCCCGGCTCCACGCGGATGCCACGGATCTTCACCTGCCCGTCCATCCGGCCCAGGAACTCCAGCGCACCGCCGGGAAGCCGGCGCACGCGGTCGCCGGTGCGGTACATCCGCGCGCCGGGGTGGGCGGAGAAGGGATCGGGGACGAAGCGCTCGGCCGTCTGCCCCGGCCGGCCCAGGTATCCGCGCGCCAGCAGCGGCCCGGCCAGGCACAGCTCGCCCGGCACGCCCACCGCCGCCGGCGCGCCGAACGGATCGAGCACGTACGCCGCCCGCCCCGGGAGCGCGCCGCCGATGGGCACGGTGGGGCCGGTGTCGCCCCCCTCCCCGGCGGGGTGAATCGTGGCCGTGATCACCGCCTCGGTGGGGCCGTACGCGTTCAGCAGCCGCGCCGGCGTGGCCACCGCGCCGCTCCACGCGTCCACGGCGGCGGAGGGCATGGCATCGGAGCCCACCAGCAGCAGGCGCAGCGCGGGAAGCACGGCCCCGCCAGCCGACGCGATCACCTCGCCCCAGTACGCGGGCGGAAGGTTGGCCACGGTCACGCCCAGCTCGCGCACGCGCTCCGGCCACTCGGCCGGGCTCCACGGCTCCCCGGGGCGCAGCACCAGCGTGGCCCCGGCGGCCAGCGGAAGGAAGAGCTGCTCGATGGCCACGTCGAACCCCGCCGACGCAAAGTGCAGCACCCGGTCAGCCGGTGAGATCTCCAGCACCCGCGCGAACGAAGCCAGGTGCGCGGCGGCCGCGCCATGCTCCACGACCACCCCCTTGGGCGTTCCCGTGGACCCCGACGTATACACCACGTACGCCGCGCCGCGCGGATCCACCGTCGCCACCCGGTCCGCGCCGCCCGCACACTCGCCTTCGTCCGCTTCGGCCGGGTCGCCCTCGTCGAGCCACAGCGTGTCGCCGCTGAAGGCGCCGGCCGCGCCCGCCGAGGGCACGTCGGCCACCAGGAGGCGCACCCCCGCGTCGTCCAGGATCAGCCGCACCCGCTCGGGCGGATAGGCGGGGTCCAGCGGCACGCACACGCCCCCGGCCCGCAGCACGCCCAGCATGCCCACCACCAGCTCGGGCGACCGCGAGCAGCACAGGCCCACGCGGGCCTCGGGTCCCACGCCCCGCGCGCGGAGCCGCCGCGCCAGGCGCCCCGCGCGGGCATCCAGCTCGGCGTAGGTCAGCGTCCGCCCGCCGCACACCAGCGCCACCGCGCCCGGCGTGCGCGCCGCCTGCGCCGCGAACAGCGCGTGCAGCGTGTCCTGGGGCGATGCGGAGGCATCCGCCGCCACCGGCGCGGCGAGCACGGCCGCGCGCTGTTCGGCGGAGAGGAGATCGCCTGCGTGATAGGGCCCGTGGGGCTCGCATGCGATCCGCTCCAGGGCGGCGAGGTACCATCTCTCGATCATTTCCGCCGCCCGATCGGTGTACCGCGCGGCATCGTACTCCATCGACAGGCGCACGCCGCCCGGCACCACCTCGAACGACACGCCGAACGCGAAGCTGGTGGCACCATGCCCCCCGCTGGCACCCACCCGTGCTCCCCCGGCAGCCCGCACCCCGTCCATCACATGGAAGTGGACGAAGTTGAACAGCGACGCGAAGGGCGGCTCGCCCCCCCGCATCCGCTGCAGCTCGGCGACGGGAAAGCGGCGGAAGGGGGCGATGCGCTGCTCCGCCTCGAACGCGGCGCGTGCCAGCCCCAGCCAGCTTCCTCCCGCCAGGCGCAGCCGCAGGGGCACCGCGTTGAGGAAGAGCCCCAGTGCGCGTTCGGCACCCGCGCCCTCGGGGCGGCCGTTGACTACCAGCCCCGTGGTCACGTCGGGCGTGCCCCCGGCCGAGGCGAGCACCCTCAGGTGCGCGGCCAGGAACAGGCTCTTGAGCGGAAGCCCCTCGCCGCGGGCCAGCTCGCCCAGCCGCGCGGAGAGCGCCGCCGGGAGGAGGGCGCTCCGCCCCCGGTTCTCCGCGAATTGGGCAGGCTGGGGTGCGGCGGGAAGCACCGGCATGGCATCGTCCAGCACCGCCGCCCAGAAGGCGCGCGCCTCCCCCGACTTGAGCACCTGCCGCTCCAGCGCCACGAAATCGCGCAGCACCGCCGCGGGCGGCGGGTCGTCTTGTGGCTGGCCGGGGTGGAAGTAGAGCTGGAAGAGCTCCGCCAGCATCGCCGCCACGCTCCACCCGTCGAGGATGGCGTGGTGCTCGGTGAAGCCGAAGTGGAACTCGCCCGCCCCAAGCGTGTGCACCTGGAAGCGGATGAGCGGCGCCACGCGCCAGTCGAACGGGCACGTCCGCTCGGCCTCGACCCACGCGCCGATCGCCGCGTCCTGCTCGCCGGCGGGGAGATCGGCGAGCGGGGTGACGGCGAGCGGAACCCGCGCCTGGCGGTGGACCAGCTGCACCGGCTCGGAATAGCCGCCGAGGGCGAACGAGGTCCGCAGGATGGGGTGACGCGCCGCCAGGAAGTCGAGCGCCCCGCGCAGCCGGGCTTCTTCGAAGGGGGCCTGGATGCGGAAGCCCTGGACGTTGTGGTACACGGCCAGGCCGGGGCGGCTCTCGGAGTGGAAGAGCATCCCCTGCTGCATCCGGGTCATGGGATAGGCGTCTTCCACCTCCTCGGGAACGCGGGCCCGGTCGGCGGCGGAGAGCAGGGCGAAGGGCGCCACGGCCGCGGCGCCGCCTTCGGCCTCGTCCGCGTGGGCCCGCGCCGCCAGCTCGGCCACGGTCTGGTGGCGGAACAGGTCTGCGAGCGAGAAGGGAACGCCCTCGGCCCGCGCCGCCGCCAGGAGCTGCAGGGCGCGCATCGAGTCGCCGCCCAGGGCGAAGTAGTTGTCGCGGGCGCCCACGCGCTCCACCCCCAGCGTGCGCGCCCACACCCGCGCCAGCGCCTCTTCCACCGGCCCGCTGGGGGCCACGTAGCCGGGCGCGGCGGCGTGGGCGGCCCCGGGCGCGGGAAGGGCGCGCCGGTCCACCTTGCCGTGCGGGGTGAGGGGGATGGCGTCCAGCCGCATGAAGGCGGCGGGAACCATGTGGGCGGGAAGCCGCTCGGCCAGCGCGGTGTGCAGGGCGGCCGCCTCGGGCGCATCGTCTCCGCCGGCCACCCAGTACGCCACCAGCCGCCAGACTCCCGGCTCGTCCTCGCGCGCCACCACCATGGCCTCGCGCACCTCCGGCAGGGCCGTCAGGGCGGCCTCGACCTCGCCGGGCTCGATGCGGAAGCCGCGGATCTTGACCTGCTGGTCGCCGCGCCCCAGGTACTCCAGGTCGCCGTCGCGCTGGCGGGCACGGTCGCCGGAGCGGTACATCCGCGCCCCGGGGACGGCCGAGAACGGATCGGGGACGAAGCGCTGGGCGGTGAGCGCCGGCCGCCCCAGGTACCCCCGCGCCACCCCCGCCCCGCCCACGAAGATCTCTCCCGGCACGCCGGGTGGCACCGGCTGCAGTCCGCCGTCGAGCAGGTACACGCCCCACCCGGCGATCGCCCCGCCCACCATGCTTCCGGCCGAGCGGGCGACGTCATCCTCCGTCATGGGGCGATGGGTCACGTGCACGGTGGTCTCGGTGATCCCGTACATGTTCACCAGCCGCGGCGCGGCATCGCCGTGCCGGGCGAACCACGGGGCCAGCGACCCCGGCTCCAGCGCCTCGCCGCCGAAGATCATCCAGCGCAGCGACAGCGGCTCGTCCGCTTCGCCGTCGGCGGCCACCAGCTGGCGGAAGGCGGAGGGCGTCTGGCTCAGCACCGTCACCCGTTCATCGGCCAGCAACGCGCGGAAGGCCACCGGATCGCGGCTGGTGCCGAAGGGGACCACGACGAGGCGCCCGCCGTGCAGCAGCGCGCCCCAGATCTCCCAGACGGAGAAGTCGAAGGCGAAGGAGTGGAAGAGCGTCCACACGTCATCCTCGCCGAAGCGGAACGACGGGGCGGTGGACGCGAACAGACCCAGCACGTTGGCGTGGGTGACCACCACGCCCTTGGGCCGGCCCGTGGAGCCGGAGGTGTAGATCACGTACGCGGCGTTCGCGGGCGCCACCTGGGCCGGGGGAGCCGCGCCGTCCGCGGGCGCGCCCTCCAGCAGGTCGGCCAGGAGGACGGCGGGCGCGGCGGCGGACGCGGGGACGGCGGCGCGGGTCTCGTCACTCACCAGCACCAGCGCCACCCCCGAATCCTCCAGGAGGTAGGCGATGCGCTCCTCGGGGTACGCCGGGTCCACGGGCACGTAGGCGCCGCCCGCCTTCAGCACGCCCAGGATGGCGGCGATCATCTCCGTCCCGCGCTCCAGGCAGAGCCCCACGCGCACCTCGGGCCCCACGCCGCGCGCCCGCAGCGCGCGCGCCAGCCGGTCCGCGCGCGCGTCGAGCTCGCCGTAAGACAGCGATTCGGCGCCACACGCCACCGCCGGGGCGTTGGGACGCGCGCGAGCCTGCTCCGCGAATCGTTCGTGCAGGGACGCGCCGCGCGGGCTCAGGCGCCCGGTGCGGCTCCACGCCTCCAAGACCCCGCGCCGCTCATCGGCATCGAGCAGGTCGAGCCCCGAGAGGCGGGTGTCCGGGCGCGCCGCCATCTGCTCCAGCAGGCGCGCCAGGTGGCGGGCCATGCGCTCGGCGGTGCTCCGCTCGAAGAGGTCGGTGGCGTACTCCAGCACCCCGGTGACCCCCCCGGCGTGCGCCGACAGGTTGAGCGTGAGATCGTACCGCGTGGTCCCCGACCGCGCCTCCACGCCTTCCACGCGCAGCCCGGGAACCGACGGGGCGCCGCGCCCGGCGTTGGCGAGCGTGAACACGGCCTGCACCAGCGGCGAATGGCTCAGGCCGCGCTCGGGCCGCAGCTCGGCCACCAGCTTCTCGAACGGCACGTCCTGGTGCTCGTACGCGCCGAGCATGGCCTCGCGGACGCGCCGCAGCGCCTCGCGCACCGGCGGATCGTCCGAAAGATCGGTGCGCAGCGCCAGCATGTTGACGAAGAAGCCGATCAGGTTCTCGGTCTCGCGGCGCCCGCGGCCCGCCACGGGAGTGCCGGTCACCACGTCGCCGCTGCCGCCGTAGCGCGCCAGCAGCGCCTGGAACGCGGCCAGCAGCACCATGTAGAGGGTGGCGCCCTCGGCGCGGCCCAGCGCCTGCAGCCGCTCGGCGAGCTCCACCGGGATGTTGACCGGGACCTGGGAGCCGCGGAAGGTCTGCACCGCGGGACGCGGCCGGTCGGTGGGGAGGGGGAGGAGCTCGGGCGCGCCGCTCAGCCGCTCGCGCCAGTAGTTCATCTCGCGCTCCAGCGATTCGCCGCCCAGCCGCTCGCGCTGCCACACCGCGTGATCGGCATACTGCACCGGGAGCGCGGGAAGCGCTGGTTCGCGCCCATCGGCGTACGCCGCGTACGCCCCCGCCAGCTCGCCGAAGAGGATCTCCGTGCTCGATCCGTCGGTGACGATGTGGTGCATGGTCACCAGCAGCACATGCTCGTCGTCGCCCAGCCGCAGCAGCACGGCGCGGAAGAGCGGCCCAGCGGTGAGATCGAACGGCCGCGCGGCCTCTTCGTCCGCGCGGCGGCGCACGGCCACCTCCAACGCCGGTTCATCCACCCCCGAAAGGTCTTCCACCGGGAGGATGAAGCCCGAGAACGGCACCACCACCTGCGCGGGCACTCCGTCGTCTTCACGGAAGATGGTCCGCAGCGCCTCGTGCCGGCGCACCACGGCGGCCAGCGCGCGCTCCACCGCCACCACGTTCAGCGGGCCGGAAAAGCGCAGCCCGGCCGTGGTGTTGTAGAAGGCGCCGCCCGGCTGCAGGCGGTCGAGGAACCAGAGCCGTTCCTGCGCGAACGAGAGCGGGAGCGGCCCGGCTCGCTCCACGGAAACGACCGGCCGCGCACCCTCGCCGGCGCCGCGCAGCGCCTCCACCGCGTCGGCGAGCTCGGCCACCGTGGGCCCCTCGAACAGGGCGCGCACCGGCAGCTCCACGCCAAACACCTCGCGCACCCGCGTGGCCACGCGGGTGGCCAGCAGCGAGTGGCCGCCCACCTCGAAGAAGTCGTCGGTGGCGCCCACCCGCGGCAGCCGCAGCACCTCGGCCCAGATCCCCGCCAGCACCTCTTCGGTGGGCGTGCGGGGCGCCACGAAGCGGCCGGCGTCGGCGGCGTGCTCCAGCGTGGCCAGCGCGCGGCGGTCCAGCTTGCCGTTGGGCGTCAGTGGGAGGCGGTCGAGCACGGCGATCACGGCCGGCACGGCGTGGCCGGGGAGGGTGTCGCGCAGGTGCGCGCGCAGCTCACCGGAATCCAGCTCGCCGCCGGCCGGCACCACGTACGCGGCCAGCACGGCGCCGTCGCCCTCGCCCTGCACCAACACCGCCGCCTGGGCCACGCCGGGGTTCGCCAGCAGCGCCTGCTCCACCTCGCCCAGCTCCACGCGGAACCCGCGCACCTTCACCTGCTGGTCGATCCGCCCCAGGTACTCCAGCGTGCCGTCGACCCGCCAGCGCGCCAGGTCGCCGCTGCGGTACAGCCGCGCTCCTGCATCGCCCGAGAACGGATCGGGGACGAAACGCTGGGCGGTGAGCCCCGGGCGGCCCAGGTAGCCGCGGGCCACCCCGGCCCCGCCCACGTACAGCTCGCCCGGCACCCCGGCGGGGACGGGGGCGCCGTGCGCGCCCAGCAGGTACACGCGCAGGTCGGCCAGCGGCACGCCGATCCCGCTCCCCGGCGCGGGGGCGCGCACCTCGGCCGCGGCCACGCGGTGCTGGGTCACGTGCACGGTGGTCTCGGTGATCCCGTACATGTTCACCAGCCGCGGGCGCGCCGGGCCGTAGCGGTCGAGCCAGGCGCGCAGCCCGGCGTACACCAGCGCCTCGCCGCCGAACACCACCAGCCGCAGCGCCTCCAGCGGGTCGGGCTCGCGCTCGTCGGCCTGCGCCAGCGCGCGGAAGGCCGAGGGCGTCTGGTTGAGCACGGTGACCCGCTCGCGCGCCAGCAGCGCGCGGAAGGCGGCGGGGTCGCGCGTGGCGTCGGGCGGGACCACCACCAGCCGGCCGCCGTGCAGCAGCGCGCCCCAGATCTCCCAGACCGAGAAGTCGAAGGCGAAGGAGTGGAAGAGCGTCCACACGTCGCGCTCGCCGAAGCCGAACGACTCGTCGGTGGCGGCGAACAGGCGCAGCACGTTGGCGTGGGTGACGCCCACCCCCTTGGGCCGGCCGGTGGAGCCCGAGGTGTAGATCACGTAGGCCAGGTTCTCCGGCCCCACCAGCACCTCGGGATCGGATGACGCGTACCCGTCCAGCGCCTCCTCCAGCATCACCACGTCGATCCCGGCGGGGAGCCGTTCGCGCACCCGCTCCTGCGCCACCGCCACCCGGATCCCCGCATCCCCGGCCATGTACGCCAGGCGCTCGGCGGGGTACGCCGGGTCGAGCGGAACGTAGGCGCCGCCGGCCTTGAGGATGCCCAGCACCCCCACCACCAGCTCGGCCGAACGCTCGGCGCACAGCCCCACCGGTGACTCGGGGCCCACCCCCAGCGCGCGGAGCCGGTGCGCCAGGCGGTTGGCCCGCGCGTTCAGCTCGCCATACGACAGCGCCTCGCCGCCGCTGGTGACCGCCACCGCGCCGGGGCGCGCCGCGGCCTCGGCCTCGAAGCCGCGGTGCAGCGTGCCCGATACGGGGAAGCTCGCGCCGGCGCCGCTCCACGCCTCCAGCAGCTGCCCGCGCTCTTCATCCCCCGCCAGTTCCAGCCCGCCCAGCGGCCGATCGGGGTCGTGGGCCACCTGCTCCAGCACCCGGCCCAGCTGCTCCAGCATCCGCCGCACGGTGGCCGGCTCGAACAGGTCGGCGCTGTAGTCCATCCCGCCCAGCAGCCCGCCCGGGGTGGGGGTGAAGTGCAGCGCCAGGTCGAACTTGGCGTCGGCCTTCTCGCCGGCCAGGCTGGTGGCCCGCAGCCCGGGGAGGTCGGCCTGGAGGGGGTCGGTGTTGTGCAGGGTGAACATCACCTGGAAGAGCGGCGCGTGGCTCAGGCTGCGCTCGGGCTGCAGCTCGGCCACCAGCATCTCGAAGGGGACCTCCTGGTTCTCGTACGCGCCCAGCGTCACGTCGCGCACGCGCCGCAGCAGCGCGCGGGCGGTGGGGTTGCCGGAAAGGTCGGTGCGCAGCGCCAGCATGTTCAGGAAGATGCCGGCCAGCGGCTCCACCTCGGCGCGGGTGCGGCCGGCGATGGGGCTCCCCACCACCACGTCGTCGGTGCGGCCGTAGCGGCCCAGCAGCACCTGGAAGGCGGCCAGCAGCACCATGAACAGCGTGGCGCCCTCGGCCCGCGCCAGCGCCTCCAGCCGCTGGTGCAGCTCGGCCGGGAGGCGCACCGCCTCGTGGGCGCCGCGGTACGACTGCACCGGCGGGCGCGGGCGGTCGGTGGGGAGCTCCAGCACCGCCGGCGCGCCTTGGAGATGCTTCTTCCACCACGCCACCTGCCGCTCCAGCGCCGCGCCGCGCAGCTGCTCGCGCTGCCACACCGCGTAGTCGGCGTATTGCACCGCCAGCTCGGGGAGCGGCGATGGCTGCCCCTCGCGGAAGGCCGCGTACAGCGCCGTCAGCTCGCCCAGAAGCACGCCCATGCTCCAGCCGTCGCTCACGATGTGGTGGGTGCACAGCAGCAGCGCGTGCTCCTGGCTGCCCAGCCGCAGCAGGGTGGCCCGGAAGAGCGGCCCGGCCCGCAGATCGAACCTCCACTCCGACTCGGCCGCGGCACGGCGCCGGACCTCGGCCTCGCGCGCGTCATCCGCCAGCGCCCGCAGGTCGTAGGCCGCGAGCGTGAAGCCGCCGAACGGCGCGATCACCTGCACCGCCTGCCCCTCGTGCTCGGCGAAGGTGGTGCGCAGCACCTCGTGCCGCCGCACCATCTCGCCCAGCGCGCGGGAGAGCGCGAGCACGTCGAGTTCCCCCTCCAGCCGCAGCGCCGCCAGGATGTTGTAGAACGCGCTCCCGCCCTCCAGCTGGTCCACGAACCAGAGCCGCTCCTGCGCGAACGACACGGGGAGCGGGCCGGTGCGCTCCACGGGCGCCACCGGCGGGAGCGCCGCCCGCTCCTCGCGGCGCAGCGCGTCCACCCGCGCGGCCAGCTCCGCCACGGTGGGGCCGTCGAACAGCGCGCGCAGCGGCAGCTCCACCCCGTACGCCTCGCGCACCCGCGACACCATCCGCGTGGCCAGCAGCGAATGGCCGCCCAGCTCGAAGAAGCTGTCGGCCACGCCCACGCGCTCCAGCCGCAGCACCTCGGCCCAGATCCCGGCGATCCCCTCCTCGAGCGGGGTGCGCGGCGCCACGTACCGTTCGCCGCCCACGTCGTACGCCGGCGCGGGGAGCGCCGCCGTGTCGAGCTTCCCCGCCGGGGTGAGCGGAATGCGCTCCAGCGCCACGAAGGCGGCGGGGACCATGTACTCCGGCAGCGTGCGGCGCAGGTGCGCGCGCAGCGCCTCGGCGTCGGCCGCGCCCACCACGTAGGCCACCAGCTGCGTTTCGCCGGCGGCGTCGGCGCGCGGCACCACGCGGGCCTCGCGCACGTCCGGGTGCGCCGACAACGCGCTCTCCACCTCGCCGGCCTCGATGCGGAAGCCGCGCACCTTCACCTGCCCGTCCAGCCGCGCCACGAACTCCAGCGCGCCATCGGGCATCCGCCTCAGCCGGTCACCCGTGCGGTACATCCGCGCGCCGGGGTGGGCGGAGAACGGATCGGGGACGAAGCGCTCCGCCGTCAACCCCGGCCGGTCCAGATAGCCGCGCACCACGCCGTCTCCCCCCACGTACGCCTCGCCCGGCACGCCCACGGCG
>DASSJS010000394.1:0-8260 GCA_035691085.1 Longimicrobium sp.
CATCCCCCCACACCAGCGCTTCCGCATCTGGCCGCGCGCGCACCTGCTCCGCGAACAGGTCGTGGAGGCACACGCCGCGGGGATACCGACGGTCGGTCTGGTTCCACGCCTCCACCACCACGCGCCGGTCCTCCTCCGACAGCGGGGAGAAGTGGTGGTGCGGCGCGGAGGGATCGGTGGTGAGGGCGCGGAGGACGCGCCCGAACGACTCCACGATCCGCTCCACCTGCTCCGTGGCCAGCTCGCCCAGGTGGTACTGCAGGAAGAACTGGGTGATCTCGGCGGTCACCGGGTGCTGCGTCATTCCGACCAGCAGGGGCTGGCTGGTATCGGCCAGGTCGCTGGAGCCCAGCACCTCCAGCGTACCGGTGCGCAGCACCCCCGCGAAGGCGTGGAAGCGGGTGTAGTTGAAGCTGGCCTCGAACAGGCGCTCGGGGCCGTGCTCGCGCTTCAGCGCCGCCAGCGGGTAGCGCCGGTGCGCGAGGATCTCCACCTCGGAGCGGAAGGTCTCGCGGACCAGGTCGCTCCAGCTCCCCGGCGTGAGCCGGGCGCGCAGCGGCACCACGTTCAGGAACAGCCCGCGCACGTCGGTGCCGCCGGTCACCTCGGCCCGGCCGTTGGTGGTGACCCCCGACACGGCCTCGGGCTCGCCGGTGATCAGCGACAGAACCTTGAAGTGCGCCGCCAGCATCACGCTGTGCACCGGCACCGCCAGCGAGCGCGCCAGCGCCTGCACCGCGTCGCGCAGCTCGGGCGGGAGGGGGATGTGCACCATCTCGGTGCCACGGCGCGACGGATCGCGGAACGGGCGCGGCAGGCGGGGGAGGCGCCGCCCGGTGAGCCCCTCCAGCCGCTCGGCCCAGAAGCGGCGGCTCGCCTCGGAGCTCAGGGTGGCGCGCTCCATCTCCACGAAATCGCGGAAGCGCACCCGCGGCTGCGGCCGCTCGGGAAGCGGCTTGCCCCCGATCAGCGCCGCGTGGTCCTCGAAGATGTCGGCGAAGAGCGAGGTGGTGCTCCAGCCGTCTGCGATGGCGTGGCACTCGGCCAGCGTCACTTGGAAGCGGTCGTCGCCGCGCAGGTGCACGTGCACGCGCATCAGCGGCGCCTGCCGCAGGTCGAGCAGGGTGGTGAACTCGCGCTCGCGGAAGGCGTTCAGGTACCGCTCCTGCTCGTCGTCGGAGAGGGGGCGGATGTCGGTGACCTCCAGGGGCACGGCGGCGTGCGCGTGCACCACCTGCAGCATCTCGCTGAACCCCGACAGGTGGATGGAGGTGCGCAGGTTGTCGTTCAGGTCGGCGGCGCGCTGCAGCGCGGCGCCGAAGCACGCCTCGTCGAACGCGCCGCGGAAGTGGTAGGAGTTGATGTTGTGGTACGCCGGGGCGTCGGGGGTCAGCCCCTGCTCATAGAGCATCCCCACCTGCAGCGCGGAGAGGGGATAGGCGTCCACCGCGTCTTCGGGAAGGCGCCGCCGGTCATCCTCCGAGATCAGGTCGAAGGGGGCGCGGTCGCGCCGCAGCACCTCTTCGAGCACGTCGGCCTCGCCCCCCGCCGCCGCCCTGCGGGCCAGGGCGCGCACCGTCTGGTGCTCGAACACGTCCTGCACGGTGAACGGCACCCCGCGGTCGCGGGCCATCCCCACCACCCGCACGCTCAGGATGGAGTCGCCGCCCAGCGCGAAGAAGTTGTCGTTCACTCCCACCCGCTCCACCCCCAGGATCTCGGCCCACACCAGCGCCAGCGCCTCTTCCACCGCGTTGGCGGGCGCCTCGTACGGCGTTTCGGGCGCCGCGTGGTCGGGGTCGGGAAGGGCGCGGCGATCCACCTTGCCGCTGGGCAGGAGGGGGAAGGCGTCGAGCTCCACCAGCGCCTGGGGAACCATCCACGGCGGGAGATGGGCGGAGAGGTGCGCGCGCAGCGTATCGGCGGACGTTTCGCCCGGGGCGCCCGAGGCCAGCCAGTACGCCGCCAGCCGCTCGTGCCCGGGGTCGCCGCGCACCGCCACGGCGGCGGCGCGCACGCCGGGGTGCCGCTCCAGCACGCGCTCCACCTCCCCCGTTTCCACCCGGTAGCCGCGCACCTTCACCTGGCCGTCGGCACGGCCCAGGTACTCCAGCGCGCCGTCGGGGCGCCAGCGCGCCCGGTCACCGGTGCGGTACAGCCGCCCCCCCGGCTCGCCGCCGAAGGGGTCGGGGATGAAACGTTCGGCCGTGAGCCCCGGGCGCCCCAGGTAGCCACGCGCCACCCCGGCGCCCCCCGCGTACAGCTCGCCGGGCACGCCGGCGGGGACGGGGCGGAGCGCCGCGTCGAGCACGTACAGCCGCGCGTTGGCCACCGGCCGCCCCACCGGCACCGGGCCGCGCTCGCCGGGCTCCGACTGCCAGTACGCCACCTGCACGGTGGTCTCGGTGGGGCCGTACAGGTTCACCAGCTCCACGCCGGGGAGCTCGGCGTGCACGGTGTGGCGCAGCGCCTCGGTCAGCGCCTCGCCGCCGCTGAACAGGCGGCGCAGCGAGCCCCAGCCGGCCACTCCGCCCGAGGCCAGCGCCAGCCGCAGCTGCGAGGGAACCAGCTGCACGGTGGTGACGCCCAGCTCGCCGATGGCGCGAGAGAGGTACGCGCCGTCGGCGTGGCTCCCCGGCGGGGCCAGCTCCAGCCGCGCGCCCGCCAGCAGCGGGGAGAGGATCTCCCACACCGAGGCGTCGAAGCCGAACGGCGTCTTCTGCAGCACCACGTCGCCCGCGCCCAGCGGGAAGCGGCGCTGCATCCACTCCAGCTGGCTGGCCAGCCCGCGCTGCTCCACCACCACCCCCTTGGGCGTGCCGGTGGAGCCCGAGGTGTAGATCACGTACGCGGCGGCCGCCCCGGGCACCTCCACGGGGGATGATTCGACGTCCATCCCGCGGCCCTCCGCCTCCAGCGCGTCGACGGTGAGCACCGGAACGCCATCCCCGGCGCGCTCCGCGAGCCCCGCCCCGGCCACCACCAGCGCCAGCCCGGCGTCATCCACCACGAAGCGCAGCCGCTCGTCGGGGTAGGCGGGGTCCATGGGCACGTAGGCGCCCCCCGCCTGGAGGACGGCCAGGAGCGCGGCCACCATGTCGGGCGAGCGCTCCATCAGCAGCCCCACGCGCGCGTCGGGGCCCACGCCGCGCGCCCGCAGCGCCCGCGCCACCCCGTCCACGCGGGCGGCCAGTTCGGCGTAGGTGAGCGCCTCCCCCTCCATGCTCACCGCCACGGCGCCGGGCGTGCGCGCCGCCTGCCCGGCGAAGCGCCGGTGCACCGAATCGCCGCCGTCCAGGGCGGCGGCGGTGGCGTTCCAGCGCACCAGCACGTCGTCGCGCTCCCGGGCGTCGAGCAGGGCCAGCGCCTCCACCGGCGCGGCGGGGGCGCGCAGCGTGTCTTCGAGGAGTGCCGAGAAGCGCGCCAGCAGCCGCGCCGCGCCCTCGCCGGGCTGCGTGGCGGCGTCGTAGTAGAGGGTGGCCGCCAGCGCCGGGCCGCCATCCCCCGGCACCCGCTCCACCGACAGCCGCAGCCCGAAGCGGTCGAGCTGGTGCCAGCGCCGCTCCACGCACCACGCCACCCCGCCCCAATCCGCCTCCTCGGCGGCATCGTCCGCGTAGTCGAAGCCGAAGCCGGGGGCCGCCGCCTCGGCCCCCTCGCGCGCCTCGGCGGCGTAGAAGTCCTGCCAGGCGCGAGCCTCGCCGAGGGCGGCGTGCACCTGGGCGGCCAGCGCGGCAAAGGGCTCGCCCTCGCGCACGTTCGCGGCGAGCGGGAGGTACTTGGCGAAGGGTCCCAGGCTGCGGTGGAACTCGGGGTAGGTGCGCCCCTCGGCGCCCACGCCCACGCTGAAGCCGCCGTTGCCGCCGTGGCGGAAGAGGACCGCCTCCCACGCGGCCAGCAGCCACGCCTCGGCGTCGGCGCCGTGCGCCCCGGCCGCCTCGTCGAGCGCGCGGGCGAGCGCGGGGGAAAAGACGCGGCGGTGGGTGCCGGTGGGCCCGGCCCCGTTCACGCCGGCGGGCCACAGGTCCAGCACGGCCGCGCCGGCCGCACCCGGGGCGCCGCGGCGGCGCCAGAACTCGCGCCCGTCGCGCGCCTCGTCCGAGGCCAGCATCTCGTTCACCCACTCCGAGAAGTCGGCGTACTGCATCGCCTCGTCATCGAAGTCGAGCCCGCCGCCGGCGGCACGCTCGTACGCCGCGCCCACGTCGTGGGCCAGGTTGTGGAGCGTGCGCACGTCGGCGCACACGGCGGGGAGGCCCAGGTACAGCGCGTGCTCGTCCTCGGCGCGGCGGAAGAGCATGGCGCGCAGGAGAGAGCCGCCGGCCGGGCCGGCCGAGAGGGCCGCCAGCCACACCGCCTCCTCGGCGGGCCGCTCGTGGGGCGGAAGCGCCGCCAGGTCGTGGAAGTCGAAGGCCACGCGGGCCTCGGCCGCCACCACCTGCACCGGCACCCCCACGCCGGGGAGAAGCCGCACGGTGGTGCGCAGGATCTCGTGGCGCCCGGCCGCGTCGGCGACCGCCGCCTCCAGGGCGGGCCGCAGCGGCGCGCCGCGCAGCCGCACCACGCACCACGCGTGCAGGGGAAGCCCGGGCGCGGCCTGCTGCAGCGACCATGCGCGCACCTGCTGCGGTGAAAGCCTGAACCCCTGGACGGACGCTTCCGTGCTCGTGCTCATCTCGCCTCGCGTGGGTGGAAAATCGGGTTCTGCCAAACGGGTGCGGACGCGGCATGCCGGTTCCGGCAAGGACTTCGTCTTTTGCCCGATCCTGGAATCGCCTTGCGCTTCGACGGTTCGGCTCCGAGCCCCGCCGACCGGTCCTTCGGCCTGCAGCGTGATACGATGCCGATGGCCGGGTCGGGACCGGCCTCGGGATTACATCGTCGGTTTCATCGAAGCGGCAGGCATCCGGATGGACCGCGGAGCGGAGGAACCGAGGAGCGGGCGTGGGACGCGCCCGCGGCCACTCCGCCCGCCGGGTCCGGCCTTACAGGTCCTGCCGCTCCCAGGGGTCGGCCATGGCCACCAGCACCTTGCGCGGGCCGCGGAAGGGCTCGCGGGCGTGCGAGGCCAGCATGTTGTCCACCAGCAGCACGTCGCCGCGCTCCCAGTCGAACATCACCGTCTCGGCCCGGTACGCCTCGCGCAGCGCCTCCACGGTCTCGGGCTCGATCGGCGAGCCGTCGCCGTAGTAGGTGTGGTTGGGCAGGTCCTCCTCGGCGAAGTCGGCCAGCAGGCCGCGGCGCATCTCGTCGGGGAGGGTGCTCACGTGGAAGAAGGTGGCGTGGTTGAACCAGGTGCGTTCGCCGGTGCGCGGGTGCACGGCGGCGGCGGGGCGCACCTGGCGGGTGCGCAGGCGGTTCCCCGGCTTCCACTCGCACTGGATGGCGTTGCGGGCGCAGTACGCCTCCACCTCGGCCGGGTCCGAGGTCTGGAACACGGTCTGCCAGGGGAGGCCGAAGCCGTCGCCGAAGTTGCGCACGTACATCCACCCCTTCTCGGCGAAGCGGTCGCGCACGGCGGGATCCACGCGCTCGAACACCCGCCGCGTGTCGGCCACCGGCGTCTGCCCGCCCTCGGGTGACGGCTCCAGGCAGAAGAAGAAGAGCTTGAGCGGAAAGCGCATCGCGTACGAGTGCTCGTTGTGCGCGAAGATCCGCTGGTCGGCCGGGTGGTCGGTGCTGGTGTAGACGCGGTTCCCCTCCTCGTGCCGGGGCGACGAGCGCTCCTTGTACTCCATCAGCTCGCCCACCACCGCCTCCACGAAGGCGTGGAACTGGTCGGCGCTGTCGAGCGCGAAGCCGCGGAAGAGGACCGCGCCGTGCCGCTGCAGCCGCGCCTCCACCCGCTCGCGGTTGGCGCGCGCCCAGGCCAGCGGGTCGAGCCCCGCCACGATCGGGCGGATCACCAGCGGGAGCGATTGCCCCGGGGCCAGCGCCTCCTCGCGAACCAGCTCCTCGCCGCCGCCCAGCACGCGCCGGGCGGCGGGGCGGAAGCCGGTGATCGCGGGACGGGCGGGGATGGGTTCGATGGTGCTCATGCGTTTGCTCTCAGTCGGTGGTCAGGGGGATGGAAATGGCCTTGCGCCGAATGCCCTCGAAGAGCACCCGGCCCGCCTCGCCGGCGGCGCGGGCACGCTCGGCCCGCGCGGCGCGCGACCGTGCTTCCAGCTCGTCCAGCAGGGCGCCCACGCGCGCGGCGGGGTCGGCGCAGGCGTGCTCCAGCACCGCGAGGAAGTCGCCGCGCAGCGCCTCCACCGCCTCGGCGCCGAAGAGCGCGGTGCGGTAGCGGAAGGTGCCCTCGATCTCGTCCGCGGCCTGGCGCATGTACAGCGACAGCTCCCACGGCGACACGGGTGACGAGGTGCCGAGCGGCGCCATCGCCAGCCCGTCGGCCTCCACCGCCTCGGACGGGGTGTTGTCGAGGCCGAACATCACCTGGAAGAGCGGGGTGCGCCCCGCCCCGCGCCGCCCGCCCAGCTCGCGGACCAAGGCCGAGAACGGAAGGTCGGCGTTGCGGTAGGCGCCCAGCGTGGTCTCGCGCACGCGACCCAGCAGCTCGCCGAAGTCCGGGTCGCCCGAGAGGTCGGTGCGCAGCACCAGCTCGTTGATGAAGAAGCCGATCAGCGGCTCGGTTTCCACGCGCCCGCGCCCGGCGATGTCGGTGCCCACCACCACGTCGCGGGTGCGGGCGTGGTGCGCCAGCACCACCTTGAACGCCGCCAGCAGGAGCATGAACGGCGTCACCCCCCGCTCGTTCGCCATCGCCCGCACCGCCTCCGACAGCGCCGGGCCCAGCGAAATGGGGAGAACCGCGCCGTGGTACCCGGGGGTGCCGCCCGGCTCGTGCGCGTGGGAAAGGTCGAGCGTGGGGAGAGCGGCCAGGCGGCGTTTCCAGTAGGCCAGCTGGGCCTGGGCCTGGGGGCCGCGCATCCACTCGCGCTGCCACGCGGCGTAGTCGGCGTACTGCAGCGGGAGCGCGGATAGCTCGGGCGCGCGCCCCGCCCGCGCGGCCTGGTACGCCGCCGTCAGCTCGCGCACCAGCACCCCGGTCGACCATCCGTCGAAGATGATGTGGTGCAGGTTGAGCAGCAGCACGTGCTCGGCGTCGCCCGTGCGCACCAGCGCGCCGCGCAGCAGGGGCCCCCGCGCCAGGTCGTACGGGCGCTCGGCGAGCTTCGCCGCGCAGCGCGCCACCGCGGGCACGCGCTCATCCTCGGGCAAGCCGCGCAGGTCCTGGCGCGCGAGGGCGAAGGGGGCCGGATCGAGCACCACCTGCCGGCCGGCTCCCTCGGCGGCGGGGAAGACGGTCCGGAGCACCTCGTGCCGCGCGATCACGGCGGTGAAGGCGGCCTCCAGCGCGCCGGCGTCCAACCCGCCGGTGATGCGCAGGCCCACCGGGATGGTGAAGCTGGCGCCCGTATCTTCGGAGCGGTCCAGGAACCAGAGCCGTTCCTGGTGCAGCGACAGCGGCAGCGGCCCCGAGCGGTCGGCGAGCGGGATGGCGGCGGTGTCGGCGGCGCCTTCCTCGCCCGCGCCCTCGATCCACTCCGCCAGCGCGGCCACGGTGGGGCGCGCGAACAGCACGGAGAACGGGACGTCTACCCCCGGCGCCACCCGCAGCCGCGCGGCCACCCGCATCACCAGCAGCGAGTTGCCGCCCAGCTCCCAGAAGCGGTCGTTCACGCCCACCCGCTCCACTCCCAGCACCTCGGCCCACACCTCGGCCACCCGCGCCTCCAGCGGGGTTCGCGGCGGCACGTAGGCGTCGCCGGCCACGGCGCCGGGGTCGGGGAGGGCGGCCACGTCGAGCTTGCCGTTGGGCGTGAGCGGAAGGCGCTCCAGCACCATCAGGGCGGAGGGGACCATGTACTCCGGCAGGGCCTCCGAGAGCATCACGCGCAGCTCGTTCACGTCCACCGCGCCCACCACGTAGCCCACCAGCCGGTGCTCGCCAGGGCGGTCCTCGCGGGCGATCACCCGCGCCTCATGGACGGCGGAATGGCCGGTGAGCACGCTTTCCACCTCGCCCGGCTCGATGCGGAAGCCACGGATCTTGACCTGCGCGTCAAGGCGGCCCACGAACTCCAGCGCGCCGTCGTTCATCCGCCTCAGCCGGTCGCCCGTGCGGTACATCCGCGCGCCGGGGTGGGCGGAGAACGGATCGGGGACGAAGCGCTCCGCCGTCAACCCCGGCCGGTCCAGATAGCCGCGCACCACGCCGTCTCCCCCCACGTACGCCTCGCCCGGCACGCCCACGGCG
>DASSJS010000395.1:0-3052 GCA_035691085.1 Longimicrobium sp.
CGGTCCAGGGAAGGACGTGGGTGATCACCGGCTGCCGGTCGCGCGGGGGCGTCTGGATCAGCGTCATGTCCCTGAGGCCCAGCAGCGAGAAGTGCAGCGTCCGCGGGATCGGCGTGGCGGTGAGCGTCAGCACGTCCACCGTCTTCCGCAGCTGCTTCAGGATCTCCTTGTGCTTGACCCCGAAGCGCTGCTCCTCGTCGATCACCAGCAGCCCCAGGTCCTTGAACACCACGTCGGGCGAGAGCAGGCGGTGCGTGCCGATGATGATGTCCACCGTGCCGTCGGTCAGCCGCCCCAGCACGCTCCCCTGTTCCTTCGCGGTGCGGAAGCGGCTGAGCGCCTCGATGCGCACCGGGAAGTCGGCCAGGCGCTCGCTGAAGGTGTGCAGGTGCTGCTCGGCCAGGATCGTGGTCGGCACCAGCACCGCCACCTGCTTCCCGTCCTGCACCGCCTTGAACGCCGCGCGGATCGCCACCTCGGTCTTCCCGTACCCCACGTCGCCGCAGATCAGGCGGTCCATGGGGCGGGGCGATTCCATGTCCTTCTTGACGTCTTCGGTCGCCTGGCGCTGGTCGGGGGTGTCCTCGAAGAGGAAGGCACTCTCCATCTCGCGCTGCCAGCGGGTGTCGGCGGCGTAGGCGAACCCTTTCTCGGCGCTGCGCGAGGCGTACAGCTCCAGCAGCTCGGCCGTCATCTCCTGGATGGCCTTCTGCGTCTTCTGCCGGGCGCGGCTCCACTCCTTCCCGCCGATGCGGTGCACCTTGGGGGCGGCGGTGCCGTCGCCCTCGGCGTCGGTCACCCACCGCTCGATCAGGTCCACCCGATGGACGGGGACGCGCAGGAGCTCGCCGCCGGCGTATTCGATGACGAGGGTCTCGAACTCCTCCTCGCCCACCCGCACCCGCTCCATCCGCCGGAACTGGCCGATGCCGTGGTCCATGTGCACCACGTACTCGCCCGGCTTGAGCGCGGCCACGCTCTCCAGCGCGGCGCCGCCGCGGAACCTGCGCCGCCGGCGGATGCGCCGGGTGCGGCGGAAGATCTCGTGGTCGGTGAGGACGCGCAGCGGCGGCTCGCTGTCGGCGAGGACGAAGCCGCCGCCCAGCGAGCCGATCCCCAGCTCGGTGTAGCGCGCGACCTTGAACTCGTCGAGCAGCTCCTGCAGGCGCTCCAGCTGCCCCTGGTTGTCGCAGAGGACCAGCGTCTGCTCGCCCCGCGCCGCCGCGCCGCGCAGCACCTCGCCCAGGCGCGGCATGTCGCGGTCTATCGGCTCGGGCGGGAGCGCGCGGAAGCGGAAGGTGGCGCGCACCGGCTCGCCGCCGGCCTCGTCGATGAAGAGCTGCGGAAGCCGCCCCAGCCGCCCACCCGCCTCGTGCGCGGGAAGGAAGAGCCGCTCGGGGGGCTCGGGGCGCGTGCCCCGCTTGGCCTCGGCCTCGTGCAGCCGCAGCACCTCGCCCCAGGTGCGCTCCAGCTCGGGCCTGGTCGCGCTCCCCGCCAGGTGCACCACCACCGTCTCGGGCGGGAGGTAGTCGAGCAGCGACTTCTTCTCCGCCTCGGCCCGCTCATCCTCGGCGGGCGACGGCGCCGACGCGTGCGACGGGGTGCCGCCGCCCTCGGCCGCGGGGCGCAGGTCCACCGGGAGCAGCTCCAGCGCGTCCACGGCGCGCACGGAGAGCTGGGTGAGGATGTCGAAGAAGCGGATCGACTCGATCTCGTCGCCGAAGAACTCGATCCGCGCGGGCTCGGGGGCGCCGAAGCCGAATACGTCCACGATCCCGCCGCGCAGCGCGAACTGGCCCACTTCCTCCACCGTGGCCGCGCGCTCGAAGCCCATCCCCTCCAGCGTCTCGGCCAGCTCGGCCAGGCGGATGGACTGCCCCGCCTTCAGCGCCAGCCGCAGGTCGTCGAGCCCGGCGATGGCGGGCGACAGCTCCTGCAGGGCGCGGGGGGTGGTCACCAGCAGCGAGGCGCGGCCCGAGAGCAACGCTTCCAGCGCCTCCACGCGGGTGCCGCCGATCTCCAGGTGCGGCTCGGCCTCCTCGTAGGGGAGCGATTCGCGCTGGGGATACAGGTGGACCGCGCCCTCGCCCAGCAGCGCCTCCAGGTCGGCGGCGGCCTGTTCGGCGTCTTCGGGGCGCGTGGCCACCAGCACCCACAGCCGCTCGCGCCGGGCGCGGTGCAGCGCGGCGGCAAGGACCAGGGGTGCCGAGCCCGCCAGCCCGGCGGCGATCACGCGCTCGCCCGCGCGCGGAAGCGCGTCGGCCAGGTCGCGGAACGCCGGGACGGTACGGAACGAGTCGATCAGCAGCGGGTGCGGCACGGCCTTGCCAACGGGGAGCCCTCAAAACGCACGAACGCCCGCAGCCCGGCGCGGGCGGCGGGTCGCGCGCGCCGGCAGACCGCGGGAACGCGCGCCGGGTCGCGGAACAAACCGGAATAGTACCGCTGCGGGCAAGGGTGCGTCAACCGGCGGGGGTGTACGGAAGTGCGGAAGGGCGGGGAACAGGGGATAGGGAACAGGGAACAGGGAACGGGGACGGGACGGCATCGGCGGGCTTGACTTGCTTCATCGCCGCGCTAGGCTGCGGATGGGGGCGATGGGCTTCGTGACATCTCCGAGGGTGAAAGGTGGATCATGGCGCTGGGATTCAGCACGCGGATGGTGGGGCCGGTCTTCTACGTGTCGCTGGTGGGGACGGTGGATGCAACGAACGTGTGCGAGGTGTACGACACCGCGCTCCGGGCCTGCCTGGACGGCGGATGCACGCTGATGCTGCTGGATGCCCTCGGCGCCGAGGGCGGCCTGACCACGGTGGACCGGTTCGACCTGGGGAAGTTCGTGGCGGAGCGGAACACCCTGGCCCAGGGCGGCCTCGGCGCCGCCGTGCGCGTGGCCCTGGTGGCGCACCCCCCGCTGGCCGACCCCTCGCGCTTCGGCGCGCTGGTCGCCAACAACCGCGGCGCGCTCGTCACCGTCACCGCCGGGGTGGACGAGGCCCTCCGCTGGTTCGGCGTCGCTCCCCCCGCGAGCCCGCCGCTCGACGGCCATTGA
>DASSJS010000396.1:0-3118 GCA_035691085.1 Longimicrobium sp.
GCACTCACGCACTCACGCACTCACGCACTCACGCACTCACGCACTCACGCACTCACGCACCGGTGTGCGGGTTCCGTACCCCGCACGCTCATACCAATGAAAGAGGCGCCCCCTCGCGGAGGCGCCTCTTTCTCAGCCGACCGTGATCCGTGGCGTCAGCCGCGGACCGCGCCCGCCTTCCGCTCGATCTGGTACGGCTGGAACTCGCAGCGCGAGCCCACCGGCACGTAGATCACCTCGGCCGTGGCGGGAGCGCTCGGCTCGGCGAACACCGGCACACCCTGGAAGGTGCCCACGTTGTTCACGTCGCCCACGCCCAGCACCCGCGGCAGGCCGTACTTCACGTAACGGTGGTCGTTGAACGTGATCGGCTCGTTGTTGATGTACCACGTGGCGCCCGAGGCGTTGGCCTCCATCGCCGGCAGGCCGGTGGTGTCGCCCGTGGCCGGGTTGTACTGCGCCGTCACGCTGCTCAGCTGGCCGCTCTGCACCGTGCACACCGTCACCGACTGCATCTCCACCGCGGGCGGCGGGATGACGGCCGGCGGGGGCGGCGGCGGGGGCGGCGGCGGGGGCGGCGGCGGGGGCGGCGGGATGATGTTCCCGAAGCCCAGCTTCAGCCCGAGCACCGCGTACGGCGTGAACGCGAACTTGTCCTCGGCGTTCTGCGCATTCTCCGACACGTGCGCCGGCGAGTCGTAGCCGTGCACGCCACCCTCGAGGAAGATCCCGATCGCCGACGTGAGCGGGAACAGGTCGAAGCCGATGCCGGCCTCACCCTGGCCCACCGTGCCCCGCGTGGGGCCCGCCGGAAGATCGACACCGTTGACCACCAGCCCATCGTAGTTGATGCTCCCGCCGTCGCCGGCCGGGTTGCTGGTAAGGCCGCCACCGCCCAGGAACACGTACATCGACCCCAGGAGGCCCGGGCTCGACCAGAACATCGGCCGCCACATCAGGTCCAGGCCGTAGAACCAGTTGTTCACCAGCCAGCGGTCGCTCTCGAACACGTCGGAGTCCTGCGGCAGCTTCGACGGCATGTACTGCCCGTTCGCACGGATGCCGAACGTGGGGCTCAGCCAGTAGGTGGCCTCGGCGCCGAAGATCGGGGCCACGCCGGGCTTGAACCCGTTGTCGCCGATCTGGAACCAGTTGCTGGACCACGCACCGCCGGCCGAGATGCCGATGTCGAACAGGGGCGCGGTACGGCCCACGGTCATGTCCTGGGCCGCCGCCTGCCCCGCCGCCCCCAACGCCACCAGCGAGGCCGCAAGGGCGGATGCGAGCGTTCGTCTCATGAGTCCTCTCCGAACCAGGTGATGGGCTCCCGTTCCCGTCGTCACTCGAATCTTGTGGGAGCCCGCAACACACACTTCCCGACCACACACAGACACCTGCTTCCGGGGAGCCTGCCGGGCCCGGCATCCCCCACACATCTCACCTCCTGGGTGGTACACCTCCTTCCGTTCGTGCGCGCCCCCGCTACAGCGGGGCGCGGGTGGACAGGGCTGCCAGCACCGCTCCGAAAACGCTTCCGTACACCGCGTATCCCGCGATCAGCGCCACCGGGGTGGCGCGCCCCCAATCCAGGCCCAGGCGGCCGGGGGGCGGGATGCGGCCCATGCGCACGCACCGGTCGGCCTTTGCCAGCCAGGGGAGCGCGGCCGCCACAAGAAACCCGTACACGCCCCCGATCGCAAGCCCGGTTCCCCACCCCGGGCCGCCCACGCCGCGCAGCACCGCCGCGAACAGCGCGGCCAGCAGCGTGGCGTGCAGCAACAGAAAAAGCCCGAGCCCGAGCGTTTCCGTCATCGGGAGGCGGGGATCGTCGTAAACGAGGCAGCCGAACTGGCCCGTGGCGCTCAGCCGGGTAAGGCCGAGGGTGCGAAACACCCACATCACCGCCGCCGCGAGCACCGCCGCGGCGAACCCCGCCCACACGATTTCGCCCCAACTCCCTCCCATGCCCCTCCTCGGCCGGCACGCGGGGCGTGATGCCCCGCGCCTCCGCCGGCCCGCTTTCGCGTGCGCGTTTGCGGCTTTCCGAATGCCAGTCCGTTAGGAATATGCAGTTCCGGTGCCGGGCGCCAGCATTTCGTGCACAAGATAACGACGTGTGCCTTCGCGCGCACGTCAACCGCGACGGCCCGGGCGTGGCGTGCGCCACGCGCCGGGAAGGCGTTCAGGCCGCCGAGTCGGCGGCCATGGGAACGCCGTCCGCCGCGGGGAGTTCCTCGTCGGCCACGCGGCGCAGGGCGCGGTTGAACACCACGTCCGACACGCCCTCGGGCACGCCCATGATCTCCAGGTACAGGTCGACCGCCTCGTGCAGCGGCACCTCGGCGTGCAGCGAGCGGGCAAACTCCAGCGCGTTGTTCACGTGCTGCTCGAACAGGTCGTCCTCGGCGCGCGCGGCGCCCAGGTTGATGCGGTGGCGCAGGTCGTCGTGCACGCGGCCGCGGATGCGCCGGCGCACGCGCGAGAACACCTGCTCGAAACGCCCGCCCTCGGCCGGCGGCCCGCTGCGGGCCTCCTCGCGGTCGGCCGCGTCGTCTTCGAGCAGCGTCATGCCGCCGTCGGCCGCGCCGGGGCCGGAGCCCGAGATCAGGCCGCGCCGGCCCAGCTCGGCAAAGGCGCGGCTGCCCACGTTGCGGGCCTGCTCGGGGTTGAGCCGCAGGATGCGGGCGTAGATGTCGAGTGCCGCGTCGAACGGGATCTGGTGACTGACCAGCTGAACGAGCGCGAGCACGTGCCGTACGTGGGTGTCGAGCAGCTTTTCCTGCGCCACGGCGGTGGCCAGGTCTACCTGACGCTGCATCGCGCGTGACGTGTTCCTTGCGAGGGCCACGGTCCGAGTCCTCTCCAGGCGGTGTTGGGTGCGCGCCGCATATCGGCCGGGGCGGGTGCGCACGTCCCCGCCGCCGCGCCACCCCGGGCGCAAGTTCCATTCCCGGCGGGGAGTAGATGTTTGTGGGGGCGTGGGTGATACCGTGCGGGTAGCACTGAAACCGAACTGCGAACAGGTGCGTGAGTGCGTGAGTGCGTGAGTGTGTGAGTGCGTGAGTGCTCAGCACTCAGCACTCAGCACTCAGCACTCAGCACTCAGCACTCAGCACTC
>DASSJS010000397.1:0-3845 GCA_035691085.1 Longimicrobium sp.
AGGAGCGGGTTGTCGCGCAGCGCCACCTTCATCCCCAGGCTCTTCTCGATCCCCTTGAGCCACCCGGGCTCCTCCTCGAGCACGTAGAGGGCGACCACGGGGTGGACGCGGATCACCAGGTTCTTCTCCTTCCCGTCGGCCCAGGCGCGGCGGATGGCGCGCTCCACCCGGCGGATCACCGTTTCGGGGGTGAAGATGCGGCCGGTGCCGGCGCAGGTGGGGCAGGCCTCGGTCTGCGTGTGGTACAGCGAGGGGCGCACCCGCTGGCGCGTCATCTCGATCAGCCCCAGCTCGCTCACCTGGAACGCCTTGGTGCGCGCCCGGTCGCGGCTCAGGTGCTGGCGGAGCTCCTGCAGGACCTTTTCGCGGTTCTGCTTCGTCTCCATGTCGATGAAGTCGCACACGATGATCCCGCCCACGTCACGCAGCCGCACCTGCCGCGCGATCTCGCGCGCCGCGTCCACGTTGGTCTTCAGGATCGTCTTCTCGGGGTCCTTCTTCCCCGTGTAGCGCCCGGTGTTCACGTCGATCGAGACCAGCGCCTCGGTGGGCTCCACGATGATGTAGCCGCCCGAGGCGAGGTTCACGCGGCGCTGGAAGGCGTCGCGGATCTCGCTCTCGATGTCGTAGGCGTCGAAGAGGGGCTTGGGGTCGGTGTAGAGCCGGACGCGCTCGATCAGCGACGGGTCGACCTGCTCCAGGTAGGCGCGGACGTCGTCGAACACCTGCTGGCTGTCCACGATCAGCGAGTCGACCTTCTGGCTGAACAGGTCGCGGATGATCCCGGCCACCAGCTTGGCCTCGCGGTGCACCGCGGCGGGCGCGCGCCCCCTGCCGGCCTTCTTCTGGATCTGCTTCCAGAGCTGCATCAGCGCGCGCAGCTCGCGCTCGAACACCTCGCGGGTGAGCTCCTCGCCCACCGTGCGCACGATCACCCCGCCGGACCTGGGCGGCAGCGCCTCGCGCGCCAGCGCGCGCAGCCGGGCGCGCTCCTCGCGGTCCTCGATCTTGCGCGAGACGCCCACGTGGTCGCTCCCCGGCATGTACACCAGGAAGCGGCCGGGGAGGGAGATGTGCGCGGTGACGCGCGGCCCCTTGGTGCCGATCGGCTCCTTGGAGACCTGCACCAGCAGCTCCTGCCCCTTCTTGACGATGTCCTGGATCGGCGGGAGCGCGCGGCGCGAGCGGCCTCCCCCGCCCCCTCCGTTCCCGCCGCCGGCCTCGTCGTCGTCGGCCGGGGCGCCGGGCTCGTCGTCTTCCTCGTCGTCGTCGAGCGCTACGTCGCTCACGTGCAGGAAGGCCGCCTTCTCGGTGCCGATGTCCACGAAGGCGGCCTGGATGCCGGGTAGGACGGCTTCGACCCGCCCCTTGTAGATGTCGCCCACCATCCGCGCCGCATCGGGGCGGTCAACCATCAGCTCCACCAGCACGTCATCCTCGAGGATGGCGACGCGGGTTTCGCGGGCGGTGGTGTTCATCAGGATCTCGCGCTTCAAGCCGCCCTCCGCGTGGGGGAGTGCGGGGCGAGACCGTACAGGGGTGCGGGCCGACCCCGCGGCGCGCGCAGGGCGCCGCGCTGGATGGATCGAACCATGGCGTACTGCCTCTGTGGGCCGCGCGGCGCCGTGCCACGTCAGGAGAATGACGGACGGCGCGCGCAGGCTCTGGTCAAATGGGCGGGCCGGCGACGGCGCTCGCGGGCGATCTCGTTGCCGGATCGCGCGGGGCGTTTGCCAAGCCCGCAGCTCGTGGGGCGGCGCATCGGTGCGCCGCGCCGGGGTTTTTCGGAAGCCGCCGCCGTGCACCCGCACGGCCTGGCCGGTCACGCGCATGGCCCGTTCGCGGACGAACACCCTGGCCATCGCGCCCCTGTCCCTCGCGGCTTTTCCTGCTCCGTCAAGCCACGCCGTGTGTCTGAAAGGCGCGTGGCAGCCTGTACCTGGAGCGTGAGAACGGGAGCGGGGCCAACCGGCCCTCCCCCCCGCCATCGCCACTTCGCGGGCGATCCCGCGTGCCATCCGTGGACGCCCTTGGAAGCGGCATTCGGCGCACCTGAACCGCCGGGTGCGTCCGGAACGTTCGTTCGGCATTGCGCCGAGTGGGGGAATTTACCCCACGCGACAGGAAACCGAAAGATTAGGGTCAGCGGGCGTGGGTCCCCTGCCGTCGCCCGGCAGCGGAAACCGTGGCGGCCGGCGTCTCCCCCGGCAGCGCCCCGCCGGTTCACGCGAGCCGTGGCGGACCGGCTCCTTCGGCGTGGCCACCGGGCTGCAGAACAGTGCCAGCGGCAACTTCTGGGTGGCCATCGGCAAGAACGCCCCCACCGCCGACCGACAGGGCTCGGTGGTGCTGGGGGGTAAAACGAGATCCGGCCCGCCGCTGAACATCAGCGGCGGGCCGGGTCGTTTCGCGTCGCGGGCTCACCCGGCCACGCGGACGGCGCTCAGTGGGCGAGCTCGCGGAGGATGTTGCGGGCGATCACCAGGCGCTGGATCTCGCTGGTCCCCTCGCCGATCTCGCAGATCTTGGCGTCGCGCATCATGCGCTCCACCGGGTATTCCTTGGTGTAGCCGTAGCCGCCGTGCACCTGCACCGCCTTCGTCGTGACGCGCATGGCGGTTTCGCTGGCGAAGAGCTTGGCCATGGCGGCTTCCTTCGAATACGGCTGCCCCTGCTCCTTGAGCCAGGCCGCGTGATACACCAGGTGCTTCGCCGCCTCGATCTCGGTGGCCATGTCGGCCAGGGTGAACTGGATCCCCTGGAACTCGGCGATGGCCTGGCCGAACTGCTTGCGCTCCATCGCATACTTGCGGGCCTGCTCGTACGCGCCCTCGGCGATCCCTAGCGAGAGCGCGCCGATGCCGATGCGGCCGGCGTCCAGCGTCTTCATGAAGTTGATGAAGCCCTGCCCCACCTCGCCCAGCACGTCGTGGTCGGGCACGAAGGCCTCTTCCAGGATCAGCTCGCGGGTGTCGCTGGCGCGCCACCCCATCTTGTCTTCCTTCTTCCCCGCGCGGAGACCCTTCGTGTAGCAGAGCTGCCCATCCTGCGCGTGCCCGGCGCCCACCTCGCGCGCCCGCTCCAGGTCGGTGGTGGGCTTGCTGACGATGAAGGAGGTGATTCCCTTCGTCCCCTGCTCCCGGTCCGTCTGCGCGGTGACCACGAAGACCTCGCCCACGCCGGCGTGGGTGATGAAGATCTTGCTCCCGTTCAGCACCCACCCGCCGTCGACCTTCGTGGCGGTGGTCTGCGTGCCGCCCGCGTCGCTCCCCGCGCCCGGCTCGGTGAGCCCGAAGCCGCCGAGGACGGAGCCCGACGCGAGAAGCGGAACGTAGCGCTGCCGCTGGTCGTCGGTGCCGAAGTTGACGATGGGCGAGGTGCCCAGGGTGGTGTGGGCGCTCACGGTGATGGCGTGGCTGGCGTCGACCTTGGCCAGCTCGTGGATCACGATCATGTACGCGATCCCGTCCATCCCGGCGCCGCCCAGCTCCTCGCTCCAGGGGATGCCGAACAGCCCCAGCTCGCCCATCTTGGCGATGTTCTCCCACGGGAACTCGCCCGACTGATCGAGCTCGGCGGCCACGGGCGCGATCTCGTTCTGGGCGAAATCGCGAACCATGTCGCGGATCATCAGGTGGTTCTCGTCGAAGTACCGTTCCATCGCTCTCTATGCTGTGCAGGCGCCCGGGGCGCGCGTACGGAGTCTCGGAAACCGCAGAAATCTACCCCGGGCGACAGGAAACCGAAAGGATCGGGCCAGGGCGAAAAGCGGTGCGGGGGTACGGGGGTGCGAGGTGCGAGGTGCGAGGTGCGAGGTGCGAGGTGCGAGGTGCGAGGTGCGAGGT
>DASSJS010000398.1:0-4465 GCA_035691085.1 Longimicrobium sp.
CCGCGGGGGAGGGGGAGAGGAAAATTGGGGTGCTCTTCGGTGGTTTCGAAGCGAGAAGAAGCATCGGAATGCGTCACCCTCCCCCTGCGGAGCGCGGGGGAGGGCCGGGGAGGGGGGCCGCGGCGCGGAGGGAACGCACCACCGCATCTCCCCACCCCTCACCCGATCCGCCGGGCCCATCCGTCCCGGTCCATTCCCGGCGCTCATAGGGGTACCATCACCCCGGCAGGTACCATCAGGGCGCGGGTTTGTATACAATATCCCCGTGACAACGGGCGAGACTCTTCGCGGGAGGGGCCTGGGTGCCCTTCCCGCTTGTTCTTACAGCGGGAGCAGCGGCAGGATGGCGGTAGAGGAAATGACGGTGCGCGGCGAGATCGCGGCGAGCGAGGTGGGTGCCGAGGCCACGGCGCCCGTTCCCGGGTGGGGGTGGACCGAGAGCGCGCTGGCCATGATGGTGCTGGTGTGGGGCGTCAACTTCGCGGTGGTGAAGGGGGCGCTGCAGGCGTTCACGCCGCTGGCGTTCAACGCGGTGCGCTTCTGCATCGCGTCGGTGCTGGTGGCCATGGTGCTGCGGGCGCGCGAGGGGCTCGACCTGCCCGCCCGCGAGCACCGCTGGCGGATCATCGGGCTGGGGCTGCTGGGGAACGTGGTGTACCAGATGTGCTTCATCCTGGGGCTCAGCCGCACGCGCGCGGGCTCCGCCAGCCTGATCCTTGCGCTCACGCCGGTGCTCACCGCGCTCCTCTCCACGCTCACGGGCCACGAGCGGCCGGGCGTGCGCACCTGGGGCGGCGCGGCGCTCTCCATCACCGGCGTGGCGCTGGTGACGGGGACGGGGATCAGCGTGGAGGGGCCGCGGGCGCTGGTGGGCGACCTGATCCTGATCGCCGGGGCGTTCGCGTGGGCGATGTACACGGTGGGCGCGCGGGGGATGGTGCGCGTCTACGGATCGATCCGCACCACGGCGTGGACGATGTGGGTGGGGACGGCCGGGCTGCTGGTGGTGGGCGCGCCCGAGCTGGCGCGGCTGGATTGGGCGGGGCTCGACTGGCGCGCCTGGGGCGGGCTGGTGTTCAGCGCGGTGTTCGCCATCGGCCTGGCGTACCTGATCTGGTACCGCGGCGTGGAACGGATCGGCAACACGCGCACCGCCATCTTCTCCAACCTGACCCCCGTGGTGGCGATGATCGCCGCCGCGCTGCTGCTGAACGAGCGCCCGTCCACGTGGGCGCTCCTGGGCGTCGCGATCACCCTGACCGGCGTGATGGTGGTGCGCTCGGACCCGGGGCACGCGGCCAGGCCGGCGGAGGCCACGGAATCCTGATCGGCCGAGAATGACGAATCCCGCTCGCCGTGGCGAGCGGGATTCGTGTTTCCGAGCGGTCTCTTCGCGATCGCCGCCGGGCGCGGCGGACGCGGAGGCGGAGCGCATCCGGCCCGGATCAGCAGGAGCCGCGTCGTTGCCGGGGAGCGTGCCGTCATCGGGATCGGAGCGGAACAGGCGCGGATCTTCCGGGTGTTATGGGCACCCAAAAATCTCCGGTGTCCGGATGCTCGCCCGGTGCGTGGAAGCGTACGGGTCCGCCTCGTTTCTGACCGATGCGTGGCGGGCCGACAACCCGATGGAAGGAAGACGCATGATGCGTGATCGACTCGTATCCCTCGCCCTGGCGGCGGTGCTGGCCCCGGCGGCGCTGGCGGCGCAGACGGTGCCCGACCCGCGGGGCGACACCTCGGTGTTCCGGCCGATCTCCGAGCTCCCCGCGCCCAACCAGTACCGCAGCGCCAGCGGCGCCCCCGGCCCGCGCTACTGGCAGCAGCGCGCCGACTACCGCATCAGCGCCACCCTCGACACCGCGCAGAAGTCCCTCCGCGGCAGCGAGACCATCCACTACCGCAACAACTCGCCCGACACGCTGCGCTACGTGTGGCTGCAGGTGGACCAGAACCTGTACCGCCCGGGGAGCATCGGCTCGTACCTGAACCCGGCGGACTCGCGCTGGGGCGTGGGCGGCTTCCAGGGCGGGATCGACGTGGCCGACGCGCGGGTGAACGGCGCCAGCGTGACGCCGTACATCCACGACACCATGATGCGGCTGGACCTGCCGCGGCCGCTGGCGCCCGGCGCGACGGCGGAGCTGTCGATGAGCTGGAGCTTCCGCATCCCCGAGCACGGCTCCGACCGCATGGCCCGCGAGGGCGAGCTGTACCAGATGGCGCAGTGGTTCCCGCGGATGGCCGTGTACGACGACGTGAGCGGGTGGAACACGCTCCCCTACATCGGCCAGGGCGAGTTCTACCGCGAGCTGGGCGACTACGACGTGGCCATCACCGTCCCCGCCAGCTACGTGGTCGCCGCCACGGGCCTGCTGCAGAATCCGGCCGAGGTGCTGACCGCCGCCCAGCGCGCGCGGCTGGCGCAGGCCGCCCGCTCCACCCGGCAGGTGCCCATCATCACCGAGGCCGAGGTGGGGACGCCGGCCACCCGCCCGGGGATGGCGGGGACGAAGACGTGGCGCTGGCGCGCGGAGAACGTGGTCGACTTCGCCTGGGCCGCATCCCCGCGCTTCCGCTGGGACAGCGCCAACCGCGACGGCGTGCAGTGCCACGCCTTCTATCAGCCCGACGCCACCGCGTGGGTGACCGCGGCCGACATGACCTGCTTCTCCATCCACGAGTTCAGCACGCGCTGGCTGAAGTACCCGTACCCGCAGGCCACCAGCGTGGCGGGGCCGGTGGGGGGGATGGAGTACCCCATGTTCGTGATGGTGCACGCCGGCGGCGACGAGCGCAGCGTGTTCGGCACCATCGCGCACGAGCACGGGCACGAGTGGTTCCCCATGATCGTGCAGAACAACGAGCGCCTGTACGCCTGGATGGACGAGGGCTTCAACACCTTCATCGACACCTGGGCCAACGACACGCGCTTCCCCGGCACCGACACGCGCGCCTTCTATCGCGCCCAGTACGAGCAGTTCCTGCGCGCCGGGAACGACCCCGTGCTGATGGTGCCGCCCGACCGGCTGGCGCGGACGCAGCTGGGGATCGCGGCGTACCGCAAGCCGGCGTACGCGCTGCACCTGCTGCGCGACGAGGTGCTGGGCCCGCAGGCGTTCGACGCGGCGTTCCGCGAGTACGCCCGCCGCTGGGCGTTCAGGCACGCCACGCCGGCGGACTTCTTCCGCACCATGGAAGACGTGTCGGGGCGCGACCTGAGCTGGTTCTGGCGCGGCTGGTTCTATCAGGCCACCCCGCTCGACCAGGCGGTGGAGAGCGTGACCAGCACCGCCGCGCAGGGCGGCGGCAACCGCATCGCCGTGCGCCTGGCCAACCACGGCGTGGTGATGCCGGTGCGCCTGCGCATCACGCTCGCCAACGGGCAGACGCAGGACCTCCGCCTTCCCGAGCAGGTGTGGTTCGGCGGCGACGGCTACACGTACGAGACCGTGGCGCCCGCCCCGGCCACGCGCGTGGAGATCGACCCCGAGAACCGCCTCCCCGACACGAACCGCAGCAACAACGTGTGGGGAACGCGGTGACCTGAACGGTGGGTGAGGGAGGATCGATGTGCGGTGGGCGCTCCGGAGGCGGGGCGCCCGCCGCGCGTTCGCGCCCCGCGAGAGTCCGAGAGCCCGGTCGTCGCCACGCCGTGGACGGCCAGCCGCGCCGCGTCCATCGACGGTGCGAACGGGTGATGTGGAGGTGCGTGCGACTCGTCCCATCTTCCTCCCGGTTTCCGGCTGAAATCGCGAGTGTTGAATCCACGAGCGCCGGCTGAGGGAAATCGGCGGGACACTCCGCCGGCAGCGCGCTCGGATCCAACCACTCGTGGAGGTACGATGAAGAAGGTCAAGCTGAACCCGGACGAGCTGTCGGTGGAGTCGTTCTCCGCCACCGCCGAGACGGCGTTCGAGGGCACGGTGATGGGCCACGCGTCCGAGGACACCAACTGCAACACCTTCTGCCTGGGCACCTGCCGCCCGATCCAGTGCAAGACCGCCGCTGTCGCCACCTGCCCGCCCTGATGCCGGCCGGCGTACGCGGGTAAACCCAACGTCGCCCCCGTGGTCCTGGCCACGGGGGCGTCGTCGTTTTGCAGGGGATCGCCGCGGCGCGGTGGGAGAGCCAGCGAGCGTGCACGTTCATCCCCGGCTCTCCCGCGAGGGTGCGGATCGTCCCGATGGCAGATGTCCGTGGTGGAGCGGCTGCGGCTTGCACCAAAGCTGCCCCGGGCTGTGGCGACACCTGCCTGAGCAGCCCGCGGACCGCCTCGCACCCGGTCTGATCGAAATGACGGCCAGCGACGCCCGCCCGCGCTGCTACTGAGCGCGTGGTGGTGAACGAACGCCGCCCCCGCGGGAGAGATCCCGCGGGGGCGGCGTCGTTTGTCCGGCGATGCGCTACTCGGCGCGCGGGGGGCGGCGGATGGTGCGGCGCGGGCCGCCGCCGGGGCCGCCGCGCG
>DASSJS010000399.1:0-8698 GCA_035691085.1 Longimicrobium sp.
GAGGTGCGAGGTGCGAGGTGCGAGGTGCGAGGTGCGTGAGTGTGATTGCACGATCGCCGTCACCGCGCGGTTGGACTCTCGCGCAGTTTGCGAGGCTTCTCGTGGTTGTTGATGCGGCGCTGCGGCTTCAGCCGCCGGTGCGGTGCAGGTGATGACGACGAAGCCCGGCGGGTGCGCTCCCGCCGGGCTTCGATCGTCCGCGATGCGATCTCACGCCCGCACTTGAGTGAAGTGCTGCCGGCGCGTAGCTTTGCGCGTTTCCGGCAAGCCCCCGACCGATGATTGGAACCTGATGGCCGAGACCTGTCCCGCGTGCGGCGCCCAGGCGTCCGGACGTTTCTGTGATTCCTGCGGCGTCGCGCTGAGCGCCGCCTGCCGCGAGTGCGGCAACCCGCTTCCGCGCGGGGCCAAGTTCTGCAACATGTGCGGCGCCCCCGCCGGCGCCACCGCCGCGCCGGCCGCCTCGCGCGCGCCGGTGCTGCCGTGGGCCGTGGCCGGCCTGGCGCTCCTCGCGCTGATCGCCGTCGTTCTCGTTCCGCGGCTGGGTGGGCGAGGCGAGCAGCAGCAGCCCGGCGCCGTCCAGCCGCCCTTCGCGCAGGCGGGTGGCGCGCCGGGCGCCGCGGGGCCGGCCGGCAACCCCGGCGCGGTGGACCTGGCCAGCATGAGCCCGCGCGAAGCCGCCGACCGCCTGTTCAACCGGGTGATGACGGCGGTGTCCACCGGTGACACCGTGCAGGCGCGGCAGTTCGTGCCGATGGCCGTGATGGCCTATCAGCGCGTCGATTCGCTGGATGCGGATGGACGCTACCACCTGGCCGCGCTGCAGCTGGTGGCCGGCGACTACACCGGCGCCCGCGCCGAGGCCGACACGCTGCTGGCCGCCAGCCCAACCCACCTGTTCGGCCTCTTCACCGCCGGCCAAGCCGAGAGCAGCCTCGGCAAGCGGGCCGAGTCGAAGCAGTTCTTCCAGCGCTTCCTGCAGTCATACAACGCCGAGGTCGCCAAGAAGCTCCCCGAATACGAGGAGCACAGCCAGGCCCTCCCCGCCATGAAAGCCGAGGCCGAGCGCCAGGTCCGCGGTTGAACGGCTCGTCATCCCAAACCGTGGGGATACACACCGCCCCAGGGACCATCGAGGTCTCCGGGGCGGTTTCCGTTGAATTGCCGGGCCGATCCACGTCAGGGGGATACGAACGCGTCCCCGTGCGTGGCGCCGACCGGCTCCTCGATTTCCATGCGGAACCGCGTTCCGAGCGCCTCCAGGATACGCTGCGCGCGTTCGACGGTGATGCCGTAGTACTCGTGCCGTTCGTCGCGCGAGACCTGCGCTTCGGAAACGGAGAGGCGCTCGGCCAGCTCTCGCTGCGTCATCCCCCGCGCGATCCGGATCCCGATCAGCCACCGGCCGATGCCGGTAAGGCTGTGCAGCACGTCGAACTCGCCGCGCTTCATCCGCTCATAGGCGCGGACCTCTTCCTCCAGCTGCTGGCGGAACGATTCCATCGGCTGAAGCGCGAGCTCCACCCCCTCGCCGCTGATCCCCCGCTCGCGAAGCTGGCTCCGCTCGGCCTCCATCACCTCGGCGTCGCGCTTGAGGCTCGCCAGCGCGCGCTGGTACTCGTGTTCGGTGCGGATCATGGCTCACGCGGTGGAAGGCGAATCTTGACGATGCCCTTGGGCTCGCAGGTGCTGCGGCGCTGGCGGAACGCGGACGGAAACTGCAGCTCGTTCCCGTACTGGTCTCGAATCCCCGAGCTTTGCCCGTAGTGCGGGTACAATTCAACCCGATACGCGTGCCACATGGGCAGCTGCTTCTTGGTGTAGCCGCGGTACGGTGTTCTCGAGCGCGGGTCCCACGTCCACACCTTCCGTGGATCGAGCAGGTTGAGCGCCCGGGTGAGCGACCCGTCGGCCAGCGGCTGCAGATCACAGACGAAATATCCGTCGATGTCGTTGGGGTGCGGCTTGTCCTCCACGAACGAGCCGTCGAGGTACACGTCCCGGATCCCCACCGCCCAGAGCTGGTCGACCATGGTTTCCGCCTGCTCCGTCAGATACCACCGCCACTCGGCATTCCAGTGCGGAACCGGAGTTCGCGGGCCTCGCACCAGCAGCGACGTTCGCAGTTCCGCGAAGCTGGCTTCGTACTCGCCCGGCGGGAGCAACCCCCGCGAATCGAAATCGCACGGCAACCCACACGACTTAACATTCATGTTAACCATTTTCCTCCTTTGCCGCAAGCGCTGCAATCCAGGCGTGGCGGCTTGTGGGGGTGAGTAGGGACGTGCGGGATTACATCCCCGGCGGCGGTGCTGCCCCCGGGGATCGTTCGTGTTCATCCCCGCGTTTCCGCGAGGGTTCTGTTCAGTGCCGCCGTGCTTCGGCCGCCCGGCTCAACGCCAGCCGTGCGGCCGTCCGCCGCTGGTCCCGCTTTACATCCCCGGCCCCAGGTACACGGTGCCGCCCTTCATCACGAAGCGCACGCGGCGCAGGGCGCTCACGTCGCGCGTGGGGTCGCCTTCCACGGCGATCAGGTCGGCCAGCAGGTTGGGCCGGATGGTGCCGATGCGTCCGTCCATCCGGAACACCTTCGCGTTCACCGCCGTGGCCGACATCAGCGCCTGCAGCGGCGTCATCCCGTACGCCACCATCAGCTCCATCTCGCGCACGTTGTCGCCGTGGGTGAACACGCCCACGTCGCCGCCCATGCAGATGGTGACGCCCGCGTCCAGCGCCGCGCGGAAGCTGCGCCGGTGCTGTACCACCTGCGGCGGGTCGGCTTCCTGCCCCTTCCGCCAGCCGCGGTACTGCCGCACGGCCTCGGTGGCCGCCAGGGTGGGGCAGAGCGCCACGTTCCGCTCGCGCATCAGCCGGAACACCTCGGGCGTGCCCTCGTCGCCGTGCTCGATGGTGGCCACGCCGGCCAGGGCGGCGCGGCGCATTCCCTCGGCGGTGCTGGCGTGGGCGGCCACGGGGCGGCCCGCGTCGGTGGCCGCCTGCACGATCGCGCGCAGCTCCTCTTCGCCGAAGGTGGCGCGCGACGGCTCGCCCGTTTGCCAGCGGTAGTCGGCGTACACCTTCACCCAGTCGGCGCCGTGGCCGATCTGGTCGCGTGCGATGCGGATCGCTTCACCCACGCCGCTGGCCTCCTCGGCGCCCAGCGGCAGGCGCCACTCGGGGGCGCCGCGCGGGCCGTACGCGCCGGTGGCCACGATGGCGCGCGTTACCACGATCATCCGCGGCCCGGGGATGCTCCCCTCGTCGATCGCCTGTTTGAGGCCCACGTCGGCGTATCCCGCGCCCTCCGTCCCCAGGTCACGCGTGGTGGTGAAGCCGGCCAGCAGCGTGGCGCGCAGGGCGGCGGTGGCGCGGGCCACGCGCAGGGCCAGCGCCTCGTTCAGCACCTGCTCGTCCCAGCTGGTCTCGTTGTAGGGGTGCAGCAGCACGTGGCTGTGCCCCTCGATCAGCCCGGGAAGAAGCGTGAGCCCCGGCAGCTCCACCACCCGCGCCCCGGCGGACTGCAGCGACGACGCGGGCCCGGCGGCGGCGATGTGATCTCCCTCCACCAGCACCGCCCATCCCTCGTGCGGCTGGGCCGTCACGGCGTCGAACACGCGTGCCGGGCGAAGGAGATAGCGCTGCGGCGCGGGGGCGGCCTGCGCGCGCGCGGCGGCGGGAATCGCCAGCAACGCCAGCGCGGCGAGGGTGCGGGCTCTGTGCATGGGCGGAACGTGTGCGGGGACGCGAATTCTGGAAGCGCCACAAAGTACGTTCCGCCACTGCGAGGTGCGAGGTGCGAGGTGCGAGGTGCGGAAACAACGATCCCGGCGAACCACGTGGCTCGCCGGGATCGTTCGTTCCCTGGAGCCTCGCGCGGTTTGCGAGGCTTCGCGTAGTTGTTGCTGCGGCTTCAGCCGCCGGTGCGAGGCCTCGGCGAACCTTTCCACCTCTCCGGTCGTGATTGGAGCTTCGTGGCCGTCCCCGGCTGTGAGTTTCACGGCCCCGGTGCGATTTACGCGGAGACGAGCGGATGCTGGCCCGGCGTTTGTTACATCGGGGGACTGGCCGATGTTACAATCAGCAGGTAAGAATGAAACAGGCTCGTCACGTCCATGTCACGGCGGCGGCGAGCACAGGGGCCGGACGATCCCATCTCCAGGAGCCGCGTGATGACTCGGATGCGCTGCCTTCCACTGATCGCAACCGCCGTGATCGGCGTGCAGGCGTGCGCCACCGCGGGCGCCGCGGCGTACGACGAATCGCTGGCGGGCAGCGGTTCCATGCGCGAGCGGGGCTGCCACGCGGCGGCCACCCCCTCGCAACTCCCCGCGGCGGCCGACCTGGTAGACGTGGAGGCGTTCCGCGCCGCCGCCGCGCGGCTGCTGGCGGCGGAGGGGAACGATGACGGCCATGTGGTCTTCTCCATCCGCCACGACCCCGCGGGCGTGCAGGTGCGCCGCGCGGTGATCGAGACCACCCTGTCTCCCGCGCTCACCGACACGCTGCAGCGCCTCGTCTTCGCATATCGCCGCGAGACGGCGCGCGCGCGCGGCGAGTGGGGCGTGCGCTTGCGCGTGGACCTGGGCGACACGGTGGCGCTGGGCGTGAGCCGCCGCGACGTGTGCGCCGCCCGCCCGCGCGAATGGGAGTACCGCACCGTGGGCAACCCGTTCGACGTCCGCGAGGAAAGCGCGGCCACCCCCACCGGCGCCCTGCTCACCGACCCCTCGGTGGCGTGGGTGCACGTGCAGGTGGACGAGCGCGGCGCCGTCACCGACGTGCTGGTGCAGCGCGGCCCCGTCACCCGCATGGCTGAGCAGCGGCTGATGAACTACGTGCGTAGCATGGCCTTCGTCCCCGCGATGGAAGACGGTTTTCCGGTCCCCGGCGAGCTCACGCTCCCCGTCCGGCTTTCGCTGATGAACTGACGCCGTCCCTTTCTGCCGGACTGGAAACCAGGAGCGCCGCGGAGCCGTTCCGCGGCGCTTCTGCATCCATCCGGCGATGCAGTCCCGGGCGTGGGCTTTTCTTTTCCGCGCGGGCTCGGTATCCTGTGACGCAACCCGCGTCTTCCCCGCCGCCCACCGGGAGTGCCCGCACGCATGCCGCACCGCGCCCCGCGACCGCTGATCCACACCGCCCGAGCGCTTGCCGTGGGCGCGCTGGTGAGCGTGGCCGCGTGCGTGCCGCACGTGGGCAAGGGCCCCGGCCCGGTGGGTCCCCCCGAGACGCGGTCGCTGCTGGGGCAGCCGCTGTACGCGCCCGAGCTGCCGCTGGACACGCGGCAGCGGCTGGAGGCGCAGCTCGACAGCGCGCGCCTGCGCTACGAGGCCCACCCCGACGACGCCGACGCCATCCTGTGGTACGGCCGGCGGCTGGGGTACCTGGGCGAGTACCGCGCCGCGGTCGACCTGTTCGGCGAGGGGATCCACAAGCACCCGCGCGACGCCCGCTTCTACCGCCACCGCGGCCACCGGCTGATCACCCTGCGCCGCTTCGGCGATGCCGTGCGCGACCTGGAGCGCGGCGCCCGGCTGACGCGCGGCCGGCCCGACCAGGTGGAGCCCGACGGCCAGCCCAACGCCAGCGGAGAGCCGCTCAGCACGCTGCAGGGGAACATCCAGTACCACCTGGGGCTGGCGTACTACCTGCGCGGCGAGTTCCTGCGCGCCGCCCCCGCCTTCCGCGCCGCGCTGGCGCTGGCGCGCAACGACGAGAGCCGCGTGGCCGCCACCGACTGGCTGTACATGTCGCTGCGCCGCGCGGGCCGCGCGGACGAGGCGGAGCAGGTGCTGGAGCCCATCCGCCCGGGCCTGCGCCTGCGCGAGAACGAGGCGTACTACCGCCGCCTGCTGCTGTACAAGGGCCTCCTCCCCCCCGACTCGCTGCTGGACAACAGCGGCCGCGGCGGCATCGACGCGGTCACGCAGGCGTACGGCGTGGGCAACTGGCACCTGTACAACGGCCGCAGGGAAGAAGCCGAGCAGATCTTCCTCCGCATCACCCAGGGCGAGAACTGGGCGCCCTTCGGCTACATCGCCGCCGAGGCCGACCTGCGCCGCCTGATGCGCGCCCGCCGCCTCGGCCGCCCCTGATCGCGCCGCCGCATCGTTTCTGACCGACGGAAGAACCGCGGACGAGGATCGCTCCTCGTCCGCGGTTTCGTCGTGCGGTCACGCTCGTGCGGCCGGGATCATCCGGCGCGAGCGGAGGAACCGGAGAGATGCTCGCGCGGTTCTCCGTTCCCTCCGCTGCTCCGTGTGATCCCTGCGGTTCCGCCGATCTGCTCAGTGCGCCGCCGCGCGGACGCGATAGACCCGCCCCTCCAGCACCACGGCAACCTGCTCACCCAGCGCGAAGTAGCGCGCCAGGGCAGGCGTGCGGGATAGAAGCGCGTAGTACTCGTCGCTCCCGAACGTCACCGCCGTCTCGGGGAGCCGCGTGGCGGCGGTGATCTCCGCATCGGTCCACACGCCGCCGCGCAGGTAGAAGGTCTTGTCGCCCACGCGCTGCACCGCCGTCGAAGCCTCGCCGGCGTTGTAGGCACCCGCCACGGTCACCGCGTCCTGCATCTCCCGCGCGCTGCGGCTCTGGGCCACGGCCTCGGCGCCGGTCACCACCGACGGCGGGAGCACGGCCGGGGGAGGCGGCGGGGGAGGCGGCGACGCCGGGACGGCGCCGCCGGCGGCGCGGCCCTGGAGGGTGACATCACCCGGCCGGGCGTCGCGGCGCACCGGGGGCCGCGGGCGCGCCACGTTCGCCATCTGGTCGCTCTCGCCCGGCTCCAGCGCCAGGAAGCTGGTGTACGGCGTCACGATCCCGTAGCGCGTGCCCAGCTCCACGATCTCGTCGCGCAGCTCCTTCTGCTCGCCGTTGCTGCGCACCTGCTCCATCAGCCACCCCACCCGCCGCGTGGCCCACAGCCGCGGCAGCCAGTCGTTCGCCTCGGCGCGCAGGGGGAAGCGCTGGCCGGGCCAGGTGTAGGCGTGCGCGGGCGAGGCGGTGCCGCTCAGCCGGATGCTCACGTCGCGCAGGTCCTGCGCGTTGCGGTAGCGGCCCACGATGGCCAGCTGCGTGCCCCGGAACAGGTCGGGCAGGTTGCGCGGATACGCCAGGTCGCTGCGCACCGGGCCCAGGTCCACGCGCACGTTGGACAGCACGGGGTGGTTCACCTTGTCGAAGAAGAGCGAGACCTTCTGCTCCAGGTCCTCGCGCGGGTCCACGTAGTCGGCGGTGCCGCCGTTCTCGGCGGCCACGCGGTCCAGCAGCCGCGTGTTCACGTCGTACCCCACGCCAAAGGTGAAGAGGCGCACCCCGTCACGCCGGGCGCGGCGGGTGTTGTCCATGATCCTGTCCACCGCCGTGTCGCCCACCGTCGGCAGCCCGTCGGTGAGGAAGACGAGCATCCGCGGGCGGGCGGCGTCGCGCGGGAACTGCCCCATCGCCTCCACCAGCGCGTCGTTGATGTTGGTGCCGCCGCCGGGGCGCAGGCCGCCCACCCACTCCGCGCCGCGCCGGCGCCCCGCCTCGTCGGCGCGCACCAGCCCCGCTTCCATCAGCCGCGTGTCGCCGCTGAAGGCGATCACGTTGAAGCGGTCGGCCGGGTTCAGCCCGCGGATGCCGTACTGCAGCGCGCGCCGAGCCTTGTCGATCTTCCCCTCGTCCTGCATCGAGCCGCTCACGTCCAGCACGAACACCACGTCCTTGGCCGCGTACTCGCGTGCGGTGGACTCGTTGGGCGGCGAGATCAGCAGCAGGTAGTACCCGTCCTTCCCCGGCTCGCGGTAGGTGAACAGGCTCATCCCCACTTCACTGGCGCTGGGCGCGTAGAAGAGCTGGAAGTCGCGCCGCTCGGAGGCCCGCGCGCTCTCGAAGGTCACCCGCACGCGCCGCTCGCCGTCGCTGCGGCGCACGTCCACCGCGTGGCTGGGCGAATAGACGGTGCGCAGCGGCTCGCGCCCGCGGATCTCCACCACGCCGGTCAGCCGCTCCACCGGGCTGGCGTTGCGGCCCACGCCGAGCGGGTAGCGGTAGCCCACCGTGCCGCCCTCGGCGCGCAGCACCTGCGTGTAGGTAAGCTCCAGCTTCTTGGTACTGCGCGGGTTGATGGGGAAGATGCTGGCCTGGAACAGCTCCTCGCCCGCGTACTCCAGCAGCCCCGGGTCGCGGCGGCGGCGCACGATCCCGTCGTAGATGCGGCGCGCCTCCTCGCGCGGGCGCACCTCGCCGGCCAGCCGCCGGTCGCCGTCCCAGATGGCGAAGTCGCTCACCGTGGCGCCGCGGGGGATGGGGAACAGGTACGTCCCCTCCAGCGTCATCCCGGTCTCGTTGCGGAACACCTGCGTCACGTGCGTGGTGGCCACCTGCCCCTCGATGGTGGTCTGGATGTCCACCGACTGCACCGGCAGCCCCACCTGCCCGCGCGGCGGGACCCAGGGCGTGCGGCAGTCACGGCAGTCGGGCACGATGATCCCCTGCGCGCGCGCCGCGGGCGCGGCGGCCACAACGAGCAGGGCGGTGCAGAGAAGGCGTCTGGGATGCATGGGATGGCTCCGCGAGGTGGGTTCCCCGGGTTCTACCCGCCGTCCACGGTCACAAGTTCCACGGCACCGGGCTCGTGCTGGAACGCGCGGGCACGCCGGCTTCTGCCCGCTAAATCCTTAGCACGTAAGAAGGTACGGGGGTACGGGGGTACGGG
>DASSJS010000400.1:0-14620 GCA_035691085.1 Longimicrobium sp.
CCAGACCGGCGCGACGCCACGACCCCGGCGGGGATCAGGGATGGATCGTCTGCCCCCGCACCGGCTCGCCGCGCGCGACGGGCACGCCATCGGCGGTGTAGCGGGTGAACGGTGCCGGGAGCCCCTCGCCGCGGCCGAACACGGCGGTGTTCTGGAGATGGTAGTGCAGGTGCGGCTCGCTGGTGTTGCCGCTGTTGCCGCACTCGCCCAGCTTGTCGCCCGTCGCCACGCGCTGCCCCGCCGCGACCGCCACCGTGCCGCGCCGCAGGTGCGCCAGCAGCGAGAACTCACCGTTGCCATGGTCGATGATCACGTGGTTCCCGGCCGGGTGCGCGGGGTCCATCCGCCCCGGCGCGTTGTCGGCCAGCGAGTCCACCGCGGTGACGACGGTGCCCGCGCCCGGCGCCAGGATCGGCCGGCCCCAGCAGTGGTACTCCTCCACGCGCGTCCCGCCGCCCGTGTGCGTCGATCCATCGCGGCGGATCACGAAGTCGTACGCGAAGCGCTGGTCGGGGGCGATCACGTGATAGTTCTGCTCGCGCGTGCGGCCGCCGCAGAACACGTACCATTCGCCGCTGAAGGGAAGGCGCAGCGCCGTTTTCGTGGCGTAGTCCATGAACCGGCTCTCGGCCGGCGGCGCCCACGGGCGGATGCCGAAGCCGGCGATGGCCCCGTCGGGCGTGGTGGCGATGGTGAGCTGCAGCGGCACCGGCGCCGTGGCGAAGCGCGAGACCCGCTCGTACACGGTCACGCCGCCCTCGCCCTCGGTGGCGCTCTCGCTCATGATTTCCGTCTCGGCCCCCGCGTGGCCGGCCACGCCCTGGCGAAAGGCGGCAAACTGGGCGGCGCTCGGCATCAGCTCGCGCATCCGCGGCGAGAGCCGCGCCCACAGCGTGTCGGTGCGCCCCTCGTAGAACCAGCGCGCGTAGGTTCGCCCGGTCGCCATCCGCGCGCTGTCGGCGGGCTGCTGCGCCACGGCGGGCGCGGCGGCCAGCAGCAGGGCGGCAAAAGCGGCCACGGTCCCGGTCTTCATCTCTTTATCTCCCGGTCTGCATGATGGTTGGTGTGATCATGGGCGACGCTCGCTCCGTCGCTGCCACGTGGCCGGTGCCCTGATGCCGTCTCCTTCCCCGAAGGATGCCACGCCGGCGGCCGGCGCGCAAAAGACGCCGCTGCTGCGTGGAAACGTGCTGTGGCTGAGCATCATCTCGCTGCTGAACGATGCGGCCAGCGAGATGATCTATCCGCTCCTCCCGCTTTTCCTTACCGGCGTCCTCCGCGCCGGCCCGGCGTTCCTGGGGCTGATCGAGGGCGTGGCCGACGCGGCCAGCAGCCTGCTGAAGCTGGCCAGCGGCGTGATCGCCGACCGGCTGGGGCGGCGCAGGCAGCTGGTGGCGTGGGGATACGGGATCGCCGCCATTGGCCGGCCGCTGATCGCCCTGGTGACCGGCGCGTGGCAGGTGCTGGCAATCCGCTTCGCCGACCGGGTGGGGAAGGGCCTGCGCACCGCGCCGCGAGACGCGCTGCTGGCCGAATCGGTGCCGCCGGAGCTGCGCGGCACCGCGTTCGGCATCCACCGCGCGGCCGACCACGCGGGCGCCGTGGTGGGCCCGCTGATCGCCTCGGCGCTGCTTCTGCTGTGGCCCGGCAACCTGCGCCGCGTCTTCGCCCTGGCGCTGATCCCCGGCCTGCTCACCCTGGCCGTGGTGCTGTGGAAGGTGCACGACCCCGCGCCCGCGACGCCGTCGCCCGAGCAAGCCGCCAGCCGCGAGCGGCCGCCGCTGCTGCCGCGGCTGGCCGAGCTGGGGCCGGTGCTGCCGCGCTACCTGGGCGTGGTGGTGCTGTTCGCGCTGGGCAACTCGTCGGACGCGTTCCTGCTGCTGCGCGCGCGGGAGCTTGGCGTGGCGGTGGCGCTGATCCCGCTGCTGTGGGCGGCGCTGCACGTGAGCAAGATGGCGTGGAGCATCATCGGCGGGCGGCTGAGCGACCGCGTGGGGCCGCGCGCGGCGATCGTGGCCGGGTGGCTGGTTTACGCCGCGGTGTACGCCGGGTTCGCCGTGGCGCGGGTGGAGTGGCACGCGTGGGCGCTGTTCCTGGTGTACGGCCTGTTCTTTGGCCTGACCGAGGCGCCCGAAAAGGCACTGGTGGCCGCCTTGGCGCCGCCGGGGCTGCGGGGAAGCGCGTTCGGCTGGTACCACGCCGCCGTGGGCGTGGCGGCCCTCTTCGCCAGCATCCTGTTCGGCCTGGTGTGGAAGGCATACGGCGGCCCCGCCGCCTTCGTGATGGGCGCCGCCATCGCCCTCGCGTCCGCCGTGGTGTTCCTGGCCGTGGTGCCAAGGACGGATCGCGGCCCAGCGACGGCATGATCGGCTGACGATACGTCCGCGGATCGCGCAGGATTGCACCGCCTGGGCCTGGTCACGCCCGAGCGGTGCTTTGTTCTTGCCGACGCCCGCTTTCCCCCGCAGCCGATTACGAACGCACCTCGCACCTCGCACCTCGCACCCCGCACCCCGCACCCCGCACCCCGCACCCCGCACCCCCGCCCCGAGAGTCGCCCAACCCTTGCCCGGGGCGTTACTCTCAACCGCATGGCACAAGCAAGACAGCACATCGGCCGGCGCGCCAAGAGCCCGGCGGAACCGGGGCCCACGTGGGGCGAGCGGCTGCGCGCCATGCGCAACCTGCCGCCGTTCCTGCGCATGGTGTGGCACACGCACCGCGGGATGGTGGCCGGCATCTGCGCGCTGCGGCTGCTGCGCGCGTTCGTTCCGCTCGCCACGCTGTGGGTGGGCAAGCTCATCATCGACACCGTCGTGGTCGCCAACCGCACGCACGACCCGCACTGGCCGCGCATCGCCACCCTGCTGGCGGTGGAGTTCGCCATCGTGGCACTCGGCGAGGCCGCCGCGCGCACCGGGTCGCTCCTCGAATCGCTGCTGGGCGACCTGTTCAGCAACCGCCTGAGCGTTCGGCTGATGGAGCACGCCGCCGAGCTCGACCTGCAGCACTTCGAGGATCCCGAGTTCTACGACCGGCTGGAACGCGCCCGCCGCCAGACCGTGGGGCGCATCGCCCTGCTCAGCCAGCTCCTGTCGCTGGCGCAGGACGGCATCACGGCGCTCACGCTCACGGGCACGCTGCTGGCCTTCTCGCCGCTCCTCTTCGCGCTGCTGGTGGTCGCGGTGCTCCCGTCGTTCCTGGGTGAGACGCACTTCGCGGCGCTGGGCTATTCGCTCCTGTACCAGTGGACGCCCGAGCGCCGCAAGCTCGACTACTACCGCTTCGTGGCGGCCACGGACCGCACGGCCAAGGAGGTGAAGCTCTTCGGCCTGTCGGGGTGGCTGATCGAGCAGTACCGCGAGCTGTCGGAGCGCTTCTACCAAGCCAATCGGAGCCTGGCCATCCGCCGCAACCTGGCCAGCACCGGGCTGTCGCTGGTCAGCACGCTGGGCTACTACGCGGCGTACGCGGCCATCGTGGTGCGCACCGTGTCCGGCCGCATCACGCTGGGCGACCTCACGCTCCTCTCGGGCACCTTCTCGCGCTCGCGCGACGTGATCCAGCGGATGCTCCTGTCGTTCAGCGACCTGTACGAGCAGGCGCTCTACCTGGACGACCTGTTCGTCTTCTTCGCCATGCGCCCCACCATCGCCCGGCCGGCGCGGGCGCTCCCCTTTCCGCGGCCGATCCGCCAGGGATTCGAGTTCCGCGACGTCTGGTTCCGCTACCCCGAGCCCGAGCGCGAGGGACGACCGACCGAGCTTCCGCCCGACGACGACCGCTCGTGGGTGCTGCGCGGGATCAGCTTCCGCATCGCGCCGGGCGAGCGGCTGGCGCTGGTGGGCGAGAACGGCGCGGGGAAGACCACGCTCACCAAGCTCCTCACCCGCCTGTACGACCCCACGCGCGGCCAGATCCTGCTGGATGGCCACCCGCTCGCCGAGTACGACCCGGCCGAGCTGCACGACCAGGTGGGCGTGATCTTCCAGGACTTCGTGCGCTACGACATGGTGGCCGAGGAGAACGTGGCCGTGGGCCGCATCGCCGCGCTCGCCGCGGGAAGCGGCGGCGTGCGCGAGCGCATTGAGGAAGCCTCGCGCCGCTCGCTGGCGGCGGACGTGATCGAGGCGCTCCCGCAGCGCTACCAGACCATGCTGGGCAAGCGCTTCGAGGGCGGCGTGGACCTGAGCGGCGGCCAGTGGCAGAAGGTGGCGCTGGGCCGCGCCTACATGCGCGACGCTCAGCTGCTGATCCTGGACGAGCCCACCGCCGCGCTCGACGCCCGCGCCGAGTACGAGGTGTTCAGCCGCTTCTCGGAGCTGACCGACGAGAAGATGGCCATCCTGATCTCGCACCGCTTCAGCACGGTGCGCATGGCCGACCGCATCCTGGTGCTGGAGCACGGCCGCGTGCTGGAGGAGGGCACGCACGACCACCTGGTGGCGCTCGGCGGCCGCTACGCCGAGCTGTTCGCCCTGCAGGCCGCGGGCTACCGGTGACGCGGACGGGGCGGCCACCGATACCCGCGCGCCAGCGGATGTGAACGAAGTGCCAAAGGAGCGTTCTCTCGCTGGCGCAAAGAGATAGCTCCCATTTGGGCCTTGATCGGCACGGGGGTTCCGAGCGGTATTAACGGGCTTGATCGACCGGCGGAGAGAGGCAGTACCGGTTGACAAACCCAACTGTTCGGATGCATACTCTCATGCCGGTGGTGCTCAGAGTCGACGGGTTCGCTTTCAAGTTCTACTCCGGAGATCACGATCCGCCGCACGTGCACGTGCGATACGGAGGCACAGGCGCGGTGATCGACATCGCTACCGGCCACGTCCGCTCTTCGGCCATGCGTCAGCCCGATCTGGCCCGGGCCTGCGCGCTCGTTCGCGATCATCGCGACGCGCTTCTGTCCGCCTGGCTTGCGTGGAAGCTCAACCGTGAAGGGACGGCATGAAGATACCGGAAGAGTTGAGAGACGATTGGCTCGCGCTGTCGGACGAGGAACGGGAGAGCGAGTACGCCGAGGCGTATGCGCGTCATCGGTACAACGAACGCGTGGAACCCCGCGCCGTTCGCGCCTGGTACGACCGCGAGCGCGACCTCGTGATGTTCGAGCTGAAGAACGGCTGCGTATTCGGCTTCCCCTCGCGTGAAGGCGAGGGGCTAGAAAACGCCACCCCCGAACAGCTGGCCAGGGTCAGCATTGAGGAATCCGGCGGTGCGGCCGTGCACTGGGAGGAGCTCGACGCCGACATCTCCGTCCCCGGCCTCATGTTCCACCTGCTGAACGTGCGGGGGTGGTACGCCAAGTGGCTGGGGAGCGCCACCAGCGAGGCCAAGGCCGCCGCCGCGCGCGAGAACGGGAAGAAGGGCGGCCGCCCGCGCAAACAGGCGCCGGGGTCCAAGCCGAGCGGCCGGCGGGGCCGCGCCACCGGGGGAGACTGACGGATGGGGATCTGGATCTTTCTGCTGATCGGCCTGGGCGCCGGGGTGCTCTCGGGGCTGTTCGGCATCGGAGGCGGGGTGGTGATCGTGCCGGCGCTCATCTTTTTGGCGCGGATGCCGCCGCAGAGCGCCACCGGCACCTCGCTGGCCGCGCTCCTCCTTCCCGTTGGCGCGCTGGGGGCGTACGAGTACTACAAGAACGGGCAGGTCAACATCGTGGCGTCGGCGCTGATCGCGCTGGGGCTGTTCCTCGGCGCGGGGTTCGGGGCGCGGTTCGCGCTCACGCTGTCGAGCACCACGCTGCGCAAGGCGTTCGCGATCTTCCTGGCGCTGATCGCCATCCGCATGTGGTTCTCGCAATCCAAGGCGGCGGCCAAGACGCCGGCCGCGGAGCCCGCGCCCTCGGCTCCCGCGCGCTGAGCCCGCGTCCCGGTCAGCCTCCGGTCATCCGTCCATCGCCCTGGATGAGGATGATGAGGTGCCGGCGCGGATCTCCCGGCGGCCACGGGAACACAACCGGACGCAGAAACACGAAGGGCCCGGAATCGAGCGGCTCGATCCCGGGCCCTTCGTTCGATCCCCGTGCGGTGCTCAGTGCCGCAGGATCTCCTCGAACAGCGCCACGGCGCGCGGGTCGCCGGTCTGGCCCAGCCAGAACATCGCCGTCTTGCGGATCTCGGGGTCGCGGTGGGTGCGGGCGATGCGCACCAGCTCGGGCACCGCCTCGTCGCGCGGGCGCTGCGAGAGGGCGAACACCGCGTGCTTGCGCAGCTCCCGGTTCTCGTCGCCGTCGCTCACGAAGGAGGAGAGCTCGTGGGTGATGCGGTCGCCGGCCTGCTGCCCCAGCCAGAACACCGCCGAGCGGCGCGTGCGGTCGGGGCGCGCGTCGTTCCGCGCGATCCGGAGCAGCGCCGGCCACACGGTCACGCTGTCGGCCAGTGTGGCGGGGACGATCGCCTCCTCGCCCACGTTCCCCGCCGTCGAGCGCTCGGCCACCCCCAGCAGGTAGTCCGACGCGTCGCGGGCGCCCACCGTGCCCAGGTCGGTCACGCGGCCGCGGCCCTCCGCGGTCCAGCCGTGGGCGACCTTCGTCCGCACCCGCTCCACGCTGCCGCCGCGCTTCACCAGCGCCACCCACACCGGCCCCTCCACGCAGTCCCACCGGCCGTCGTCCGAGCCGCTCACCGTCACCCGCCGGTCCGAGCGGCGCGAGGTGGAGATCCCGTTGTCGCTGCCGCACACGCCGGGGCGCGAGGCAAAGCGCATCCACACCTCTCCATCGGGCGCGGCGGCCACCCGCGCGGCCAGGCCGCCCGTTCCCGCCTGGGCGCCGGCACACGCCGCCGGCGCCGCCATGGCCAGCACGCCCAGCACTGCGGCGGCCCTCGTCAGGTTCGTGCTCATTGGTTGATCAGGTCGGAGAGGACGCGCGCGGCGCGCGGATCACGGCTCTGCCCCAGCCAGAAGATCGCCTTCTTGCGCAGGTCGGCGTCGGGCTCGCGCCGGGCGATGTCGATCAGCTTGTCGAACGCGCCGGGGTCGCGCATCCGCTGCGAAAGGACGAAGATCACCTGCTCGCGCATGTCCTGGTCGCGGACGCGGTCGTACAGGCCGGTGAACTCGGCCACCGGCACCCCCGCCTGCCCGGCCCAGAACAGCGCCTTCTTCCGCACCTCGACCGATTGCCCGGCGTCGGCGGCCACGTTCATCAGCCAGCGCTCGTTCCCCATCCCCCGCATCTGCGAGAGCGAGAAGAGCACCTTCTCCTTCAGGCCGCCGTCGCGCAGCCGGCCGAACAGGCCGCGCAGGAACTGCGCGTTGTCGGCCGAGGGGTGCTGGCCGATCCAGAAGATCGCCTTCTCCCGCACGTTGTCGGGAAGGCCGTCGCGCTCGGCGTAGGCCCGCAGCAGCTGGCCGGCGCGCGGGCTGCGGTTCTGCGACAGCGCGAACACGGCCTTCTCCTGGATGTCGGCGTCGCGGCTGGTGCGCAGGATCTGTTCGATGGCGTCCACCGCGCGCTCCCCGCCCGACTGGCCAAGCCAGAACACCGCCTGCCCGCGCACCTCGGCGCTGGGGTCGTTGCGCACCACGTCCAGCAGCACGCCCTCGGCGTCGTTCCCCGCCTTCTGAGCCACCAGGAACACCGCCTTCGCGCGCAGCGCCTCGGAGCAGGCGTCGCGGCGCGCCAGCACGCCCTTGAGCAGCGGCATGGCCTGGTCGGCGTCCATCTGCAGCAGCGCGTTCAGCGCCGCCATCCGCTCGTCGTCGTCGCCGCCACGGCGGCCGCACTGGGCGGCGGTGCGCGCGGCGCCCGCCACGTTCTCGGCCGCGTCGGAGTCGCCCTGGCGCGCCAGATCGGTCTGGATGCGCAGCCGCAGCTCGTCGGCGTCGCCGCGGGTGCGGGCGCGGGGGTATTGCTGCCGCTGCGTGTCGAGCCCGCCCAGCGCCATGCGCATCTGGTCGGCGCGGCCGGTGCGGTAGCGGGCCCACGCCTCCCAGTACAGCGCGTCGGGCGTGTAGCTGGAGCGGGGGTAACCCTGCCGGATCTGCTGGAAGCGGCGCGCGGCCGTCATCCAATCGTTGCGGTTCAGCGCCTCGCGGCCCTGGCGGTACAGCCGGTCGGCGGGGTCCTGCGGGAACGCCGCGGGCGGGGGTCCCTCGGCCAGCGCCAGGCGGGCGGGGCGGGGCTGCTGCGCCGCCAGCGGGCCGGCCAGCAGCGCCAGCGCGGCGGCGAACAGAACGGAACGGGGCATCACGACTCTCCGGTGGTTGCGGGCGAACCGGCGGGCACCAGCGTCTGCATGCGGGGGAGCAGCTGCTTCTCCTCCACGGCGCGGCGGGCCAGGTCCACCTCGGTTGTGTTCGAATCGGCTTTTCGGGGTAGTGCCGCGATCTGCGCCAGCACCAGCTCCAGGTCTTCCAGCAGCGTCCTCAGCCTGGGGTCGTCGGCGGCCGGGCTGTCCAGCAGCAGGCGCGTGCTCGACAGCATCTGCCCGGCCCATTCGCCCACCTGCGCGTCCACCTGCCCGCTCGCCGCCTCGGCGCGGAAGGAGGTAAGCAGCGCCTCGGTGCGGCCCAGGTGCTGGGCCACGGCCACGCGATAGGCGTCGCGGTTCATGGGCGTGCCCGGCGCGGGGGCTTCCACGTGCTTGGTGGGGAGCGTCATCACGCCGTTCGAATACCGCCCGATCCCCACTCCCAGCGCCAGCACCGCCGCCGCGGCGGCGACCCGCATCCACGGGAAGCGGATCTGCCTGCGCTCGCGGCGCGCGGCCAGCTCGTCGGGGCCGTCGTTGATCACGATCCCCGGCGCGCCGATCCGCTCGGCGATCCCCGCCCACACGTGCGGGCCGGGGTCACGGTCGCGCAGGGTGGATGCGCGCCGCTTGACCGCGCGCAGCTGGTCCAGCATCACCCGGCAGCCGATGCAGGTGCGCAGGTGCTCGTCGAAGGCCATCCGCTCGCCGGGCGGCAGCTCGCCGTCCAGGTAGTCGCTCAGGCGGCCGGTCCATTCGGCGTGCGGGTCGGTCACGGTATCATTCATCCCAGGTGCTCCCGAAGGATCATGCGTGCGCGGTGAAGCTGGCTCTTGCTGGTCCCCACGCTCACGCCCAGCATCTCGGCGATCTCGTCGTGGCGGTATCCCTCCACGTCGAACAGGACGAACACCTGCCGTGCTCCGTCGGGGAGCTTCGCGATCGCCGTCTCGAAGTCCATCGCCAGCTCGGGGTGCGCGCTGCGCCCCGGCGTCCACTCCAGCGCCTCGTCGCCCGCATCGCGCGCCCGGCGGGTGGAGGCCTGCTGCCGCCTGGCCAGGATCAGGTTCACGGCCAGCCGGTGCAGCCAGGTGCCGAAGGCGCTTTCGCCGCGGAAGGTGCGCAGCTTCTCCCAGGCGCGGACGAACACGTCCTGCGTGAGCTCGTCGGCCTCGCCGTCGCCGGCCATGCGGCGTGCCAGGGAGTGGATGCGGCCCGCGTGCTCCCGGTACAGCCGGGCGAACGCGTGGCCGTCGCCCGCGGCCGCGGCCACGGCGTCAGCGCCTTTCACCGCTTCGAGTTGTGCGATCAGAGGGTTGGCTCCAGTCTGGGCGGTCGCGCTTCCACATGGCCTGGCAGAGGCGTTGGACAGGGGGACCTGCCCGGAGGTTGGAATCGGGTTGAACCGGCGTCGAGAAGAGCGCGGAGAACCACGTCGAACGGCGTTGAACCGCGTGTCTGGGCGTGTCCCTCCGCTGCGCTCCGGGCCGGGCTGCGCGCGCGGTAGGGCACGAACCCACTGTGCCCAACCGCGCCGGGCCACCGCCGCGCCCCGCGCCGCGGCGTTCCCCGGCAAAGATGCGCGCGCGGCGGCGTCCCGGCCCTCCGGGCGCGCATTCCTCACGCAATCGGTGCGGGAAACGCCCCACGGTGGGTTGAAACCCGCCGCTGATCAGAAAAGTCCGCCTTCGCGGACTGTACGCGAGCATCCGCGCGCACGGCAAGCACCTGGGGATCGGCGTGATCCCAAGCCCCCAACCGGCCACCGCGCGCACGCTGGCTTTCGTCTCATCTCCGCCGATCCTTGACTCTGCCTCGCACGGGGTCTATCGTCGGCCCCATGCTGCAAACCGACGGCGCGTGCTGGCGCCTGATCGACACGCCGCCCGCGCCCGGCGCCTGGAACATGGCGGCCGACGAGGCGCTGGCCGCCACCGTGGCCGAAGGCGGCGAGCCCGTGCTGCGCTTCTACCGCTGGAGCCCGCCCTGCCTTTCGCTGGGCCGCAACCAGCCTGCGCGCGGGCGGTACGACCTGGAGGCCCTCGCGGCCCGCGGCATCGACGTCGTCCGCCGGCCGACGGGCGGGCGCGCCGTGCTGCACCACCGCGAGCTGACCTATACCGTGGCCGCCCCGCAGGCGCTGCTCGGCGGGCCGCGGCGCGCGTACGGCGCCATCAACCGCGCGCTGGTCGTGGGACTGAGAAGGCTGGGGGTCCCAGCCGCGCAGCAGCCCGCGGGTGAAGGACGTGCCCCCGCGCCGTCGCTGGCGCCCTGCTTCGCCGAGCCGGTGGAAGGCGAGGTGGTGGCGGGCGGGCGAAAGCTGGTGGGGAGCGCGCAGCGGCGCCTGGGCGAGGTGATCCTGCAGCACGGCTCGCTTCCGATGCACGACGACCAGTCCGCCGTCGCCGCCTTCGTCCTCCCCGCGTCCGCCGACGAATCATCGGCCCGATCGATGGACGGGCGTGACGCGGACGGCGATGCGCCGGCGACGCTCGTCGGCGTCCTGGGCCGCGAGCCGGGGTGGGATGAGCTCACCTCCGCGCTGGCTGAAGGGTTTGCGGAGACGTTCGGGATCAGGTTCCGCGCGGGCGGGCTGACGGACCACGAGGCGGAGCGCGCGGCGGAAGGCGCGCGGCGGTACGCGGGTCCGGCATGGACTTGGCATCAGTAGGCGCCGCTTGCAGCGGCCCGAGTTGACGGGGCCGGCTGTGATCCGACACGCCACAGGGACGGGGGTACGGGGATGACCGCAGCGAGAGCGTGGATGGCGGGGTGGTGCGCGGCGGCCGCGCTGCTGGTGTCGGCGTGCGGCGGCGGGGACGGAGGCGGCGGCGGAAACGCCGGCGGAGGCGCGGCCGCGGGCCCGCCGCAGAACGGCGGGATGGCCGTGGTGGCCGTCACCAGCGACTTCCAGGCCTTCAACCCCGTGGTCAACACCGCCCAGACCACCGACGACGTGATCCGCTTCATGCTGTTCACGCCGCTCATCCAGTACGACGAGAAGCTCACGCCGCAGCCCTGGCTGGCCGAGCGCTGGGAGATGACGGACACCGCCGTCACCTTCCACCTGCGCAACGACGTCAAGTGGCACGACGGCCAGCCCGTGACCGCCGAGGACGTGAAGTTCACCTTCGACCTGGCCAAGGACACCACCGTGGCCTCGCTCCTGGGCTCGGCGTACCTGGGGCTGGTGAAGAGCGCCACCGTGGTCGATCCCTACACCATCCACTTCACCTTCAGCGCGCCGCACGCACAGGCGCTCGACGACTTCTGGTGGGCGCCGGTGCCCAAGCACCTGCTGCAGAACACGCCCCCCACGCAGCTGTCGCAGGCGGCTTACAACCGCCAGCCCGTGGGGAGCGGGCCGTTCAAGTTCGCCGCGTGGAAGCCCAACGAGACGCTGACCCTGGAGGCCAACCCCGCCTTCCCCGCGGGGCTGGGCGGGCGCCCCCGGCTCGACCGGGTGATCTTCCGCATCATCCCCGAGCCCACCACGATGGTCACCGAGCTGGTGAACGGCACCACCGACGTGATCGGGTGGACGCTGCAGCCCGACCAGGCGGTGCAGGTGCAGGGGCAGCAGGGGCTCACGCTCAAGCACTTCCCCAGCCGCGAGTTCACCTACCTGGCGTGGAACGGCACGCGCGAGCCCTTCAACGACCCGGCGGTGCGCCGCGCGATGGGGATGGCCATCGACCGCCCCAGCATCATCAAGGGGCTGATGCGCGGCTTCGCGGTCCCCGCGGCGGGGATCATCCCCTCGTGGAGCCCCATGTACACCAACGCCCCGGGGCCCGGGTTCGACGCCAACGCCGCGCGTCAGGCGCTGGCGCAGGCGGGGTGGACCGACACCAACCGCGACGGCGTGGTGGAGAAGAACGGGAAGCCGCTGCGCTTCGTGCTGATGGTGAACACCGCCAACCGTACGCACCAGGACATGGCCCAGGTGATCCAGCAGCAGCTGAAGGCGGTGGGCGCCGAAGTGGAGGTGCGCACCCAGGAGTTCCAGACCATGCTGCGCCAGTTCAAGGCGCGCGACTATGACGCGGTGATCGCCAACTGGAGCCTCGACACCTTCAAGGTGGACCCCACCCCGCTCTTCTCGTGCGCCGAGAGCCGGGTGCCCAACTCGGCCAACCGCACCGGCTACTGCAACCCGCAGGCAGACGCGCTGATGGAGCGCGGCCTCCGGTCGACCGACCCCGCGCAGGCCAAACAGACCTGGGCGCAGTACTCGCAGATCCTGCAGCAGGACCAGCCCGTCACCTTCCTCTTCTGGAGCGAGGACATGGCCGGCCTGGGCCCGCGGCTGCAGGGGGTGCGGATGGACGCGCGCAGCAAGCTGGCCAACGTGAAGGAATGGTGGATCCCCGCCGACCGGCGCCGCTGAGGCACGGAACTCCGGCGGGCGCGCGCCAGTAGGACGCCGGATCCGTCCTCGGACGGTCCGGCGTCCCCGTCTGGCGAAGATCGAGGTGTTCCGGCGGCGGGCCGAGCGGCCAGGCCATCACCGGAAGCGTGACCGAAGTACCCGGATGCGTGCTGGACCGGCGGCCTGTTCCCTTACGCGGATCCACATCTCCACCTCACCCCCTTGAGACCCATGCGCAACGCAACCCGCGCCGTTTCCCTTCTGCGCGCCGCGGTGGTGGCGGCGCTGCTGCCCCTGGCGGCATGCGGCGGCGACAAGCCCGCCGGCGGCGGGAACGGCGGCAGCGGCAACGCCGCCGCCGACACCGGCGGCACCCCCGAAACCGGGGGAACGGCCGTGCTGGCCGAGCTCTCCGACATCGACCACCCGATGCCGCTGACCTCGCAGTCGAGCGTGGACGGCGACATCGGCGGCGACGTGCTGTTCGCGGCGCTCTCCCGCGGGGCCTGGGTGGACGGGCGCCTCGAATACCTCAACGCCACGCAGAACCCGGCCGCGCTGGCAAGGAGCTGGGAGTTCGTGGGCGCCGACAGCACGGGGCTGCGCTATCACATGGACAGCAGCCGGCGCTGGTCCGACGGGCAGCCGATCACCGCGCGCGACGTGCTGTTCACCTACCGCCTGCTGAAGGACACCACCGTGGCGGCGCCCCAGCAGGACTACACCAACCACATGGACAGCGTGACGGCGCAGGACGACAGCACCGTCACCTTCTGGTTCGACCGGCGCTACCCGGAGATGCTCTTCCACTCGGGGCTGGGGCTTTCGCCCGAGCACGTGTTCAAGGACATCGCCCCGGCGCAGATCCGCAGCCACCCCGCCTTCCAGGACCCGGCCCGGAACATGGTGGTGAGCGGTCCGTTCAAGATCGGCGAGTGGGCGAAGGGCGACCACGTGACGCTGGTCCCCAACCCGTACTTCCCGGTCAAGCCGCGCCTCGAGCGCATCGTGATCCGGGTGATCCCCGAGCCCACCACGCGCCTCACCGAGCTGATGACGGGGAACATCGACTTCATGCGGCCGATCCCCTACGAGCAGGTGCAGCACGTGCGGGAGCGCGCCCCCAACGTGCGCTTCGAGGTGGAGGCCAAGCGCTTCTACGACTTCATCGGCTACAACCCCCGCACCTTCGCGCCCTTCGCCGACCCCGAGATCCGGCGGGCGCTGGGGATGGCCATCGACGTGAAGGGGCTGATCGGGGCGCTGCAGATGGAGGGGCACGCGGTTCCCGCGGGGTCGTCGTACTCGCCGATCTTCAAGGACCTGTACGACCCGGCCAGCATGCCGCCGCTCCCCTACGACACGGCGGCCGCCATCCGCATCCTGGAGGCGAAGGGGTGGAAGGACACCGACGGCGACGGGGTGCGCGACCGCAACGGCCAGCCCTTCCGCTTCACCCTCGAGACCAACTCGGGGAACCAGCGCCGCGCCGACGTCACCCAGATCGTGCAGCAGCAGTGGAAGCGGATCGGCGTGGACGCGCGCATCCAGCTGAACGAGACCAACACCTTCTTCGACCGGCTGACGCGCAAGCAGTTCCAGGCCGCCGCCGCCGGGTGGTCGATCGGCCTCTCGCCCGACCTGACCACCATCTGGGGCCCCAGCAGCCCGCTGAACTACGTGAGCTACAACGACCCGCAGACCACCGCGCTCTTCGAGCAGGCGCTGGCGCAGCCCACGGCCCAGGCCGCGGCGCCGGTGTGGCGGCAGGCGGCGGCGCGGATCGCGCAGGCGCAGCCCTACACCTTCCTGTACTTCATGGACCAGCTCGACGGCGTGAACAACCGCCTGCGCGGGATGAAGGTCGACACCTACGGCGCCTACCAGAACACCTGGGAGTGGTGGATCCCCAGGCGGATGCAGCGCGCCGTGCAGGCAGCCCCCGCCGCGCCGGCCCCGGCCGCGCGCGCCGACAGCGGAAAGCGCTGAGCCACACCCCCAACCCGGCCCTCCCCATGCCGACCGGCCCCCGCCCCGTACTTCGTGCCCT
>DASSJS010000401.1:0-6804 GCA_035691085.1 Longimicrobium sp.
GAGGTGCGAGGTGCGAGGTGCGAGGTGCGAGGTGCGAGGTGCGAGGTGCGAGGTGCGAGGTGCGAGGTGCGAGGTGCGAGGTGCGAGGTGCGAGGTGCGAGGGGCGAGGGGCGAGGTGCGAGGGGCGAGGTGGACGGGGGAGGCGTCCGTGCACCGGCGGCTGAAGCCCGCGGCAACGACTACGAAAAACGTCGCAAACCGCGCGAGGCTTCAACAGCGAACGATTAACACTCGCAGTTCAACCTCCCCCAGGTTTTGGGGGGGAGGTCGGAGAATCGTGGACAGCAGTACCGTCCGCGATCTCCGGGAGGGGGCCATCGCCGGGGCACGCACCGAAACCATTGCATCCCGCCGCGCTCGTCCGTTTCTTCTCCGCATCCACCGTCCGGCCACTCCGCCCTTCCGACCGCTCGACTCGATGCCGAATCTCGCGACGACCGCATCCACCCCCGCCGCCACGCCGTCGGCGGAAGGGGATCATCGTTCCGCCGTGCTGGCGGGGTTCCTGGGGTGGATGCTGGACGCGTTCGACTTCTTCCTGGTGGTGATGTGCCTCACCGCCATCGCGCACGAGTTCGGCAAGCCCGACAAGGCGGTGGCGGGTGCCATCACCCTCACGCTGATGTTCCGGCCCGTGGGCGCGCTCATCTTCGGGCTGCTGGCCGACCGCTACGGGCGCCGCGGGCCGCTGATGATCAACCTGGTCTTCTACTCCCTGCTCTCGGTGCTCACGGGGCTGGCGCCGTCGTTCGGCTGGTTCGTGGTGTGCCGCGCGCTCTTCGGCATCGGGATGGGCGGGGAGTGGGGCGTGGGCGCCAGCCTGGCGATGGAGAAGGCGCCGCGGCGGCTGCGCGGGCTACTCTCCGGGTTCCTGCAGGAAGGCTACGCGGCCGGGTACCTGCTGGCGGCGCTCGCCTACTTCTTCGTCTTCCCCCGCTGGGGGTGGCGGCCGCTGTTCTTCATCGGCGGGCTGCCGGCGCTGCTCGCGCTGTTCGTGCGCTACCGGGTGAAGGAGAGCGAGGCGTGGCGCCACCACCGGCATAACACCTGGGGCGAGCTGGGCACGGCCGTCGGCGGCCAGTGGAAGCTGTTCCTGTACCTGACCGTGATGATGGCGGGGATGAACTTCGCCAGCCACGGCACGCAAGACATGTATCCCACCTTCCTGCAGCGCGACTGGGGGTTCACCCCGCAGCAGCGCGCGGCGCTCACGGCGTTCTCGATGGTGGGGGCGATCTGCGGCGGGCTGCTGGGCGGGATCCTGAGCGACCGCATCGGCCGCCGGCGGGCGATCGTGCTGGCGCTGGCGGGCGGGATCTGCGTGGTGCCGCTGTGGGCGTTCAGCCCGGTGCTGGGCGGGCTGATCGCCGGCGCGTTCCTGATGCAGTTCATGGTGCAGGGCGCCTGGGGCGTGATCCCCGCGCACATCACCGAGCTGGCGCCGGGCGGCGTGCGCGGCTTCCTTCCCGGCTTCGCCTACCAGTGCGGGGTGCTGGTGGCCAGCTCGGTGGTGTACCTCGAGGCCGTGTTCGCCGCCGCCAGCAGCTACGCCGTGAGCATGGCGATGATGGCCACCACGGTCTTCGCCTTCGCCGCGATCGTCGTCTGGCTCGGCCGCGAGCGGAAGGGCGTGGAGTTCGGGGGCGAGATCGCGCCGGTGCCGGAGTAGGCAGGTGGTGGGTGCTGAGTGCTGGGTGCTGAGTGCTGGGTGCTGGGTGCTACGAAAACCTCTGCTCGATCGTCGGGCGCACCGGCGGCTGAAGCCGCAGCAACAACGACGAAAAGCCTCGCAGACCCCGCGAGGCTTCAATGGCGGGCCCATCGTATCGATTCTGGAGACAACGGTGAACGGTTTGAGCGAAAGCGAGAACGTGGCGACCGCGCGCCGGTACCTGCGCGAAATCGAGGCGAACGGTGACGTGCTGGGTTTCTATCACCCCGACGTGGTGATGGAGGAGCTGCCCAACCGCATCGTGCCGAACGGCGCCGTGCGCGACCTGGCGGCGCTGAAGGAGGCTAACGCGCGTGGCAGGCAGGTGATCCGCGAGCAGCGCTACGAGGTGCGCGGCGTGATGGAAGACGGCGACCGCGTGGCGCTGGAGGTGCTGTGGACCGGCGCGCTCGCCATCCCGGTGTCCACCCTGGCCGCCGGAGACGAGATGCGTGCCCACTTCGCCATGTTCCTGGAGTTCCGCGACGGAAAGATCATCCGACAGCGCAACTACGACTGCTACGAGCCATGGTGAGCCGTCACCCGCGGCTGTGAACGGTTCGGCGCGGGGTGGTAAGGCCGTGCCGGCGCCGATCTCCCATTGGTGAACGCAGAGCAGCGAAGACAAGCAGAGTCAGGCAGAGAACCGCAGGTTTGTTGTTCTCTGTCTATCTCTGCCTGTCTCCGCTGCTCTGCGTTCATGCAGTTGCCGTTGAGTGCTCCCGGCCGAGCGCCGCCGATGGCTCCGGCGCGGAGCGTGCGTAGCGCGCCAAGCCGGAAGATGAGAGCGCGCCGATGACGCCGCACTTGCGCAGCGGGTACTCACGTGTTAAAAGTTTAAGCGAGTTTAAAAATCGTCTCCGAGACCTGTGAAAGCATATGCTGATGTTCCGTGAAAAACCTCGTCCAGGCCCGCCGGATGGGCCGGAGGAGAGCCTCCCCGACGGCGCGCACCCCGACCGTGGCTGGCGGCGCTCGCGCGTGGCGCCCAGCCTGGCCGACGTGTACCGCTCCATACCCGTCACGGGCAACACGCCGTGGCGGAAGTTCCTGGCCTTCCTGGGGCCGGGGTACCTGGTGGCGGTCGGCTACATGGACCCGGGGAACTGGGCCACCGACCTGGCCGGCGGGAGCGCCTTCGGCTACCGGCTGCTTTGCGTGGTGCTGCTGTCCAACATGATGGCGGTGCTGCTGCAGGGGCTGGCCAGCAAGCTGGGGATCGTGACCGGGCGCGACCTGGCGCAGGCCTGCCGCGACCACTACAGCAAGCCCATGGGCTACATGCTGTGGGTGCTGTGCGAGCTGGCCATCGCCGCGTGCGACCTGGCCGAGGTGATCGGCTCGGCCATCGCGCTCAACCTGCTCTTCGGCATCCCCCTGGCCGTGGGCGTGGTGCTCACCGCGCTCGACGTGCTGCTGGTGCTGATGCTGCAGAAGAAGGGCTTCCGCATGCTGGAGGCGCTGGTGATCGCGCTGGTGGCGATGGTGGGCGGGTGCTTCCTGTTCGAGCTCCTGATCGCCCGGCCCGACGTGAAGGCGCTGCTGGGCGGCTTCATCCCCACCGCCGAGGTGGTGCGCAACCCGCAGATGCTGTACATCGCCATGGGCATCCTGGGCGCCACGGTGATGCCCCACAACCTGTACCTGCACTCCAGCATCGTGCAGACGCGGCGCTACGAGACCAACGCCGCCGGCAAGCGCGAGGCGGTGCGCTACGCCTTCATCGACAGCACGGTGGCGCTCACCTTCGCGCTGTTCATCAACGCCGCCATCCTGATCGTGGCCGCGGCCACCTTCCACCGCTCCGGCCACACCGGCGTGGCCGAGATCCAGGACGCCTACCAGCTGCTGACCCCGCTGCTGGGCGTGGGCGGCGCCAGCGCGGTGTTCGCCTTCGCGCTGCTGGCCAGCGGGCAGAACAGCACGCTCACCGGCACGCTGGCCGGGCAGATCGTGATGGAGGGCTTCCTGGACCTGCGCATGCGGCCGTGGATGCGGCGGCTGATCACGCGGGCCATCGCCATCGTTCCCGCGGTGATCGTGGCGGTGCTGTACGGCGAGAGCGGCACGGCCAAGCTCCTGGTGCTCAGCCAGGTGATCCTGAGCCTGCAGCTCTCGTTCGCGGTGTTCCCGCTGGTGCGCTTCACGAGTGACCGCACCAAGATGGGCGAGTTTGTGAACCCGCTGTGGCTGAAGTGCCTGGCCTGGTTCGTGGCCGTGCTGATCGCCGGGCTGAACGTGTGGCTGCTGGCGCAGACGCTCGGCGGATGGCTGGGGTGACGGCCATGTATCACCGCATCCTGGTGCCGCTGGAGAACACGGCCTACGACGAGGCGATCCTGGACCACGTGGCGAAGCTGGCGCGGGTGTGCGGCGCCTCCGTGCTCCTGGTGCACGTGGCGGATGGGTGGGTGGCGCGCACCTGGCGCCAGCTGGACCTGCGCGAGAGCGAGGAGATGGAGCGTGACCGCCTGTACCTGGAGTCGGTCGCCAACCGGCTGGCCGACACGGGGGTGGAGGTGGATGCCGTGCTGGCCGGCGGCGACCCCAGCCGCGAGATCGTGCAGCTGGCCGAGCGCGAGGGGTGCGACCTGATCGCCATGAGCACGCACGGGCACCGCTTCATCAGCGACCTGCTGTACGGGAGCGTGGCCAACGAGGTCCGCCACCGCAGCAACATCCCCGTCCTCCTGGTCCGCGGCCAGCCGCGGCGGCGGGCGACGGACCGGTAGATCCGGGATGCCCATGGAACGCGCGATCGAGCTTTTCGCGGCGATCAACTTCCTGGTGATCGGGATCTCGCACGTGGTGCAGCCGCGCGCGTGGGCGGAGTTCTTCGGGTGGCTGCGGAGCAAGGGGCTGGCGGGGAGCTTCGTGAATGGCTTCCTGAGCCTGTGGTTCGGTTCCCTGATCGTCGGCTTCCACAACGTGTGGACCGGGATCCCCGCGGTGCTCACCTTCATCGGGTGGGCGCAGGTGGTGAAGGGAACCCTCGCTTTCGTCTACCCGCAGCTGGGGCTGAGGTCGATGGCGCTGGTCTCGCCCGAGCACGCGCGGAGGTTCGTGGCGCCCGGGATGCTGCTGGCGGGGATCGGGGGATTGCTGGTGTACCATCTCGTCCGCTTCGGCTGACCTGGAGCTGGGCGGATAGACGCAACGGCAACTGCGGTTCACAAATGTGGAGATCAGCCCCGGCACGGCCTCACCGTTCCGCGCCGAACCGCTCGATGCCGTATGCGCCCAGATCCCACGCAGGGGCCTCCCCCAGCAGCAACGCCCCGATCGCCTCGCCGGTGAGGGGGGTGAGGAGGATGCCGTTGCGGAAGTGGCCGGTGGCGTAGAGGAGGTTGGGGACATCGGGGTCCGCGCCGACGATGGGAAGGCCGTCGGGCGTGCCGGGGCGCAGGCCGCTCCACGTCTCCACCAGCGGCGCGTGGTCGAGCGCGGGAGCGATCTCCACCGCTCCCTCCAGCAGCCGCCGCACGCCCCACGGCGTCACCGCCTTCCGATATCCGATCCGCTCCGTCGTCGCCCCCGCGATCACCCGCCCATCCGCGCGCGGCACCAGGTAGCAGCGCGGCGAGTCCACCACGTGGCGGAAGAGCGGGGGAGCGGTTTCCATCGCCAGCAGCTGCCCGTGCACGGGTTCAACGGGAAGAGGGCGGGGTAGGCCACGCAGCCGCCCCGCCCAGCTCCCGCCGGCGATCACGGCCGCGCCGGCGTGGATGCGCGTGCCGTCCGCCAGCTCCACGCCCGTCGCGCGTCCGCCGTCGCGCAGCACGGCCACGGCCTCCGCGCCGGTGCGGACCTGCGCACCGGCGCGTTCGGCGGCGATCGCGAGCGCACGGCCCAGCGCGCGGTTGTCCACCTGGTGGTCGCCGGGAAAGCGGAGGGAAAAGCGGACGGCGGGCGACACCGCGGGCTCCATCTCCCGCGTCTCGCCCGCCGTCAACCGCTCCACGCCCATCCCCGCCGCGCGCTGCCACGCCCAGCGGTGCTCCAGCTCCGCGTCGTCTTCTTCCCGCAACGAGAGGTAGAGCGTCCCCGCGTCGTGGTAGCCCACGTCGATCCCGCTCTCCTCCCGCAGCGCCGCGGCGAACTCCGGGTACAGCTCACGAGCGGAGAGGAGGAGGTCGATCCACGGCCCGGGCTCGTCCGCTTCCGCGAGCGGCGACAGCATCCCCGCCGCGGCGTGCGAAGCCTCGGCGCCGCACGTCCCACGTTCCAGGACGACGACGGAAAGCCCGCCGCGGGCTACGCGGCGGGCGATGGCGCATCCGATCACCCCGCCGCCGATCACCACGACGCCGGGGTTCCTCGTGGCCGTCACTCCGATGCGGGCTCCGTCAGGTACGCCTCGAACAGCCGCACCGCGGCCTCCACGTCACCCACGTCCACCGCCTCGAACGGCGAGTGCGAGTAGCGGATCGGGGGAGCGACGAGCAGCGCCTCCATCCCCTGCCGCACCAGGTGCGCGCCGTCGCTGCTGTAGTGGAAGAGCACCACGTCCTGCACGGGGATGCCGCGGTCGGCCGCCACCTGCCGCATCTCGCCGATCAGCCGGCGCGAGTAGTGGACCGACGAGTCGCGGTGCACCAGCGCCGGCCCCTGCCCCAGGCGGACGGGGACGTGCGCCTCGGAGACGGTGGGGATGTCGCCCGCCAGCCCGTTGTCGATGATGAAGCCCACCTCGAACGAGCGGCCGTCGCGCGCCAGGCTGCTGGCCCCCAGCATCCCGATCTCCTCCTGCACCGTGACCGCGAAGGTCACGTCGAAGCGCCGCTCGGCCCCCGCGATCCGCCGCGCCACCTCCACCAGCACGGCCACGCCCAGCCGGTCGTCCATCGCCTTCCCCACCAGCAGGCGGCCCATGCGGCGGATCCCCGGGTCCCACACCATCCGCGTGCCCACGCGGATGCCGCGCTCGGCGCACTCGGCGGCGGTGAGCCCCACGTCCACGAACAGGTCGTCCCACCCCAGCGTGGTGCGCGTCTTCTGCTCCGGCGTGAGCGCGTGCCCCGTGGTGGTCGCGACCACGCCGGGGAGGGGGCCGCCCTCCGCCAGCACGCGCACCGGGGCGCCCACGAAGTAGG
>DASSJS010000402.1:0-3073 GCA_035691085.1 Longimicrobium sp.
CCCCTCCCCCGCGAAGCGCGGGGAGGGGGCGGGGGGAGGGGGCCGCCGCGGCATGCGCCACCGCCTGCCGCGCCGCATCGATGCCCGTGTGCCTCCGCGCGATCCCATCGAAGCGCGCCGGCAGCGAAGCTCAGCCCACCACTGGCTCCGGCATCCGCCCCAGCGTCTCCGCGCGCCACGTCTGCAGCTCGCCGGAGAGGCTCGCGGCGCGCACGACCTCTTCCGCGGCATCCCGATCAGCCTGGTTCTCGAACACGCCGAAGACGGACGAGCCGCTCCCCGCCAGCAGCGCGATCCGCGCGCCGGCCGAGCGCATCGCCTCCACCAGCGCGCGCACGTCGTCGGTGTGCGGCCCCATCGCCAGCTCGAACTCGTTCACCGCCATCGACTCCACGCCGGCCCAGCTGCGCACGTCCGCCGCGCCGAGGAGGACGGAGCGGGGATGGTAGGCGCCGCCGCGCAGCCGCGCGATCTCGCCGAACGCATCCGCCGTGGGCATCGACCAGCCGGGTTTCGCCACGAGGACCGGACGGACGGGGAGCCCGGGGAGCGCCATCAGCCGCTCGCCGCGCCCCCACGCCAGCGCCAGCGGCGATCCGCAGAGGAAGAAGGGGACGTCGGCGCCCAGCCCGATCGCCATCTGCAGCAACGCGCCGCGCGGCAGTGGATCGCCGTGCAGCGCGTTGAGCGCGCGGAGGACCGCCGCCGCGTCGGAGCTTCCGCCGCCCAGCCCGGCCTGCGAGGGGATCCGTTTGGCGAGATGGATGTTGATCGCCGCCGCTTCGCCTAGCTCGCGATGGAAAAGCTCCGCCGCGCGAACGGCCAGGTTCCGCGCCGGCGGCCCGGTATCGACCCCGCCCTCCACCGCCAGCCGGATCCCCGGATCGCCCCGCTGGATGGCGATGGTGTCGCCGAGAGAGATGGCGCAGAACACCGTCTCCAGCGCGTGGTAGCCGCTCTCCTCGCGCGCCAGGATGCACAGCCGCAGGTTCACCTTGGCGGGCGCGGCGATCTCCACGCGGTCAGTCACGGCGCGCGTCCACGGGGGTGGCATCCACCGGCGTGGCCGGGCCATGCGCACCCGCGTCCTCCGTCTTTTCCGCCGTACCCACCAGCTCGCGCCAGCTCAGGTTCAGCCGCTGCACGTACCACAGGCCCAGCAGCGTGACGCACAGGTACCCGGCCAGGTGCCAGCCGATGGCGAACGAGACGGCGCGCGCCTTGTCCACCCCCCAAAGCCCCAGGCCGAAGGTGGCCGCCGCCTCCAGCGGGCCGAAGAAGCCGGGCGAGCTGGGGACCGCCACGGCCAGGTTGATGGCGCACTGCAGGAACACCGCGCCCACGTACCCCGGCTCATGGATGCCGAACGCCAGGAACGCGAAGTAGATCGACAGCGGGAGAAAGAGCCACTGCGCCACCGCCCAGCCGACGGAGAGCACCAGCAGCTTCGGCGTGCGCAGCACCGCCAGGCCGGCGATGAACTCGTCCAGCCGCGCCAGGAACGGCTCGCGCAGCCGCCGCGGCAGCATCCGTCCAACGGTACGCTCCGCCAGCGCGATCGAGTGCGAGGGAAGGAGCGCGATGCCGATCAGCACCACCCCCGCCACCGCCATCACCAGCGCCAGGATGCGCACCGCCGCCAGCGCCGACGCCGCGCGCTCGGGGTTGGGAAAGCCGGGGAGCGCCATCACCCCGAACAGCAAAAGGACGGTCACCAGCCCGTCCAGCACGCGCTCCACGACCAGCGACGCGAAGACGGCGCTGACCGGCAGCTTCGCCAGCCGCGCCGTCACCACGGCACGCACCACCTCGCCCACGCGGGCGGGGATCAGGTTGTTGGCCGCGAACCCCACCGCCGCGCCCGCCACCCGCGGGTGGAAGGCCACGTGCGGGTCCACCGGCGCCAGCAGCGTCTTCATGCGCAGCGCGCGCACGTGCACCGAGATGGTGCCGATGAAGGCGCTGAGCGCCAGGTACAGCCAGTTGGCGGTGCGCAGGTGCTCCCACACCTCGGCCCACACCACCCCGCGCAGCGCCAGCCACAGGAAGAACGCGGTCACCGCCAGGGAAACGATGATCCTCAGGCGCTGCTTCATGCCGCGGCCGCGCCCCTGCGCTCCAGCCCCAGCGCCACCAGCCCGAACAGCTCGTCCAGCGCCTCGGCCAGCGCGCCCTGGCCGCCCGCCATCCCGGAGACGCGCTCGCGCATCCCCAGCGCCTCGCGCAGCGCGTCGTCGGGGTCGTACACCAGCGCCTCGATCGGCATCACCCCATCCTCGCCCGCGACAGCGGCGGACGCGGAGGTGGGCGAGGAAGCCGCGGGCGCGTCCACCGGCTCCACCTCCACCGCCTCGGGGGCGGGCGCGGCGCCGGGGAGCGCCGAGCGCAGCCGCAGCAACAGCCCGCGCGCCTCGTCAGGGCCCGCCGCCTGCACGATGCGCGAGGCCGCGTCCTCGGCCGCACCGGCGATCACCGTCATCCCGTAGGTCACCGCCAGCTCGCCCACCCCGCGCGCCAGCTCCGACAGGTCGCGCGCGATCCGCGCGAAGCGGCCCGGCCGCGCCGAGAGCGACGCCACCAGCCCCTCGGCCCGGTCCAGGAAGCCGGTGGCCTCCATCCTCAGGAACGCCTCCACCTCGCCCGCCAGCGTCCCCTCCTCCGCCCCCTCCCGCCCCGGCACCGGTGCCAGCGGCGACGACACCACGTGCGGCCCGCCGTCGTCGTAGAAGAGCGAGGCCACGGGAACGACGCCGGCATCCGCCGCGCCCTGCCCCTCGGCCTGGTCGCGCACGTCGCGGAAACGCTCCAGCTCGGCGGTGGCGCCCACGTCGCCCCCGCGCTCCAGCGCGGCGCCGGCGGCGCGCAGGGCGTCGCGCCCGGCGGAAAGGAGGGTGCGCTCGCCGGTGTTGAGCGGCGTGGTGCGCTTGAGGATGGCGTGCGAGGTGTCCTCGATCCCCTCCAGCACCTCCAGCACGGGCGACAGGTTGTCCATCCCCGCCACGCCGCGCACCGGGCGCATCCGCCGCAGCACCACCCGCAGCGGCTCGCGATCGCCCGGGTTTCCCTGCAGCTC
>DASSJS010000403.1:0-9508 GCA_035691085.1 Longimicrobium sp.
CCGCTCCGTCTTCAACCATCAACTGCTTCAGCTCCGGCCAGCTCCGGTCAGCAGCAGACCGTGTCGCGGCCGCAGGTGTTGACGGCGCCGTCGCAGGTGGCGCCGGCCATCGTGGCGTCGACACACGCCGTGTCGAGGGGGTTCATGGTGGGGCCGTAATCGCAGGTGACCCTCACGGTCGGGGGGTCGCCCGTGCACCCCGGGTCGTACGTACAGTACGCGCCCGCGCCGTCGATGCTGTACACGCAGCCGCCGCACGTTTCGACGGTGATCACATGGCCGAGCACGGTGCCGGTGGCGCGGCGGGCCCGGGTGGTGGCGAAGGTCTCAACGTGCAGGTCGTCGAGCTTGAGCGCGAGCTTCTTCATGGATCTTCCTCAGTGAGTGGGATGGGTGGTGCGGACGCACCCTGTCACCCTTCCAGACGAAATCCGCCAGAGGCGCGGACCTCGGCATTCGCATTCTCCGCCTTCCGGGACCATGCTTTCCATGCGGTCACCAACCCCGCCATCGCTCAGCAGGGGAACGGTGCGCGGACTGGATTGCATGGACAGCATCGGACTTTCCCTTGCATCCAGCTACCGGAATGAAAGGGGAGCACGGAAAATGTCCTTGGAATGTGGCGGTGAAGCCGGGTGTGCGAAACTTATGAGCATGCGACGCCGGCATCCAGTGCCGAAGACAAACTGTGGCCTTGAATCCATCCATATCAGGTCATACTCAGCATACAATTCCGAAAAGGTCGTCATCCACCCGGTAGGATCTGCAATCCGAAGGTTCTTCGTCGATCTGGTTGCAACCTCGCCGACATGAGTTCTGGCGATTGCGCCAGCGCCGGGATCGCCAGCGAGTCGATGCAGGCCCGGAATGCGCTGAGTATCGAAATTTTTTCCAGCACCCCTCTCCGGGCGTTCACCCCGACTTCCGCGCCTGCAGGGTGTGCCAACTGCGTCATCAGGGGAGAACCCGGGCCCTCCGCAGCCTCCGTGCGTCGCCCGAGTCTTCGTGGATACGGTGCGATCAACCTCACACAGCTCTCGATGCGGAGGATGTGCACGGCGCCAGGCTCGCTCGTGACCCCCGATCGATCGGTTGAGACAGCCGAGCCTTCCGCGATTGCCACAGGGGCGCGAGGGATCTCTTCAAAAAAATTTCGATACTCAGCGCGAGCGCCGCCTGCAGCCACTCGCCGGCGGGAGTGCCGCGCGAGCAGGAGACCTGCTGCAACAAAATCCGCGATGAACCGATCCGAAAGCGGCGGAGCGCCTTCGGACGATTCGGGCGCATGGCCCGGCACCGGAGCGGGGTTTGCGCCGGCCGCGCCGCACGCGTAGTGTCATCGGCAACCTCTCTCCGGCCCGCCCACCCGGCCCGGCGCGTGAAACCCCGCCGGCTCACGCGCACTCCAAACCTCCCGTCACGGCCCCTGGCGGCCCACGGAGGATCTCCATGCGTTTAAAGGAAAAGGTCGCGCTGGTCACCGGCGCGAGCAGCGGCATCGGCGCGGCCATCGCTGCGCGCTTCGCGGCCGAGGGCGCGCGCGTGGCCGTGAACTATCGCCCGAACTCGCCGAAGGACCGCGACGCCGCGCAGGCCGCCGTGGCCGGCTTCGGCGCCGACGCGCTTGCCGTGGAGGCCGACGTGTCGCAGCGGGTGCAGGTGGAGGCGATGATCGCGGCGGTGGTGAAGGAGTTCGGGCGCATCGACATCGCCGTCTGCAACGCGGGGATCGAGATCAAGAAGGGCTTCCTCGACACCACCGACGAGGAGTGGAACCGCGTGCTGGGCGTGAACCTGTACGGCAGCTTCGTGGTGAGCCAGGCGGCGGCGCGCGAGATGGTGCGGCAGGGCGGCGGCGGGCGGCTGATCTACATCTCCTCGGTGCACGAGGACATTCCCTTCCCCGAGTACACCTCGTACTGCGCCAGCAAGGGTGCCATCCGGATGATGATGCGCAACCTGTGCATCGAGTTGGCGCCGCACGGGATCACCGCCAACAACATCGCGCCGGGCGCCATCGCCACGCCCATCAACCAGAGCGTGCTCGACAACCCGATCGCCTTCAAGAACGCGGTGAGCGAGATCCCGCTGGGCCGCTTTGGCAAGCCCGACGAGGTGGCGAGCGTGGCCGTGTTCCTGGCCAGCGACGAGGCGAGCTACGTGAGCGGGAGCACGTACTACGTGGATGGCGGCCTGACTCAGCAGGTGACGATGTACTGACCGGCTCCCTCCGCGGACCGTCTGCCGGACTGCGGGGACAGGGGCGGACGGGGGTGACGGGGCGCGATGAAGAGGCGCCGGCCGAGCCCCGTCGAGCCCCCCTCCCCGGCCCTCCCCCCGCTCCGCGGGGGGAGGGGGAACTTCATCCGCGCGGACGCGGAGGAGCGGCGCGGATGCGTGCGTGGGAGTCCGCGAAGGCGGACTTCGGGCCGTTGTTGCCGCGGATTCATCCGCCCGGTGCAATCAGATCCGGTGCAATCAGACTGTGCCATCCGGCAGGGGGAGATGGCCCCCGGTGCGATCTCCGGCCTTCGAATCGATCCTCGTCACAACATCATGACCGAAGAGCAGAAACGGCTGGACGCAGCGCGATCAGGCACGCCGTGGCGGCTGTGGGGGCCGTACCTGGCCGAGCGCGCCTGGGGCACCGTGCGCGAGGACTACAGTGCCGATGGCGACGCGTGGGCGTACCTGCCGCATGACCACGCCCGCAGCCGCGCCTACCGCTGGAACGAGGACGGGCTGCTGGGGATCTGCGACGAGGACCAGCGGCTGTGCCTGGCGCTCTCCCTCTGGAACGGCCAGGACCCGTTCCTGAAGGAGCGCATCTTCGGGGTGACGGGGCACGAGGGGAACCACGGCGAGGACGCCAAGGAGTACTGGTTCTTCCTGGACAACGTGCCCAGCCACGCCTACATGCGGGCGCTGTACAAGTATCCGCACCGCCGCTTTCCCTACGAGCAGCTGCTGGACGAAAGCCGCCGCCGCACCCACGACGACCCCGAGTTCGAGCTGCTCGACACCGGCGCGTTCGACGAGAACCGCTACTGGGACGTGACGGTGGAGTACGCCAAGGCCGCCCCCGACGACGTGCTCTGCCGGATCACGGTCGCCAACCGCGGCCCCGAGGCGGCGGAGCTGCACCTGCTCCCCACCCTGTGGTTCCGGAACAACTGGGCGTGGAGCCACCACGGGGCGCATCCCACCCTCTCCGTGGTTCCTTCCGAGGGCTCGCCCGCGGGGTGCCTGCAGGTGCTGGCCAGCCACCGCGCGCTGGGGCGCTACCACTGGACGTGCGAGGGGCATCCCGAGCTGCTCTTCACCCACAACGAGACCAACACCCAGCGGCTGTACGGCGCGCCCAACGCCACGCCGTACGTGAAGGACGGCTTCCACGAACGCGTGGTGCACGGCCAGGCGGACGCGGTGAACCCCGGGCGCACGGGGACCAAGGCCGCGGCGTGGTACCGGCTGAACGTGCCCGCGGGCGAGGAGCGCGTGGTGCGCATGCGGCTGTCGGCGCGGATGTACGCGCCGATGCAGCGGGCGTGGGACGATTTCGACGCCGTGTTCGCCGCGCGGGTCGCCGAGGCCGACGCGTTCCACGCCACCCTGCTGGCGCCCGAGGCCAGTGACGACGAGCGGCGGGTGCAGCGGCAGGCGCTCGCGGGGCTGCTGTGGAGCAAGCAGTTCTACCACTACGACGTGCACCGCTGGCTGGCCGGCGACGCGGGGCAGCCGCCCCCGCCGGCACAGCGGTGGGGCGGGCGGAACCACGCATGGCTGCACCTGAACAACCACGACGTGATCTCCATGCCCGACACCTGGGAGTATCCCTGGTACGCGGCGTGGGACCTGGCCTTCCACTGCATCCCGCTGGCGCTGGTGGACCCCGATTTCGCCAAGGAGCAGCTGGTGCTGCTCCTGCGCGAGTGGTACATGCACCCCAACGGGCAGCTCCCCGCGTACGAGTGGGCGTTCGGCGACGTGAACCCGCCGGTGCACGCGTGGGCCGCGCTGCGCGTGTACCAGATCGACCGGCGGGTGCGCGGCACGGGCGACGTGGCCTTTCTCGAGCGGGTCTTCCACAAGCTGCTGATCAACTTCACCTGGTGGGTGAACCGGAAGGACGCCGAGGGGCGCAACGTGTTCCAGGGCGGGTTCCTGGGGCTGGACAACATCGGCGTGTTCAACCGCAGCGATGCGCTCCCCGGCGGCGGGTTCCTGGACCAGAGCGACGGCACCAGCTGGATGGCCACCTATTGCCTGAACATGCTGGCCATCGCGCTGGAGCTGGCCCGGCAGGACGACGCGTACGAGGACGTGGCCACCAAGTTCCTGGAGCACTTCTTCCACATCTCGCACGCCATCAACGACCGCCCCGCCACCATGGGCGACGAGGGCGTGGACCTGTGGGACAACCAGGACGAGTTCTACTACGATCTCCTGCACATCGGCGATTGGCAGGAGTACGTGCGGGTGCGGTCGATGGTGGGGCTGATCCCGCTGCTGGCGGTGGAGACGATCGAGGCGGAACTGCTGGAGCGGCTTCCCGGCTTTCGCGCGCGGCTGGAGTGGTTCCTGGACAACCGGCCCGACCTGGTGGGCGACGCGGCGTCGGTCACGCGGATGGGGACGATGGACCGCCGCCTGTTCGCCGTGGTCAGCGAGCGCCGCCTGCGCGCCATCCTGCGGCGGATGCTGGACGAGACGGAGTTCCTGTCGCCCCATGGCCTGCGCTCGCTGTCACGCTGGCACGCGGAGCACCCGTACCAGATGGAGCTGGGCGGGCAGGGGTACGAGGTGCGCTACGAGCCGGCCGAGAGCCGCAGCGGGCTCTTCGGCGGCAACAGCAACTGGCGCGGGCCGGTGTGGTTCCCCATCAACTACCTGATCATCGAGGCGCTGCAGAAGTTCGATTGGTACTACGGCCCCGGCTTCACGGTGGAGTGCCCCACCGGCTCGGGGCAGATGCTCACGCTGTGGGAGGTGAGCGTGGAGCTGTCGCGGCGGCTGATCGCGCTGTTCATCCGGCACGAGGGGCGGCGGCCGGTCTACGGCGGATTGCAACGATTTCAGGACGACCCGCACTGGCGCGACCTGATCCTGTTCCACGAGTACTTCCACGGAGACAACGGCGCCGGCCTGGGCGCGTCGCACCAGACCGGGTGGACGGCGCTGGTCGCCAAGCTCCTCCAGCAGAGCGGCGTTCCGGCGGTTACGTAAGGGCGGGTCTCCGGCACCGGGCCAGAGCGCGGGCGGGGCAAGACGGACCCGGGAGATCGCGCCGGGGGCGGCTGAAGCCACGGCGTACAACGACAGCAAGCCTCGCAAACCGCGCGAGGCTGTGGGTGCGGCATCCGCGCGCGGGGCAGTCGGCCGATGCGCGGAAGCGCGGTTCGCCGTTGCAGTTCACCTCCCCCGCGCGGTTCAGCGGGGGAGGTCGGAGATTCGCGGACAGCCGTACCGTCCGCGAATCTCCGGGGGGGCCTCCCGCCGCGGCCCGCGCCGATGTCCATGACGATGCGATCTCCCGCCTCCGTCTCCATGCCCTCCATCGATCCTCCGCCCCGACCCGCCAGCGCTCTTCATCTCTCCCAGCGCGCGGCACTGCTGCTGGTGCCGGTGCTGATCACGGTGCACAACGGTGAGGAGGCGCTGGGGATGCCGCGCGTGCTTCGCAGCGTGCCGACGGGCGTGCCGCCGGTGTTCGTGGGGATGATTCCCACGTATTCGCAGTTCCTGGCGGCGCTCGCAATCGTCACCGCCGCGGCGTGGATGATCTGGGCGCTCGGCCCCGCGCGGCGGAGCGGCCGCGGAATCACCGCGCTGCTGCTGGTGCAGATGGTGATGCTGGTGAACGTGGCGTCGCACGTGGGCGCGGCGGTGTTTCTGCGTGGCTACGCGCCGGGGGTGGTGACGGCGCTCGCGCTCAACCTTCCCTTCTCCATCTACCTGTTCCGCCGCGCGATCAGGGAGCGATGGATCTCTCGGCAGACGCTGGCGCTCCTGGGCGCTGGCGCGGTGCTGATCCACGGGCCGGGGCTGCTGGGACTGATGTGGATCGCACGGCGGCTCCCGGGCGCGGCGTAGACCCACGGACGCGGTGGATTGCGGCGGTGCGGCGCGGGATGGAGATTCCGCGCGGACGCCCATCATCCACGCTCACGAGACCGCACCGTCATGGCCCAGCGCCGCCCGCGCACCCCATCGCCCGATCGCGCTCCCGTGAGCGAGTCGATGTCTCCCTCGCGCGCGGAGCGGAGGGCGCAGGTGCGCTCGCTGCCCACGGCGCTCAAGGTGGTGCGGATCGCGGAGCTGCTCTTCTTCCCGGTCGTCGGCTTCATGCTGATGGGGCTGCCGCTGCCCACCAACCCCACGCAGATCCTGGCGACCGGGCTGCTGGCGGCTGAAGCGATCGCTGCGGTGGCGGTGGCCGTCGGCCTGGGACAGCGGCGGCGCTGGGCGTGGGTGCTGGCCGTCGTTCTCGCGGCGTGGGTGATCACCGGCATCGTGCTGCGCGGCGGGCGGGTGCTGCACGCGGCGTTCGCGACGCCCAACCTCGCGCTCAAGCTCTCCGCCGCGCTGCTGGCGTGGACGCTGCTCACCCAGTTGGTCGCGCTTGCCGGCTGCCTCACCTTCCGCGAGTGGCGCGACGAACTGCGCTGACGGACGATGGATGAGTCTCCGTACGAGGCCCAGGCTGTTGAAGCCTCGCGCAGTTTGCGAGGCTTTTCGTAGTTGTTGCCGCGGCTTCAGCCGCCGGTGCGCGAGATCGGGGCGCACGACCGCGGAGCCTTGCGCGACCCGCCGGCTGCTTGCGACCTTCCAAACAGATATTCCCCGGACCACCCCCATCCCGTTCCCGATGCCGCGCATCTCGCGAAGCTGGCTGGCGGCCGGCGTGCTGCTCGCCACGGCACCGCTGCACGCCCAGGCCCCGTCCACCCCCGCGCAGACTTCCACCCCAGCCGCCATCCACCCCGCCCCCGCCGCCGACTCGGCACAGGTGGCGCTGCGGCAGCGGTTCGCGGCCGACGTGATCGCGGCGGCGAAGGCCACCAGCGAGACCGCCGCCGGGCTGGTCATCTTCGCGGCGGACCCCGCCACCGGCCGCACCGAGCTGAAGCTGGCGCACGCCACGGTCACCGAGGCGGCCCTCGCCCCCGTGGTCGACCGCATCCGCAACGAGATGACGGCGATCGCGGCGGCCGGGCCGCAGCTGTGGCACGTGCGGCTCGACGCGGCGCCCCCCGCGCCCGGCGGACGCGCCACGCAGCCGGTGATCGACAACCCGCGCCAGGTGCGGGCGCTGGTGAACCGCTTCGTCACGCAGCACTTCACCGACATCTTCCAGGGCCGCCGCGGCATCCGCGTGGACCTGCAGCTGGTGGTGGCGCGCGACGGCGAGGTGGCGTACGCCCGCCTGGCCCGCTCGTGCGGCAACCCGGTGGTGGACGCCGAAGCGCTGCGGATCGCCCCGACGATGCGCTTTCAGCCGGCGCGCGTCGGCGATCAGCCGGTGGATACCCGCATCAGCTTTCCCCTCTACTTCGTGCTGGGCGAAGCCTGACCCGCGTCCGGAACGCCGCGACCGCGTCTCCCACGGGCGCATCGGCGCCCTGGCAGCGCGGCCTGGTGCCGCCACGGCTTCCCCATCCGCGAAACATCCCGCATTTTGTTTCCGTAGATCACGCTGCCCGCGAAGGAGTTGCGCCGCGGGAAGCGCCTGAATTCGGCATCCGCGTTCCGCTCCACCCCAATCCCGATCCGATGAAGCTCCGCATATTTGCGCTCGCGCTGACGGCCGCGCTGGGTGCCCTTGCTCCGCTCCGCGCACAGGCGCCCGCGGCGGCCACCGACAGTGCCGCGGAAGAGGCGCTGCACGACCGGGCGCGGCTGCGTATCCGCGCCGCGCTGCGCGAGGCGATGGTGGCGCAGGGAATCGCCGAACCCGATGCGCTGCTGCTGCTCACGCGGCTGAGCCCGGGCACGCCGGTCCAGGTGCGCCTGCTGGAGGGCACGGCGCCGCCGGCCGCGCTGGCGGCGGTGGACAGCGTGATCCAGAACGCCCTCGCGCCGTGGCCCGACCGCTACGTCAACGAGTGGATCCGTCCCGACGAGCCGCTCGACACCAGCAACACCATCGTGGAGGAAGCGCCGGAGCTGCGGAACCGGGGCTCGCTGGGCGGCGCGCTGGACCGCTTCGTCCGCATGCACCCCGGCCTGGGGATGCCCGGCCAGGTGATCAGCGTGGAGGTGCGCGCGATCGCCAGCCGCAACGGCACGGTCCCCTACGTGGAGGTCTCCCGCTCCAGCGGGATCGTGGAGGTCGACCAGCAGCTTATGAACATCATGCGGCGGATGCGGGTTCGCCCCGCGCGGCTGGGCAACAATCTCGTGGACGTGTGGATCACCGTTCCGGTGACCGTGCAGTTCCCGTTCGAGCCCCCGCCGCAGTCGCGCGACCAGGGCGGCCCGCCCTGATCGACCCATCGAAAATTAGGTTCTTCGTCGATTTAGTTGCAACGTGATCGCACCGGAGCTCACCGACGAGTGGCTGCAGGCTCGGAATGCGCTGAGTATCGAAATTTTTTTCAGGAACACCCGCTTCCGTCGTTCGCCCCGTCGTCTGCGCCTGCAGGCTTCGTTCACTGCGTCATCAGGGGAAATCGAGCCCTCCCGATCCTCCGTGCGTCTCCGCAGCCGTCGTGGAACGGCGGATGATCGCCATCCTGCCATCGACCCCCAGGACGTGCACGACGACCGGACTCGCCTCGTGATCCCCTGATCGATCCGTTGAGACAGCCGGACTTCCGTGAGTGGCCGCGGGGGCGAGGAGGGTCTTTCCAAAAAAATTTCGATACTCAGCGCGAGCGCCGCCTGCAGCCACTCGTCGACAGGATCGGTGCGAGCGACCTGCTGCAACGAAATCCGCGATGAACCGAAAATTGACCCATCGAAACAACGCTCGCCGCGGAGGAATCTCCTCCGCGGCGAGTTCGTTTCGATGCTTCGGTTCTCGGCCTACGCGCCTGACAGGTAGTCGAGGATGGCGTCGCTCACGGCCCAGCCGCTCACCTCGTCGAAGGCGGAGAACATGGGGCCACTGTTGATCTCCAGGAACACCAGGCGCCCGGTCTCCGGACAGGTCTTGAAGTCGGCCGCGCCGTAGTCCATCTCCAGCTCGTCCATCAGCCGCCCCAGCCCCGCCACCGCCTCGGCGTCCACCTCCTCAAGCGGGAGGTGGACGACGCGGCTCTCCGCGTCGGCGCGGTAGTCCAGCGCGTCGCTCTCCACGCGAAAGGGGATGTAGCGGCGCGTGCTTCCCCGCCCCACGCCGTACACGCGCACCTCGGGCGCCAGCATCCGCCGCTGCACGAAGGCCGGCGCGGCGGAGCGGCCCTCGCGGCGCGGCGTTTTCGCCAGCAGCTCGGCCACGTCCTGCGCGAAGCCGCCGCCCGGCACCGGCTTGGCGATCATCGGCCCCAGCCGCCCGGCGTCCGCC
>DASSJS010000404.1:0-8363 GCA_035691085.1 Longimicrobium sp.
ATCTCCCCCGCCGCCGCCCTCCCCGCCGCCGCCGCGCCGTCCCGCCGCGGGAATGCGCCACGCGGGCCGCGCCTCCTTCTCCCGTCGTTCGCGCTGGTCACCGGCTTCTGGTGGCTGGCGACGGGGGTGGTGATCGCCGCGCAGCGCGACGGGCCGACGCGCCTCGCCTCGCTGGCCGCTGCGTCGGTGGGCGCCGTGGCGGGGCTCTGGCTGATCCACGCCACGCGAACCGGCACGTCGCCCGGCGCCGCGCGGCGGTCGATGGTGGGCGGCTCGCTCCTCTGGCTCTGGGTGGCGACCACCTTCTACGGCGGGTGGATCGTCGGTCCGTCGCCGCGGCCGCTCGCCCCGGGCGCGTCGCGGATCGACGCGGCGGCCGCGGCGCTGCACGCGCTCGCCTGGCACGAGGCCGCGTCCATCGCCGTCGTCCTGGCCGCCGCGCTCCTGTCGCGCGGCGCCGCCAACCGCGCGGGGCGCGACGCGCTGGCCGCCTTCTGGGGCACGCAGCAGCTGGCCAAGGTCAACGTGCTGCTCGGTGTCGCCAACCCGGGTGCCGGCTATCTCCCCGAGTGGCTTCGCTTTCTGCAGATGTACTTCGGCCCGCCGGCCAACTCGCCGCTCCTGGCGCTGTCCATGGCGGGGCTCGCCGCCGGCGCGGCGTGGCTGGCGCTGTACGCGGTTCGATGCAGCGACGCTCCGCGCCGCGCGTCGGCCGCGATGGTGGCGTGGATCGTGGCGCTGGCGGCGCTGGAGCACGCCTTCCTGGCCGTCGCCTGGCACGCGCCGCTGTGGGACGTCTTCCTGCGGCTGCGTGGATGAGTCGCCCCGCGCGTGCACGGCCGGTCCAACCGCCTGCAACGACACCGGGAAGCATCGAACGATGAGCCCGCATCCGCCTCCCGCGGCCAATCCCCCGCGCTCCGGCACCTCCATGCCCCGCCTGTATCGCCTCGCCCGCATCTTCCTGCTCGCGCACGCCGCGCTGATCGCAACGAGCATCGCGGCGTTCCGGCTGATCGTGAACCATCCGGCGCCGCCGTGGGTGGACCCGGTGTTCTGGAGCGCCGCGTACGGCATCGGGATGGCGTGGACGGGGCCGCTGTACATCGTCACCGGCTTCGCGGCGGCGTGCTGCGCGTGGATCGCGGGGCTGGGCGTGCGCCGCGGGAGCGCGTCGGCGGCGGCGGTGGTGGCGCTGGCGCTGGGCGCGGAGCTGCTGGGGGTGGGCACGGGCTTTCCCTTCGGCGCGTACGGATACGGCACGGCACTGGGGCCGCGGGTGCTGGGGATGGTGCCGGTGGTGATCCCCCTCAGCTGGTTCCTGATGCTGGTGGCGTCGCTCGGGCTGGCGATGCGCTTCCGGCGCGGGCGCGCGGCCACGGCGCTGATCGCCGCCGCCGGGCTGGTCGCCTGGGACGTGCTGATGGACCCGGCGATGAGCGCGGCCTTCCCCTTCTGGAGCTGGCACCAGGGCGGCACCTACTACGGGATGCCGCTGGTGAACTGGGCCGGGTGGCTGCTGACCGGCGCCGTGCTGGCCGCGGCCGCGCTGGCGGTGGGGGGCGACGCGGTGCGCCGGGCGGTCGATGGCCGCCTTCCGCTTGCCCTGTACGCGCTGAACGGCGTCTTTCCGCTCGCGCTGGCGCTGGAGAGCGGGATGACCACGGCCGCCCTGGTCGGCGCGGCCGCGATGACGGCCTTCGCCGCGGCGCCCTGGCTGGCGGGCGGCCTCCGCATCCGCGCGACGGCCACCGCGCCCCTGGAGGCCCGGTGAAGGCGCCCGCGCTCTTATTCGACGCCGCGGCGCGCGCGCCGGCCGCCGGCGCGGCGGAAACCGCGTCGCCGCCGCTGCTGGACCGCGTGTACGCGTGGCGCGACCGTCTCCTCGCCAATCCGCGGTTCCAGCGCTGGGCCGCGGCCTTTCCGCTCACCCGGCCGATCGCGCTGCGCCGCTCGCGCAAGCTGTTCGACCTGTGTGCCGGCTTCGTTTACACGCAGTCGCTGCTGGCCTGCCACCGCACCGGGCTGGTCGAGGCGCTGGCCCATGGCCCGCTGCACCCGGATGCGCTCCCCGACCGGCTGGGGCTGGATGCGGACGCGTGCAGCCGGCTGGTGGGCGCCGCGCTGGCGCTGGGGCTGGCGGAGCGCCGGCCGGGCGGGCGCATCGGCCTGGGCCCGCTCGGCGCGCCGCTGATCGGCAACGCGGCAATCGCCGCCATGCTGGAGCACGACGCGCTGCTCTACGACGACCTGCGCGACCCCGTGGCCCTGCTGCGGGGCGGCGGGGGCACGCAGCTCTCGCGCTACTGGCCGTACGCCGCCAACCCGTCGGCGGCCCGGTCGGCGGCGAGCGAGGTGGGCGCCTACACGGGGCTGATGGCCGCGTCGCAGCCGCTGGTGGCCGCCGAGCTGCTCGACGCGTGGGACGTGCGCCGCCACCGCGCGCTGCTGGACGTCGGCGGCGGCGACGGCGCCTTCCTCCGCGCCGCGGCCGCGCGCGCGCCCGGCCTGCGGCTGATGCTGTTCGACCTTCCCGCCGTGGCCGAGCGGGCGCGGCTGCACCTGCGCATCGCGGGGCTGGCGGAGCGCGCGACGGTGCACGAGGGCGACTTCCGCGCCGACCCGCTCCCCGCCGGCGCCGACGCGGCCACCCTCGTCCGCGTGCTGCACGATCATGACGACGACGTGGCGATGGCCGTCCTCCGCGCGGTCCACCACGCGCTCCCGCCCGGCGGCACCCTGGCCATCGCCGAGCCCATGAGCGGCGTCCGCGGCGCCGAGACGGTGGGGGGCACCTACTTCGCCTTCTACCTGCTGGCGATGGGGAGCGGCCGCTGCCGCACGCCCGACGAGTATCGCCGCATGCTCGCCGAGGCCGGCTTCCGCCGCACCCGCGCCGTCCGCCCGCGCCTCCCGGTGCAGGCCTCGATCGTCCTGGCGACGAAGTAGGGCCCTCTCCCCCCGACCCCCTCCCCAAAAAACTACCTTGGGGGAGGGGAAGAGTTTCAGCGTGAGGAGAAGCTTCGGCGCGCGTCCCCGGCCACGCGAAAACTGCGTCGAGCGCTGATGCTCGCAGGGCGCGCCGACCGTCCCTCCCCTGCAGTTCGGGGGAGGGACAGGCGTTCAGGACCCGACGCAGTCGGGCGCCTGAACGCCAGGGAGAGGGCTACCCGCGGCCGCCGACGAACGCGTCCGGCCGCCACGTAGAAGACCTCCCCCGCCGCCCACGTCCACGGTCCGATACACCCACCACTGTACAATCTACTTGACAGTTTAGAGTGTCAGCACAACATTACGACTCACGAACCGGCTCTCCCCCTACAACGCCCATTCCGAGCACCGCGTGGAAACATTGGCCGTCGTGCTGGACCAACCCGAGCAGATCGCGTTGCGCGCGCTGCCGCTCACCACGCCCGGCGCTGCCGACGTGGTGATCCGCACGGAGTGGAGCGGCGTGAGCACGGGTACCGAGCGGCTGCTGTGGGACGGGCGGATGCCGGCGTTCCCCGGGATGGGCTATCCGCTGGTCCCCGGCTACGAGACGGTGGGCACGGTGGTGGACGCCGGGCGTGACGCCGGCCGCCGTGTGGGCGAGCGCGTGTTCGTTCCCGGAGCGCGCTGCTACCAGGGCGCGCACGGGCTCTTCGGCGGCGCGGCGTCCACCCTCGTCACCGCCGGCTCTCGCACCGTTCCGGCCAGCCCCGCGCTGGGCGAGGGCGGCGCGCTGCTGGCGCTGGCCGCCACGGCGTACCACGCGGCGTGGGGGAGCGGCGGCGCCGCTCCGCAGCTGATCGTGGGCCACGGCGCGCTCGGCCGGCTCCTGGCGCGCCTCTGCGCCACCCTCGGCGCCGCGCCGCCCGTCGTCTGGGAGACCAACGCCGCCCGCCGCGGCGGCGCCGACGGATACGCCGTGATCGATCCGGCCGACGATCCGCGCCGCGACTACGCGGTGATCTGCGACTGCTCGGGCGACGCGGGGCTGCTGGATTCCCTCGTGGGCCGCTGCGCCCGCGGCGCCGAGATCGTGCTGGCCGGCTTCTACACGGGCGCCGTCGCCTTCGACTTCGTCCCCGCCTTCCTCCGCGAGGTGCGGCTGCGCGTCTCGGCCGAGTGGCAGCCGGCGGACCTGGAGGCGGTCGCGCGGCTGGCTAACGAGGGGCGGCTCCCGCTGGACGGCATCGTCACCCACCGCGGCTCGCCGCGCGACCCGCGCTCCGCCTACGCCACCGCCTTCGGCGACCCGGCCTGCGTCAAGATGATCCTGGACTGGAGAGAGGCCGCATGATCCTCCCGATCGACCATCCGCCCACCCTCACCGTGGAGGAGGCGCGCAGCCTCCTGCGCGACGAGGCCGCGGCCGAGCCCGCTCCCGCGCACACCGGCGAGGTGACCCGCGAGACGCAGGTGATCGCCATCTACGGCAAGGGGGGGATCGGCAAGAGCTTCACCCTGGCCAACCTGAGCTACATGATGGCCCAGCAGGGAAAGCGCGTGCTGCTGATCGGGTGCGACCCCAAGAGCGACACCACCTCGCTCCTCTTCGGCGGGCGCAGCTGCCCCACCATCATCGAGACCAGCTCCAGGCGGAAGCTGGCGGGCGACGAGGTGGAGATCGGCGACGTCTGCTTCAAGCGCGACGGGGTGTTCGCCATGGAGCTGGGCGGCCCCGAGGTGGGCCGCGGATGCGGCGGGCGCGGCATCATCCACGGCTTCGAGCTGCTGGAGAAGCTGGGCTTCCACGAGTGGGGCTTCGACTACGTGCTGCTCGACTTCCTGGGCGACGTGGTGTGCGGCGGCTTCGGCCTCCCCATCGCCCGCGACATGTGCCAGAAGGTCATCGTCGTCGGATCGAACGACCTGCAGTCGCTCTACGTGGCCAACAACGTCTGCGCCGCGGTCGACTACTTCCGCACCATGGGCGGCAACGTGGGCGTGGCGGGGATGGTGGTGAACAAGGACGACGGCACCGGCGAGGCGGCCGCCTTCGCCCGGCGCGCGGGGATCCCCGTGCTCGCCTCGATCCCCGCCGACGAGGACATCCGCCGCAAGAGCGCCAACTACGAGATCATCGGCCTTCCCGGCGGCCGCTGGGCGCCGGTGTTCGAACAGCTCGCGGTGCAGGTGGCCGAGGCGCCCCCCGTCCGCCCCACTCCGCTCGACCATGAATCGCTGCTGAGCCTGTTCAAGGGCGACGCGGTGGGGCGGGGCGTGGTGCTGCAGCCTGCGTCGCAGGCCGACATGCGCGGCGGCACCTGGGTGGAGCGGCCCACTCTCGAGGTCGTCTACGACCATGCGGCCTGACCCCATGGACACGATCCTGGCCCCCCGCGCCCCCCTCCCCGTCCTCGCTCCCCAGGCCGCGCCCTCGTGCGAGAGCACGGGCGGCGGCTCGTGCGGCGGCGGCGGAGACTCGTGCGGCTGCCACGGCGGGGCGGAGGCGCGCGATGCGTCCGCCGCGAGCCCCGCGGTGGAGAAGCTCCGGGCCGACTATCCGCTCGGCGCGCACGACCGGCCGCAGTCGATGTGCCCCGCCTTCGGCTCGCTGCGCGTGGGGCTGCGCATGCGGCGCACGGCCACGGTGCTCTCCGGCAGCGCCTGCTGCGTGTACGGGCTCACCTTCACCTCGCACTTCTACGGCGCGCGGCGGACGGTGGGCTACGTCCCCTTCAACAGCGAGTCGCTGGTCACCGGCCAGCTCTTCGAAGACATCCGCAAGGCGATGTTCGAGCTGGCCGACCCCGAGAAGTACGACGCGGTGGTGATGACCAACCTGTGCATCCCCACCGCCTCGGGCGTGCCGCTGGACCTGCTCCCGAAAGAGATCAACGGCGTCCGCATCATCGGCATCGACGTTCCCGGCTTCGGCGTGCCGACCCCTGCCGAGGCCAAGGACGTGCTCGCCGGCGCCATGCTCCGCCGCGCCCGCGAGGAGGCCGGCCAGGGCCCCGTGGCCCGCGCCCGCACCGCCGTCACCAACCTGCCCACCGTCACCCTGATCGGCGAGCTCTTCCCCATGGACCCGGTGGGCATCGGCGCGCTGCTGGCGCCGATGGGGCTGGCCGCCGGGCCCGCCGTCCCCTGCCGCGAGTGGCGCGAGCTGTACGCCGCGCTCGACTGCGTGGCCGCCGCCGCCGTGCACCCCTTCTACGTGGCCTCCGTGCGCGAGCTCAAGGCCGCCGGCCGCCCCGTCGTTGCCTCCGCGCCGGTCGGCGTCGACGGCACCGCCGCCTGGCTCGAGGCAATCGGCGCCGCCGCCGGCATCCCGTCCGCCAGCGTCGAGGCGGCGAAGGCCGCGGCGCTCCCGGCGGTCCGCGGCGCGCTGGCCGCCAACCCGATCCGCGGCCGCGTGACCGTCACCGGCTATGAAGGCTCCGAGCTGCTGGTGGCGCGGCTGCTGATCGAGGCGGGCGCCGAGGTGCCGTACGCTGGGACGGCGTGCCCCCGCACCGAGTGGAGCGAGCCCGACCGGCAGTGGCTGGAGGCGAACGGCTGCCACGTGCAGTACCGCGCCTCGCTGGAGCACGACCTCGCGGCCATGCGCGACGCGCGCCCCGACCTGGCCATCGGCACCACGCCCGTCGTCCAGAAGGCGAAGGAGGCGGGGATCCCGGCGCTCTACTTCACCAACCTGATCTCCGCGCGGCCGCTCTTCGGCCCCGCGGGCGCCGGCGGCTTCTCGCAGACGGTGTCGCTGGCCATCGGCGGGCGCGGGCGGCTGAACCGGATGCGCGAGTTCTTCGCGGGCGTGGGCACCGGCGACGCCACCGGGTATGGCCACGACGGCGTCCCCAAGGCGCGGCCGAAGGCGATCGAGCGCAACGCGGCCGCCCGCGAGGGGAAGGCCGTCACCGGCAAGCGGCGGGGGATGGTGGGGCAGACGGGGGAGGCGGCCTGATGCTCGTCCTGGACCACGATCGCGCGGGCGGCTACTGGGGCTCCGTGTACGCCTTCACCGCGCTCAAGGGGCTGCAGGTGGTGATCGACGGCCCCGTGGGGTGCGAGAACCTTCCCGTGGTGTCGGTGCTCCACTACACCGACGCGCTCCCGCCGCACGAGCTCCCCATCGCCGTGACCGGGATGGGCGAGGAAGAGCTGTCGATGAGCGGCACCGAGCAGGCGCTGCGCCGCGCCGGGAAGACACTCGACCCCGACCGCCCCGCCGTCGTCGTCACCGGGAGCATCGCCGAGATGATCGGCGGCGGCGTGACCCCCGAGGGGAGCAACCTCCTCCGCTTCCTCCCGCGCACCATCGACGAGGACCAGTGGCAGAGCGCCGACCGCGCGCTGCGCTGGCTGTGGACGGAGTTCGGCGAGAAGAAGTCGAAGGCGCGGAAGAAGACGGCGCGCCCCGAGGGCGCGAAGCCGCTGGTCAACCTGATCGGCGCCATCTACGGCACCTTCAACCTGGCGTCGGACCTGGCCGAGGTGCGCCGGCTGGTGGAGGGGATCGGCTGCGAGGTGAACCTGGTCTACCCGCTCGGCGCGCACCTGGACGACACGCCGCGGCTGGCCGACGCCGCCGTGAACGTGTGCCTGTACCGCGAGTTCGGCCGCAAGCTGTGCGAGGAGCTGGACGCGCCCTACCTGCAGGCGCCCGTGGGGCTGACGCAGACCACGCTCTTCCTGGAGAAGCTGGGCGAGCTGGCGGGGGTCGATCCCCAGCCGTTCATCGAGCGCGAGAAGCACACCACGCTCAAGCCCGTGTGGGACCTGTGGCGCAGCGTCACGCAGGACTTCTTCGCCACCACCCGCTTCGGCATCGTCGCCAACGAGACGCACGCCCGCGGCATCCGGCGCTACCTGGAAGACGACCTGGGGATGCCCTGCTCGTTCGCCATCAGCCGCAGGCCCGGCGTGAAGCCCGACAACGCGGCCGTCCGCGAGGCGCTGGCCCAGGCGCCGCCCACCATCGTCTTCGGCTCCTTCAACGAGCGGATGTACCTGGCCGAGGCCGGCAGCCGGGCGATGTGGATCCCGGCGTCGTTCCCCGGCGCCATCGTGCGGCGGCACACGGGCACGCCCTTCATGGGCTACGCGGGATGCGTGTACCTGGTGCAGGAGGTCTGCAACGCACTCTTCGACGTGCTCTTCCACATCATCCCGCTGGGCACCGAGCTCGACAAGGCCGAGCCGACGCCCGCCCGCCAGGCCGTGGCGTGGACCGACGACGCGCGCCGGATGCTGGACGCGCTGGTGGACGAGCAGCCGCCGCTCACCCGCATCAGCATGGCCAAGCGCCTCCGCGACCACGCCGAGCGCGACGCCCGTTCCGGCGGCGATCCGTCCGTCACGGTCGACCGGGTTCGCGCCGCGCGGGCGGGGATGGGTGCGTGACGGGTGCGGAGGTGCGGAGGTGCGGAGGT
>DASSJS010000405.1:0-4520 GCA_035691085.1 Longimicrobium sp.
AAGAGCTCGGCCTCCACCCGCGCCCGGTCGTCGGGGTGGATGCGCTCCAGCCACTCCGACGGGCCGGTGCCCACCTCGTGGTCCGCGCGCCCCACGATCTCCTTCCACCGCGGCGAGTAGTAGACCCGCCCCGCCGCCAGGTCCCAGTCCCACAGCCCGTCGTGGGCGCCCTGCGCGGCCAGCGCGTAGCGCCGGTTGCTGGCGGCCAGGTCGCGCTCGGCACGCAGGCGGTTGCGCACCACCACGTGGAAGAGCACCAGGATCACCAGCAGGTAGCTGCCGAACAGGAGGGGGCTGCTGCGGGGCTGGGGCACCCGGGCCGCCACCGCGGCAACCAGCGCCAGCGTGACCGCCCCGTACGCCAGCTGCTCGCGCGTGCTGCGGAAGAGCGCGCTGATCACCGCCACGATCACCACCAGCCCCAGCTGGTACTCGGGCGCGAAGCCGTTCAGCAGCAGCAGCCCGCATACCCACACGGTGAACAGCAGGTAGAGGGCGTGCAGCGCCGCCACCAGCCGCGGCCGCCCGGGCACGAAGGTGAGGCCGAGCACCGCCAGCGCGGCCGCCGCCACCACGAAGCGGGCCGCCCACGGGTCGTCGGCGCCCGGCAGCACGGCGCGGTACACGAGCCCGAACCCCAGCACGGCGATGGCCGACACGCCGGTGACCAGGCGGTAGGTCAGCACCTCCTTGTCGGAGATGGCATCGCGGTCGCGCGCGGCCGGCGAGGCGCCCGCCGGCCCGCCACCAGGAGCGGCGTGGGTATCTGTCATGCCGTGCGAAGGGGGAGCCGCCGGAGGGATGCGGCGCGGAGACGTCAAGGGGGAGGACGGGAAGCCGGGTGTAACGGTAAGGGCGGGCGCGGCCCGGAGCAAGCATTTCCCTCGCCTGGCCGGGGCTTGCTGCCCGATCGCCGGGGTGCCGGGGCAGGCTCGGTCCCGTCTCGGCGAGCGCGGAGGGAATCTCCTTGGGGCGCACGGCATCGAACCGGGGCTGGGAACAAATGCATCGCCGATCTTCGCGCCGCCGGTTCAGAAGGCGGGCACGCACGAAACCTTTTACCGGAACACGCATGACGGCACTTCACGAGATCCCCGGAGCCGAAGTCACCGGCCAGCTTCGCTCCCTCGGCGTCACGCCCGGCGGCGTGCTGCTGGTGCACACCTCCTTCCGCGCCGTGCGCCCGGTGGAGGGCGGCCCCGCCGGGCTGATCCAGGCGCTGCGGAACGCCCTGGGCCCCGGCGGCACGCTGGTGATGCCGGCCTGGGCGGGGGATGATGAGGAGCCGTTCGATCCCGCGTCCACGCCAGCGTCCGCGGACCTGGGCGTGGTGGCGGACACCTTCTGGCGGATGCCCGGCGTGCTGCGCAGCGGCCATAACTTCGCGTTCGCCGCCGCCGGCCCGCGCGGGGCGGAGGTCGTGCGCGACCCGCTCCCGCTTCCACCGCACATCCCCGAGAGCCCCGTCGGCCGCGTGCATGAGATGGGCGGCCAGGTGCTGCTCCTGGGCGTGAACCACTCCGAAGACACCACCCTGCACCTGGCCGAGCTGATCGCCGGCGTCCCCTACCGCGTTCCGAAATCCATCACCGTGCTCCGCGGCGGCGTTCCCGTGCGCGTGGACTACGGCGAGAACGACCACTGCTGCCAGCGCTTCACGCTCGCGGACGAGTGGCTGCGCACGCGCGGCCTGCAGCACGAAGGCACCGTGGGCCATGCCCCCGCGCGCCTGGCCCGCTCCCGCCACATCGTGTCGGTCGCGCTCGAGCAGCTCTCCCGCGACCCGCTCGTCTTCCTCCACGCGAGAGGCGAGGGGTGCGAGGAGTGCGACATGGCGCGAGCGAGCGTCGGCGGCTGAGCGAAGAGTCCGCTTCAAATCGTTCGACGCGCACCGGGCCATCAGCCGGGCGCGGCGAATCAAAATTCTTCCGCTCTCCCTTTTGCTGACGTAATCTTCGTTCCACCCGCACGCCACACCGGCGCGCGGGTTCCTCGCATTCCCCCCGCCAGCCGGAGGAGGCACTCGTGAGCAAGATGAAGCTCGAGCTCGACGCACTCTCGGTGGAGTCGTTCGTCACGGCCAGCGCGCCGCAGAACACGGGCACCGTGCGCGCCCGGGCCGACCTGGAAGAGGGCGAGACGGGCGACGTGGCCATCACGGCACCCATCACCGTGACGTGGGCCGAGACCTGCCCGGCCACCTGTCGCGTCACCTGCCCCGCCAGCTGCGACACCTGCTACATCACCTGCGTGACGCGGTGCAGCTGCCCCACCCTCCCGTGCGACACCTGCACCTGACCTGCCGATCGGGAGATGCCGCCATGGAAAAGCTGAAGCTGGAGATGGACTCGCTGGTGGTGGACAGCTTCGCCACCGGCCACGGCTCCGCGAACGCCGGGTCGGTGCGCGGCCGGCTGGACGCGGACGAGGGTGACGTGGCGATCACCGCGCCCGTGCCGAAAACGGCGGACGTGACGTGCCCGGCCACGTGCAGGTTCACCTGCGCGAACACGTGCGATTACACGTGCGGCGACACCTGCTATGTCACCTGCGTCACCGCGTGCAGCTGCATCACGCTGCCGTGCGCCGGGTGCGCCTGAACCTTTCCCCCAGATCCTTCCGACGAGGTGGCGTGATGAAGAAGCTCCGGATGGAACTCGACGCGCTGAAGGTGGAATCGTTCGAGACGCAAACGGCCGCCGGCACCGGCACCGTGGTCGCCGCGGGCGTGCTGATCGGCGACGCGGTGGTGCGGACGTATCCGAACTGCTCGGAGATCGACGCGTGCCCCAGCGCGTGGAACTGCACCGTGAACGGCACCTGCTACGACGCCACCTGCGCACAGGTGGACACCTGCGCCAAGACGTGCGCCGCCACCTGCCCCAGCACCTGCGCGGCCACCTGCCAGGCTTCGTGCTACCAGCCGGCGTGCTCCGGCCCGGTCTGCGCGGTGTAGGCACTCTCCGCATCCGGTAGAACAGTCGAAGCAAAGGCCCGCCCCGCGCGAACCGGGGCGGGCCTCTGCATCCCTCTTGGGAATCCGCGACGGACCCACCATCTATACGTTGCACGCGCTCCTTCGCGCACTCGCCTCTCTTCAACCCCTGCCTCGGGACATCCACCATGCAACCTCCCGCCAACCGTGACGCCTCGACATATCCCCCGGGACGTGGCGAGGCCGCGTATCCCCAGTACTGCGCCCAGCCGCCGTCACCGCCGCGGGTGATGTCGCCCAACGTCACCGGCCTGCGGCTGGAGGCGATCTTCGCGCTCGACCGCAAGTGGCTGAACGGAACGGTGATCCACTACTACTTCTTCGACCGCCCCACCGACGGCACCACCGTGGTGCTGTCCAACGGCCAGAAGGAGTTCCGCTCGTGGGTGGGCGACAACGACCAGCGGGAGGTGGTCCGCCGCGCGTTCAAGACGTGGAAGGAGCTGGGGATCGGCCTGGAGTTCGTGGAGGTCAACTCGCGCACCGAGGCCGAGGTGCGGATCGGCTTCATGCTGGGCGACGGGTCGTACTCGGCGGTGGGCACCGACGTGCTGAAGCGGGGCTCGGGCGAGCGCACGATGAACTTCGGGTGGCGGCTGGTGGGCAGCCAGGGGCACGACACCGCGCTGCACGAGATCGGGCACACGCTGGGGCTGGAGCACGAGCACCAGAACCCGTTCGCCGGCATCGTGTGGAACGAGGAGGCGGTGTACACCACGCTCGCCGCCCCGCCCAACAACTGGGACCGCGAGAAGACGCACTGGAACATCATCCGCAAGATCTCGCCGAACGAGGTGCAGGGGTCGAGCTGGGACGCCAACTCCATCATGCACTATCCGTTCGGCCCCGGGCTGATCCGCTCGCCGCACCCGTTCGACGCCACCGGCGTGCGCCCCGCCGGCGGCCTGTCGGAGCGCGACAAGACGTGGGTGCGCACCTTCTACCCGCCGCAGACGCCGTCGGCGTTCCCCACGCTGGGTGCCGGGCTCTCGCAGTTCCTGCCGACACACAACGGCGACCAGCAGGACTTCGTGGTGCGCCCCGAGGCCACGCGGAAGTACAACATCGGCACCTTCGGCTCGTGCGACTCCATCGTGGCGCTGTTCGAGGAGGAGAACGGGAATCCGCGCTTCATCACCGCCGACGACGACAGCGGTGAGGACCGCAACGCCCGGCTGCGGGTGAAGCTGCTGAAGGGGCGCAAGTACATCGTCCGCGCGCAGGTCCGCTTCGTGGACCTCACCTCGCCTCCCTTCATCATGATGTGGTGAAACGCCCACGCCGAAGGGCCGCCCCATCACGGAGGCGGCCCTTCGCGCGTCCGCATCCCGTGCCAATTTCCCAACACGGTTGGATCCGCGTGGGAAAATCCGCTCCTCGCGTCCAACGAATCCCTCGGCTGGACGGCAGGTACGAGAAAGCCGGCCGGTGAGCCGCCGGAAAAGCGGCCGACCACACACTTCACCCGAGGGGTTCCCATCATGGCGCTGTCCCACTCCGAAGCAACCCAGTTCGCCAGCATGCT
>DASSJS010000406.1:0-3668 GCA_035691085.1 Longimicrobium sp.
TTAGTGCGTGAGTGCGTGAGTGCGTGAGTGCGTGAGTGCGTGAGTGCGTGAGTGCGTGAGTGCGTGAGTGCGTGAGTGCGTGAGTGCGTGAGTGCGTGAGTGCGGTTCGCTCGCGGGCTCACGGCTGGCTGAACCGGAAGAAACCCCTCGCCGGCATCGGGCGGGGGGTTCTCGTTTCATCCTCCCAAGCCCCGCCCTCTCTGGCCACGACAAAGTACTGAAGGGACATAACGATTCGTGATTCTGGACGGGCAACAGTGCGGCCTATTGGACATTTTTATCCAAGGAGATCGTAAGCCAAGCTGCGCGGCATGGTGATGAAGAGTGGGGTGGGTGTTCCGGAATGCGACTGCCCCGGACCCGGCAGGATTGCGGTTCAGCCGTGATACAGATCCGCGTGGCAGAATAAATGGTTGTTTGCACCCCTTGCGTGACTAACATTTCACGTATAAAAATATATGCACCTGGTCGAGCTGTACTCCCTCACCAACCCACTTGAGAGGACGCAGATGAGGTACACCAAGACGGTCCCCGCGGCGGTGCTCGCGATGCTGGCCACGGCGGCGTGCGACCGGCAGGACACGCCGGCCGGCCCCGGCGCGGGGAGCCCGGCGTTCAACAACGCCGCTCCGCAGGCGCAGTTCCGCACCTCGGACGACGAGTTCGCCCGCGCGGCGCGCGCCGAGGCACCCGGGTTCGCCGGGTTCTACCTGCAGGGTGACGGCACGCCGGTGATCCGCCTGACCGATCCCTCGCAGCGCGGCGCGGCCCAGCGCTACCTGGCGCGGGAGCTCGCCGCCGCGCGCCGCGGGCGCCACGCCAACGCGGCCGCGCAGCCCATCTTCCTGAAGGCCGACTATGACTTCGCGCAGCTGCAGGCATGGGCCGAGCAGCTCACCCCCCTCATCCAGCAGCGCGCCGACGTGTTCCTGGTGGACGTTGACGAGGTGAACAACCGCGTGCTGCTGGGCGTGGCCGACGCCAACGCCGGCGGCGTGGTGCGCAGCGAGGCCGCGCGGCTGGGGATCCCCGCCGCCGCCGTGGCCGTGCAGACCCAGGCCGCGCCGCAGATGCGCGCCACCGTGCGCGACCGCTTCACCACCTTCGTGGGCGGCATCCAGATCGCGTTCGGGCAGTACCTGTGCACCGCGGGGTTCAACGCCACGCGCGTGTCCACCGGCGCCAGCATCTTCGTGACCAACTCGCACTGCACCACCACGCAGTACGCCTTCGACGGGGTGGCCGAATACCAGAACACCGTGGCCGCGGGGAACCAGGTGGGCAACGAGGTGGCCGACCGCGGGCTGTACGCCTGCGTGAGCGGCGTGGCCAGCTGCCGCCAGGCCGACGCCGTGTACATCAGCCACAACGGCACGCGCACCATTGGCCAGGGCGGGATCATCCGCACCAACTGGAACACGGGCGCGGCGGGCGGGCTCACCACCATCGGCGAGTTCGACATCATCGGGCGCTACACGGGGTCGCTGCCGGTGGGGAGCTACCTGGACAAGACCGGCCGCACCAGCGGCTCCACCTACGGGCAGGTCACCAACTCGTGCGTCACCATCGGCAGCCTGCGCTGCCAGGACATCTCCAAGGTGTGGAGCGAGGGCGGCGACAGCGGCTCGCCCGTGTACGTGTACATCGGCGGCGCCGGCTCGGCCGAGAACGACGTGCAGCTCCACGGCGTGATGTGGGGCGGCCCGGGCACCGACTACACCACCACCTACTCCAGCCGCCTCGGCGGGATCGAGGCCGACCTGGGCGCGCTGAGCAACCTCTGCCGCCCCGGGTACGGCTGCTGAGCACGCGGGAAGGATCGCGCGATTCGTCCGCCGTAATCGAAGCGGGCTGATCAGCGATCAGGGAGGAAATAGCAGCAGGGCGGCAGAGAGATCTCTCTGCCGCCCTGCTGTTTCTCTTTCCTCCGGGATGGTGATCCCTCTACGGTCGCGCACCGGCGCGGGTGGTGATGATCACCAGGCCCTCCGCGGCGGATGCGCCGTACAACGCCGAGGCCGCCGGACCCCAGAGGACCTCCATCTCGACGATTTTCCCGGGATTCAGTCCCCGCCGCGTTAACTCGTCCGCCGTGAAGCGGCGTCCATCCACCACGTACAACGGACCGCGCAGGAGAGGGCCGGGCTGGTTCGCTCCGTTGTTTTTCAGCGGAACCGACTGGATGCTCCGCGTCTGCGTCACGACGGTCGACGGTTGCGGCCGGCCGGGAAGTGCCGCCTGGGCCGCGCAGCCACTCGCGGTCCAGCAGACGAGTGCCACCGTGCGGATGCGCTTCATCGTCCCGCCGCCTGCTTGGTGGTGATGATCACCACGCCTCCCGCGGCGGCTTCGCCGTACAACGGCCTGGCATCCGCCTCCTTGAGGATGTGTACCTCCACGATCTCGTTCGGATTCAGCCGTATCAGCGCGAACTCGTCCGCTGTCATACGGCGTCCATCCACCACGAACAGCGGCTTGGGGCCACGCGGGGCGGTGCTGGCGCGCCGGTGGATGGGGCGCTCATACCAGCGCTTCACCCAGTTCAGATCCAGCGGAACCGACTGGATGCTCCGCGTCTGCGTCACGGCGGTCGACGGTTGCGGCCGGCCGGGAAGTGCCGTCTGGGCCGCGCAGCCACTCGCGGTCCAGCAGAGGGCGGCGAGCGCCGCGACACAGATTCGCCGCATTGAGCCGGCGCCCGTCTGGTGGTGATGCACGGACCAGGAATTCCTCATGCTCGCCTCCGGTTGCGGGGGTTGGAGATCGTCCTCACGTTCCCTGCACCGGATAACGCCCGCCATCTCGATGCCGTGACAGTTTCCGGACGCGAAGGCACCGTCGGATCGCTACTGGGCACAACGCCGAAGATCCGCGTCTCGCGGAGCCGGGGTGCACGCGCGTTCGACGGATCGCGCCGGATGGGCGTCTCTCCGTCGAATCGGTCCACGCTTCGGCGCGTGCGGCCGCGAGTCAGGCGTCGGCGGCCAGCCCGGAGTGCGCGGCGGTGGGGCCGGCGGCGGCAAGGGCGTAGCGCGGCACGCTGCGGGTCCGCTTCACGCGCACGGCGCGGACGAACCGCCTGCGCGGCCCATCCGCCGCGTGCGGAGCGGCGTCTGCTCGCATGGGCTCATCCCCATCCACCGGATGCTCGGCCGCGGTGATTGGCTCGCGGGCCGCGGGCTTCTGCCGGAACCCCAGGAACAGAAGCGTGGCGCCGACGCCCGCGGCGGCCCACCACAGCGCGGCGGACGGAGCGGGCCGCGGCCGTTCGCGGGTGTCGAACGAAGCCGTCACCGACGTCCGCGCCAGCCGGGCCACCGCCGCGGCGGCGGCGCCGTGCGCGGGCGCGCGGGCCGGCGCGCCGGCGGGGACGGCCGCCAGCTCCAGCGCCACCACGGTGCCCTGGGGAACGCGCTGCCCGGCGCGCGGCCACTGCCGCCGCACCGGCGAGGTGTCCACGTCGCCCGGCGCGGAGGCGGCGTGGCGGGGCACCAGCCCCACGCCGGCCACCCGCACCGCGGCGCCGGAGAGTGACTGCCCGCGCACGTCGGGCACCACCACCAGCCCGGGAGTGAGCCGGGAGATGGGCAGCGCCAGGCCCAGCGAGAGCGCCTGGGCACGCGCCGCGGCGGGGAGGGCGGCCAGGGCAAACGCTGCCAGGAGGGCGG
>DASSJS010000407.1:0-46000 GCA_035691085.1 Longimicrobium sp.
CAGCACCCAGCACCCAGCACCCAGCACTCAGCACTCAGCACTCAGCACTCAGCACCCAGCACTTGCTCACCCTTCTTCCTCGGATAGCAGAATCCGCAACGACCGGCCGGGCGCCTCGAGAAAATCGTGATAGACGCGGTAGTGCTCGGTTTCCTCGTATCCCACGCGCTCCACGCCGCCCTCGCCGAACTGGTAGATCCACGAGTCAGGATAGGCCAGAACGATGGGGGAGTGCGTGGCGATCACAAACTGGGCGCCGCTGCGCACGTGCTTGTGCAACAGGGTGAGCAGCGTCATCTGGCGCAGCGGGCTGAGCGCGGCCTCGGGCTCGTCGAGCAGCACCAGCATTCCGCCGTGCAGCTTGTGCTGGAACAGCGCCAGGAAGCTCTCCCCGTGCGACTGCTCGTGCAGCGACCGCCCGCCAAAGTAGTCGATCGCCTTCTTGGGAAGCGCGCGCGACCAACCCTCCTGGTCGATCCGCTCGATCTCGGTCGCCACGTTGAAGAAGCTCTCGGCGCGCAGGAAGAAGCCGTAGTCGATGCCCGACGGGCGCGGCTGCACGAACTGGTGAAGCTCGGAATGAGAGGCGCGCGTGGAGAAGTTCAGCTCGCCCAGCGAGCCGCCCTCGGCGTTGAAGCCCAGGGAGAGGGCGACCGCTTCGAGCAGCGTGCTCTTGCCGCTCCCGTTCTCGCCCACGAAGAAGGTGACCGACGGGTGAAGCTCCAGCCGCTTCAGCCCTCTCACGGCCGGAAGCGAGAACGGGTACCGCTCGAAAGACGGCACCCGGTCACGCTCCAGCTGGATCTCGCGCAGGTAGCTCACGAATTGGGGGTCGCGCCGTCCACGAAGGGGGCAAAGCGCGGGTCGTGCCAGGTGGGGTTGAAGCGGATCACCTCGTACTCGGCGACCTTCTCCACGAAGAACGGGTCTTCCACGATGATCTTCATCGCCTCCACCTCGTTGGCCACGTTCGCCAGGATCACCCCGCCGGTGCGCGGCTCGCGCGGGCCCGAGACGATCAGCTTCCCCTCGCGGTAGTAGCGCTGCAGGAACTCGCGGTGCGCGGGCGTCAGCCGCTCCACCTCTTCGATCGGCTTGATGTACTTCAGCAGCAGGACGACCATCTCTCCCCCGGGTCAAATGGTGGGCGGGGAGTGTAGCCCGCCCACCGCCGCCGGGGCAAGCGCCCGCTTCAATCGCGCCGCAGACGCGCGTTTCGCAACGCTCCCGCGCCGGCGGACGCCCGCTTGCGAGTGATCGCGTACCACGGCGGCGATCCGGCGTCCTTCGGAGGCATCACCGTCCGCACCGCCATTCCCACGCCCAGCCCGGGCATGGCGATGCAGCTCGCCACGGCGAGCAGGGTGCGGAACGAGGAATGGGGATTCTCGCGCCACCACGCCGACGCGCAGAGCATCGCCGGGACCGTGACCAGCCACCACGCGCACTGCACGGCGAGCTTCCGTCCGAGCCGCAGTTCCACGAACCAGTGGCCGCAGATCGCCAGCAGCATCAGCACGATCAGCAGCACCCCGCACAGGCCGAACATCGCCGCGATCACAAGCATGCGGGGCCTCCGTCAACGGTTCCGCCGCACCACGGCGCGCATCGCGAGCCGTCCAAGCCCGCACGCGGCGTAGGAGACCGACTGCACCCCTTCCACCACCGCGAGCACTGCCGCCGCTCCCGCCAGCAGCTCGATCATTTCTCTCCCTCTCAAGACACGAAAACGCTCCCCGCCCAAAGCTACGCGGGCGGGGGAGCGCTGGTTTCGGGGAGGAACGCAGGGTTCAGTAGCTCGCGCGGTGGTTGCGCGTCAGCTCCAGCACGGCGTCGTGCAGCACCCCGTTGCTGGCCACCACGCCGCGCCAGGCGGGGTCCGGCTGGTTGTAGCGGAATTCCTCGCCGGCGGGGCCGGTCACGCGGCCACCCGCCTCGGCCACGATCACCGCGGCGGCGGCCACGTCCCACTCGGCCTTGGGGCCGGAGGATACGAAGACGTCGGCGGTGCCGTCGGCCACCTTCACCATCTTGTACGCGGTGCTCCCCATCGGCAGCACGCGCCAGGGCTCGGCGAAGTGGTCCAGCTCGCCGCGCCCCATCTCCCAGCGCGAGGCGAACAGCGTCCGCGCCTCCGCGGTCTCGTCCGTGCCCGACACCTGGATGGGCGCGTTGTTCAGGAACGCGCCGCCGCCCTCCACCGCGTGGTACAGCTCGCCGGTGGCGGGGTTGAAGACCACGCCGATCACCGGCCGACCCCCGTCCACCAGCCCCACGCAGATCGCGAACTCGGCGCGCCCCTTCACGAACGAGTTGGTGCCGTCGATCGGGTCCACCACCCACAGCCGCTGTCTCGACAGCCGGTCCGGCGAGTCCCGGGTCTCCTCCGACAGCCATCCGTAGTCCGGCCGCCCCTCCAGCAGCACCTGGTGGATGATGCGGTCGGCCGCCAGGTCGGCGTCCGTCACCGGCTGCTCGGGCCCCTTGTACCGCACCTCGGCATCGGTACGGAACGCCTGCATCACCGCCTCCCCCGCCGCCCGCGCGGCGAGCATGGCGAGCTCCAGCTCGGCGGCGTAGCCGGACGCGGCATTATCGACAGGTAGACTCAATCGTCAAATCCATCACGGTGCGATCGAATGAGGGCAACGACCCACTCCCCACCGGTGAGTTCAGAGCCAGACCAGCGGTCCGATTCCTACCCACACAGGTCGCAGTACGGGCAATGTAATCAACTCCCACCCCGCTCCGGGAGCGCGGGCGTCTCGGGGTCGGCGGGGAAGCCGGCGCGGGCGGCGCGGAGGAAGGCGCCGACCACCGCGGGGTCGAACTGGGTGCCGGCGCAGGCGCGGATCTCGGTCATCGCCGCCTCGTCGGTCACGGCGGCGCGGTAGGGGCGGCGGGTGACCAGCGCGTCGTAGCAGTCCACCACCGCCACGATCCGCCCCTGCAGCGAGATCTCCTCGCCCTTCAGCCCGAACGGGTAGCCGGTGCCGTCCCAGTGCTCCTGGTGATGCAGCACCGCCTCCAGCCCGGGGCGCAAGAAGCCGCTGCTGGCCATCACCTTGGCGCCGATCTCGGGGTGGCGCTTCATCTGCGCGTACTCGTCGTCGGTCAGCGCGCCGGGCTTTTTCAGGATGGCGTCGCTCACCCCGATCTTCCCCACGTCGTGCAGCAGCGCGCCGATCCACAGCGCGCGCAGCTCGGGGCCGGAAAGCCCCAGCTCGCGCCCCGTGGCCGCGGCCAGGCGCGCCACCCGCTCCACGTGCCCGCCGGTGTAGTCGTCGCGCGTGTCGATGGCGGTGGCCAGCGAGCAGAGCGCCTCCACCACCAGGCTCTCGATCTGCCGCGCCTGCTCGGCCACGCGCTCTTCCAGGTGCTGCTGGTAGCCGCGGTTCTCGCGGACGAGACGGCGGTGCTCCAGCGCGCGCTCGCAGGCGAGCAGCACCTCGTCCACGTTGAACGGCTTGACCAGGTAGTCGTCGGCCTGCAGCCGCAGCGCCTGCACGGCGTTCTCCACCGTCCCCGCGCCGGTCAGGATGATGAAGCCGGCCGTGTCGTCGGCCGCCTTCACGCGGCGGAGCAGCTCCAGCCCGCTCATCCCCGGCATCTGCAGGTCCGACAGGACGAGGTCCGCGCCCTCGGACTCGAACAGGCGCAGCGCCTGGGCCCCGTCGCCGGCCTCGCGGACGTCGTAGGCGGTGAGGATGATCCCCAGCGCCTTGCGGATCGCCGGGTCGTCGTCGGCCACCAGCACACGCGGCGCTCCCGTCACTCCGCCCCTCCGCCCGCGGCGCCCGGCTCGGCGCGGAAGCCACGCACCAGCAAAAGGCATTCGTGCGCCGTGCGCACCCCGGCCAGCCCGCGCACCGACAGCTCGGCCGTGGGGACGCGCGCCACCTCGGTGCCATTCACGCGGAACACCGCCACGGTGTCGCTCACCGCCACCTCCAGCCGGTTGGGGCGCCCCGTCTCGTCCACGTCGCGGCGGATGGCGGGGTGCTGCGTCCAGTCGCGCACCACGGGCGTCTCGGCGCCCTGCCTGCGCTTGACCAGGAAGCTGCCGTCGCCGCGCACCAGGAAGTAGCTGTACACCTGCCCCGCCTCGGGCCCCTGCAGCCCGCTGCCGCCAAAGAGGATGCCGTATCCTTCGTGCAGGCGCCCGCGCCTCTTCTCGAAGCTGGCGCGGATGGTGTACGGCGGCGCCAGCTCGTGCTCGCCCGCGGGCCAGAGGATGGTGTGCGGCCCCGTCTCCACGCTCAGGCTGTCGGGGCCGCCGCCCAGCGTGGGGCCCGCGGCGGGGTTGGCGCGCCACGAGGGCGATGGTGCCGCGACGGCGCTCCCCGCCACTGGCTGGGTGCGTGCGCCGGGATCGTCGTTGCGGCAGCCGGCCAGCGCGAGCGCGCAGGCGAGCACGGCCATGGACGCGAGCGGGCGGGTCATGGCTGCAGCGACTGGCGAAGGGCGTCCATCGGAAGGTCTTTCAGCTTGATCTCCAGCGGGATCACGTATTCGGCGTTGGTGCGGGTACGCAGGTGAAAGGTGTCGATCAGGCGCACGGGCATGTCTTGCCGGATGGGGATGTTGGTGCGTACGGGGATGGTGATCTGCCGGTTTCCGAACGGCGTGCTCACCGGCACCCGCACGGTGGTGTTGATGGGGAGCTGGGTGCGCAGCTTGATGGTGTAGCTCTGGTCGATGGGCACGTCGAAGCTGACCGGCGTGCCGGCGGGGATGCGCACCGTGTATCGGATGCTGGCGCCCGACTGCTGGAGCTTGCCAGCCACCCGGTCCAGCGCGGGCGCCAGCATCCGTTCGGGGCGCCGCAGCTTGTACAGCAGCACGCCGTTGGCGCCGAGCGACACGGCCGCCAGCAGCAGCGCCAGCGGCGCGATCCAGGGCGAGCGGAATACAGGCGATGCCACGGCGCGTCGCTTCGTCGGGTAGAGGCGTGGGTTCGATGCGCGGAAGATAGGCAGGCGGCGGGAGTTGCGCGAGACACGGAGACCCGCAGTCACTGGAAACAGGCTTGGCATACGCAATCATGCATTCGAACATGCATGCATTTACGAATGCATGCATTCGTAATTGCATGCATGTGTGATTCAAATATTTTCCGTACCCCCTCCAATGTCACACCTCGTAAAGGTCTTCCAGCGTCCAGAGGATCACGGGATGACCGCTGGCCTGGGATTCGGTGCGGAACGCATCCGTGAAACCTCCCGCGGCGACGTAGAACAGAGGAGCGCCGGCATCGAGCCCCGCGTGCGCCCAGGCTCGCCCGGCATCCGCCGCCCGGCGAAGCATCTCCAGATGTCCGTGGTGCACGCCCGACCCGATCGGTGCCGCGTCCCACTTCACGGAGCCGGTCATCATGCGCCCGTCCGCCAGGGGCGCCACGATGTCGATCTCCAGGGCGCGCCGGGCACGGTCGAGGCCTTCCCACCGCCCCCACCGCTCCACCATCGGCAAGCCCAGGCGCAGCGCGCGGCGATCGTATGCCTGGGTGGCAATGCGCTCGAACTCCAGGCCCATGTACGGACCCAGGTACGGCTCGACGGAGCTCTCCCACACCTCTGCCGGCGGATACCGCTCCAGCACCGACGCGTTGGGGGCTACGAAGCGGTGATAGAAGCGGAACGCCGCGTCGGCGATGGCGTAGCGCACCACCTCGTTCGGCTTTGCGTCCACGTTGCGGCGCTGCTCCAGGTACGCCAGTTCCACCAGCGTGCCGAGCTTGGCCCGAAGCCCGCTGTCGTTCGGCAGCCCCGCTCGCTGGGCGATCTGGTTGCGCTCGGTGCAGCCGTCCGCCACGGCCCGAAGAATCGCGCGATAGGTGGAGGCCTCGCGCAGCCCCTCCTCTTGATCGAGCGCCGTCTCCACCAGCAAGCGCACCTCGCCGCGCGGTGAAAGCAGCAGGTTGGCCACGTTCTCCGCCAGCGGCCTCTCGTGGTCCACGGCGGCGAGGTACCGCGGGGTACCGCCAAACACACCGTATAGGAGCGCACGCTCACGGAGGTTCGGGAAGGGAGCGAACTCGGCCGCGTGCCAGTAGCCAAATGCCTGCAGCTTCTGGTGCCAGGAAAACCGGCCGTAGAGTGGAGCCCCGCCCCCGGCGAGGGCCTCCATGGTCGCCACGGCCGAGCCGGCCAGTACGATGAGCAGGGGAAGCGACGCACCTCGGCGCGTTCCAAGCTGCTCCCACACCGCGTTCAATTCCGACGCGACCTCGGCCACTCCGGCGTCGCCGTCGGCCAGGTACTGGAACTCGTCCAGAACGACCACGGTGGGTTGCGGAGGATCACCCGTCGACCGGCGCTCAGCAACGTCGGCGACCAGGCGGAACACGGTGCGCCAGGTGGGATAGTCTTCGATGCGAAGCGTCTCCCCGGTCCAGCGGGCCAGGTCGTGAAGCAGCTGCCGCCGGTTCAGCTCGGGCGTAGTTCGCGCGGCCGTGTACAGGAACAGCTGTTCTGCGGGCCACGCGTTGGCCAGCAGATAGGTCTTCCCCACTCTCCGCCGCCCCGTCAGCAGCGCCAGCGCCGGACGGCCTCGGCGCAGCAGGGCACCCAGTTCGGCGCGCTCCTGGTCACGATCGACCAACATTCTCGTCAAATCAGTCAAATCGTTTGCTCCGGTGCCTTGAGCTGCACACTCACTCGATTGCATGCATCTACAAACGCATGCATTCGTAGATGCATGCAAACATAAATGCATGCACTCAAGGATGCAAGCTCCCGCGATGCAGAAAAGCGAAGCGCCGGATGGTACCGGCGCCTCGCTTTTTGGCGACGAACCAGGATGGTTCCGCCTCAGCCCAGCATCTTCTTCACGTGTCATACGCGGAAGGATCTGGAAGAGGTCGCCGACGATGCCGTAGTCGGCAACCTTGAAGATGGGGGCCTCGGGATCCTTGTTGATGGCCACGATGTAGCGGCTGGTGCGCATCCCGGCCAGGTGCTGGATGGCCCCGCTGATCCCGACGGCAATGTAAAGCGTGGGCGCCACCGTCTTCCCCGTCGGCCCCACCTGGATCGCCGTGCGGGCGCCAGCGGGCGTCCACCACCGCCTTGCCGCCGAACGCGCCGGGCAGCCGCGTCGCATGGATGTTTCCTTGTTCCCGCTCCCGTTCGCGAGCACATTGCCGGAGCGCCGCCACCGGCCGCGCCGCGGGCTTCGGGCCCGTTCGTCCGGGCACTCTCCGCCGGCCTTCGCACTCCTTCCCACGAGGCGTCCATGCGCAAGATCACGCTGGCGATCGAGTCACTCGCGGTGGAATCATTCGCCACGATGCCGGGGGAAGGCGCCGGCAGCACCGTGGTCGCGCACCAGCGCGGCGACCCCACGGCATTCACGGCCTGCGACCAGCACACCTGCGTGGGCACCTGCCTGAACACGTGCCCCACCTGCTACAACACCTGCGCGACCTGTGGCACCTGCCCCGTCAACACCTGCCCGTCGTGCTTCAGCTGCCTCACGGACTGCGGGGGATGCGGCTACGTGTCGCAGCCTCCGTACTTCTACAGCTGCAGGGCCTGCTGACTGCGCGCACTCCGCGTGCGGCACCTCGGCACCACGAAGGGCGCCGGCCTCGCGGCCGGCGCCCTTCATCGTCGTTCGCTGGAGACGAGGCGTTCCGCCTCAGCCCAGCATCTTCTTCACCTCTTCCGTCATGCGCGGAAGGATCTGGAAGAGGTCGCCCACGATGCCGTAGTCGGCCACCTTGAAGATGGGGGCCTCGGGGTCCTTGTTGATGGCGACGATGTAGCGGCTGGTGCGCATCCCGGCCAGGTGCTGGATGGCCCCGCTGATCCCGACGGCGATGTAGAGCGTGGGAGCCACCGTCTTCCCCGTCTGCCCCACCTGGTCGCCGTGCGGGCGCCAACCGGCGTCCACCACCGCGCGCGATGCGCCCACCGCCGCCTTGCCGCCGAACGCGTCGGCCAGCTCTTCCAGCAGCTTGAAGTTGTCGGGGCTCTGCAGCCCGCGCCCGCCGCTGATCACGATCGGCGCCTCGCTCACGTCGAGCTTTTCGCTCGCCGCGGCCTTGATCTCCTTCACCACCGCGCCGAAGTCGGCGTTGCCGAGATCGACGTTCAGCTGCTGCACCTCGCCGGCCTTGGCGTTCTCGGCCGGCTGGAAGACGTTCGGCCGGATCGACACCACGGCGGGCTTGGCCGACACGGTGCTCTTCCCGAACACCTTGCCGGCGTAGCGCGGGCGAGTGACGGTGATGCTGCCGCCCTCGGCGTCGAGCGCGGTGGCGTCGCTCAGGTACTCCACGCCCAGGCGGGCGGCCACGCGCGGCGCCAGGTCCTTGCCCAGCGCGGTGGCGGGGAACACCGCGGCATCGCAGCCGTGCTCCTTGATGAAGTTCACGATCACGGTCGTGAACCCCTCGGGCGAGTACCGGTCGAACGCGCCGCTCTCGCCCACGAAGATCTTGTCCGCGCCGTACTGCCCCAGGTCACCCGCGGCGGCCTGGCCGCTGGCGCCCAGGACCACGGCGTGCACCTCGGTGCCCAGCGCGTCGGCCAGCTTGCGGGCGGCGGTCACCACCTCGTGCGCCGACTTGCGCAGCTCGCCATCGCGCGACTCCGCGAACGCGAAGATTCCCGGCATATTCAGTCTACCTCGTGATGAGGACGTTTCCGGAACTTCTAGGGAACAGGGGACAGGGAACAGGGAACAGCCAGCGAACCGCCCGCGCAGTTGCAGGCTGTCCCCTGTCCCCTGTCACCTGTCCCCTCAGATGACCTTCGCCTCGGTGCGCAGCAGGCGCAGCAGCTCGGGCACCGCGTCGGGGCCCTCGCCCACGATGCGGCCGGCCTGGCGCTCGGGCGGATAGCTGAGCGCGGGCGCGGCGCCGGCGGCCTCCACCTGCGCGGGCTTCTCCTCCAGCGGCTTCTTCTTGGCCGCCATGATCCCCTTCAGGCTGGCGTAGCGCGGCTCGTAGGCGCCCTTGGTGATGGTGATGGCGCAGGGCGTCTTCAGCTCGATCACCTCGGCGCCGCCCTCGATCTCGCGGTGCGCGGTCACCTTCCCGCCCTCGACGGAGAATTCCGTGACCGCCGTGGCGGCGGGGATCCCCAGCAGCTCGGCCACCATGGCGCCCACGGCCTGCAGGTCGTCATCGATGGCCTTCATCCCGAACAGCACCAGGTCGTACTCGCGCCCCTTGATCTCCTCGGCCAGCACGCGCGCGGCGGCCAGGCCCTCGGGGGTACGGTCGGCCTTCAGCAGCACGGCGTTGTCGGCGCCCATGGCCAGCGCGGTGCGAAGCGTTTCGGCGCTGCTGGCCTCGCCCACGCTGATCACGGTCACCTCGCCCTGCCCGGCGGCTTCCTTGTGCTTCAGCGCCGCCTCCACCGCGAACTCGTCGTACGGGTTCAGCACGAACTTCACGCCGCTCGGGTCGATGCTGCCCCCGTCGCCGGCGATGCGGATACGCGCCTCGGTGTCGGGGACGCGCTTTACGCAGACGATGCTCTTCACGCGCATCTCCTTGGATCGGTTGATTGCCGGGGCAGATGCGGGCGCCCCGGAGGCCGACATTCTAGCGCTTGTGACGGAGAGTGCAAGGCTCGAACGAGCGTTCGGATACGGATTTAGCTCGCTTTGAAAGCGGAGTGGGCAGGTCGCGTTCGCACGCCCGCCGCGGAGCCCGCCCGATCGCCCGCACGACGCGGATCAAACGGTGGCAACAACGGCGCCCGGTCCGCCTTCATGCTGGTTTCGCGGACTGCCCGCCGGAATCGTGGCGCTTCGAAGAGCGCGGGCGCGGCCGCGGCTGGCCCCCTCCCCCGGCCCCTCCCCGCGCTTCGCGGGGGAGGGGAGTTGTCGTGAGTCTGCTTCAGTGTGGTCATGACGAAGCCCCTCCGCGGCCAAGGCTGGGGAGGGGCTTCGCAGAACGGGATGGCACCGCGTCAGGGCTTCACGGCGGGCGCCGGAGGGGTGCCGGGCGTGGTGGTTGCGCCGGAGGCTTTGGTCGCGGTGTCGTTGTTGGCGGCGCCCGCGGGGGTGCTGTCCTGGCTGCCCAGGTTTTCCACGTGGATGGTGGTGTCCACCGCCACGCCCTGGGCGGCGGCCTGCTCGGGAGTCAGCGCCTGAGCCTGCTCCTTGAGCTGCGTGTCCGACACGCCGTCCATCGACTGGTTGTTGGCCGTGTCGACCTTCACGCTGCCCAGGTCGGTGGCGTTCCCCTGGTTGTCCTTCTTGCACCCGGCGAGGGCCACCGCGGCCAGAACCAGCCCGCAGCCCGCGTAACGCACCGCTCTCGTCATCGCTCCCTCGTGGTCGGCGTGTCAAAAACTCCGCCCGCGCGAGATCACCCACCGCGCGGGCACTGACGGCGAACCCTCCCGCCGGCGCAACTGCAATCACGCCAGCAACTTCCTTCCACATTCGCACCCCAGCCCCGGTGCGGCAACCCCGTGGCCGCCAAACGTTCCCCGCCCTCGTACTCCGTACCCCGTACTCTCGTACTTATTCCCTCTCGCACCTATTCCGCGGCGCGGCGCTGCCCGTCCGCGGCGTCGTGGAAGTCACGGATGCGCTGCACCACCTCGCGGGCACGCTCCCAGTGCGGCATGGCGCCGGTGGGGAGCGAGACGACGGAGACGTTCGGCCGGTCGTCGAGCTCGGGGAGGCGCGTGTAGCTCTCCATCCGCCGGTTCTCCACCGTGCCGTGGATCACCAGCAGCGGCTGGCGAAGGCGGCGGAAGGTCTCCAGCGCCTCGTCCGGGGCCATCCGCCCGCTCAGGAAATCGTCCAGCGGATGCGGGGCGCCCTCCACCCGCGCGGTCTCCACGGCGAAGTTCACGTACTCGTCGGGGACGCCGAACTCGGGGGTGAACAGGTGCTGCCGGGCGAACCTGGCCAGCGCCTCGGGGGTGGTGAGCCGGTCGTAGAACGCGCGCTGCACGCCGGGAAGGGTGAACAGCAGCCGCGCCCACCCGCGCCCGATCTCGGCCGGCTCGTCGCCCAGCCCCGCGGGCTCGAGCGCCACCAGCGAGCGGATCAGGTCGGGCCGGCGCCGCGCCACCTCGGCGGCGTACGTCGCCCCCAGCGAGAGCGCCACCACGTCGGCGCCGCCAGCGGGGCGGATCACCCGCTCCAGCCAGTGCTCCAGCTGGTCCTCCAGCACGTCGGGCGTGTACTCGATCTCGGGGCGGTCGCTGTGGCCGAAGCCGAGCCACTCCAGCGCGTACACCGGCCGGTCGCGGTCGCGCAGGAAGGCGCGAGCCAGCGGCCGCATCTCGTGCGCGCTGGCCACGGCGTTGATGGAGTGCAGCAGCACCAGCGGCCGCCCGTGCCCCTCGCGCGCGTAGAACGCGTAGTGCACGTCGCCCCAGGGCACGTAGTCCAGCCGCATCCCGAGCGCGTTGGGCAACTCCGTCACCGGCCGCCGCCGCCCGCGGCTGGCGCCGAGGAGGTAGACGGCGTACGCCGCCGCGGCCGCCGCGGTGAGCCCCGCCGCGGCGCGCCCCGGCGTGACCGCGAAGATCCCCTTGCGGCGGGGCTCCTCGTCGGCGGGCTTCTCGCGGGGCCCGCGCGCGGGCGTTTCACGCCGCACCGGCGGCGGCAGCTGCAGGTCGGCCTCGTCGTCCGCCGTCACGGCGGAGTGCGGCTCGGCGCGGACCACGGGCGTCTCCACCGTGTCACCCATCGCCGTGGCATCGGGCTCCACGCGCACGGCCGGCGTGTCCGTTTCCGGAACGGACGCACCCTGTCCGGCCGCCTGGCCGGCGCCGTTCTCCCCGTCCTCCACTCGCCCGTCCATCACGCGCTCCGATCGTAGCCGTTGCGGTCACCGCCGCCCGCGGGGGATGCTGTGCAATCGCCATGCGAAACGCAAGGCCCGGCGCGCTCGCGCCGGGCCGAACTTCGAAAAGGTGCTGAGTGCTGGGTGCTGGGTGCTGGGTGCGAAGATCTCGGTGTCTCGCCGGGACTCGACGTCCAGCGTCCTGAACGCCGCACTCAGCACTCAGCACTCAGCACTCAGCACTCAGCACTCAGCACTCAGCACTCAGCACTCAGCACTTTCCCCTTACGGCACCCGCGCCACCGGCCCCGTGCCGCCGCCCGCGGCGGGCGCCGACGCCGCGCCCGCGTCCTGCCAGAGCGTGCCGGCGCTGTGCTGTGCCCACCCCATCGGCCAGCGGCCGGCGAAGAAGAGGAGCACCACCAGCGCGGCCGCGAGCACGACGCCGGCCATCGTGGGCGCCGGGAGGCGCGCGGCGCGGTGCTCGCCCTCCACCCGCGCGGGCGTCATGTACATCACCACGATCACGCGCAGGTAGTAGAAGTAGCTCACCAGCGAGGTCAGCACGAGCACCACCGCCAGCGAGGTGAGCCCGCTCGCCACCGCCGCGCGCAGGATGTACAGCTTGCCCAGGAAGCCGGCCGTGAGCGGAAAGCCCGCCAGCGACAGGAGGAACACCGAGAAGAGCCCCGCCAGCACCGGCTTTTCGCGGGCGAACCCGCCCCAGTCTTCCAGCGCCACCCGCTCCTGCCCCGTGGCCTCGCGGCTGTTGGCGATCAGCACCGCGAAGGCGCCGGCCGTCATCAGCGTGTACACCAGCAGGTAGAACAGGAACGCCGCCGCGCCGTTCTCGCTCGCACTGAGCAGCGCCACCAGCAGGTAGCCCGCGTGCGCGATGGACGAGTAGGCCAGCATCCGCTTCAGGCTCCCCTCGGTCATCGCGATCAGGTTGGCGCCGATCATGGTCACCGCCGCGATCACGAAGCCGATCACCTGCCACCGCTCGATCGCCCCGCCGAACCCGACCATGAACACGCGGATGAACGAGGCGAACGCCGCCGCCTTCACCCCCGTGGACATCAGCGAGGTGATGGGCGTGGGCGCGCCGTCGTACGCGTCGGGGGTCCACATGTGGAAGGGCATGGCGGCCACCTTGAAGCCGAAGCCCACCATCAGCATGGCCATCCCCGCCAGCAGCAGCGGGGTCACCGGCGCGCGCCCGCTCAGCACCGTCTGCCCCATCACCCCGATGTCGGTGGTGCCGGTGGCGCCCCAGCTGAGCGCGATCCCCATCAGGAAGAAGGCGCTGCTGAACGCGCCGAGCAGAAAGTACTTGAGCGCCCCCTCCACGCTCCGCTCGTCCATGCGGTCGAACCCGGCCAGGACGTAGACGGAGATGGACATCAGCTCCAGCGCGATGAACACCATCAGCAGGTCGCGCGAGCCCGCCATCAGCATCATCCCCACGGTGGCGAACAGCACCAGGCCGTGGAACTCGCCGCGGTTGATCCCGCGGCGGTCCAGGTACCCCTGCGCCATCAGCAGGGTGAACGCGCACGAGCCCAGGATCACGAAGTTGATGAACACCCGGAACCCGTCCAGCGCCACCATGGCCGGGCCGGGCACCGCGCGCAGCCGCAGCAGGTACGCGTTCGCGAGCGCCGTCACCACCACCCCCGCCAGCGCCAGCCAGCCGATGCCGGGGCGCGAGGGCTCGCTGCGGTTCCCCTTCTGCGCCACGTCCACGATCAGCACCAGCATGGCCCAGGCGCACAGCACGATTTCGGGGAGCAGCGCCAGCCAGTAGCTGGAGGCGCGCGTAAGGTCCAGCGTCAGGTTCCCCACGTCAGCGGCCTCCGTTCATGGCCACGCCGCCCGGGCCCCGCCCGTCGGCGGAGGGCGGCGGGGTGTTGGGGGCCAGCCGGTTGGCCTGCGCCGCGGCGATCACGTCGGCGGCCGCGGGGGCCATGCGGTCGAGCACGGGCTTGGGATACATCCCCAGCCACAGGATCAGCGCCACCAGCGGCAGCAGGATGGCCAGCTCGCGCCCGTTCAGGTCGGGGATGGCGCGGTTGGCCGGCTTGTTCAGCGCGTTGAACACCACCTTCTGCACCATGGGGAGCATGTAGTAGGCGGCGAAGATCACCCCGGTCGCGGCGATCAGCGCCATCCAGGGGTGCTTCTCGAAGGTGCCCATCAGCACCAGGAACTCGCTCACGAACCCGGCCGTGGTCGGCAGCCCCACCGAGGCCATCCCCGCGAACACCAGCATCCCCGCGAACACGGGGATCGACGCCGCCAGCCCGCCGAAGTCGTCGATCTCGTAGCTGTGGCGGCGCTCGTACAGCATGCCCAGGAGGAAGAAGAGCATCGGCGTCGAAAGGCCGTGCCCGATCATCACCAGCAGCGCGCCCTGCATCCCCTGCAGGTTGTACGCGAACACGCCCAGGATCACGAAGCCCAGGTGGGCGACCGAGGTGTAGGCCACCAGCCGCTTGGCGTTCCCCTGCACCGCCGCCACCATGGCCGTGTAGATGATCCCGATCACCCCCAGGATCATGGCCCACTGCACCGTGGCCGGGAAGTGCGCCATGTTGGGGAAGAGCGGGAGCGCGAAGCGGATGAAGCCGTAGGTGCCCATCTTGAGCAGCACCCCCGCCAGCACCACCGACCCCGCGGTGGGCGCCTGCACGTGCGCGTGCGGGAGCCAGGTGTGGAACGGGAACACCGGCACCTTGATGGCGAACGCCAGCGCGAAGGCGTAGAAGAGCAGGATCTGCTGCCGCCCCGTCAGCTGCATCGTCAGGAAGTCGAAGTAGCTGAAGCTGGGGTGGCCGGCGCCGGCCGAGTAGTGCCAGAAGAGCCAGAGGATGGCCACCAGCATCAGCAGCGAGCCCACGGTGGTGAACAGGAAGAACTTCACCGCCGCGTACACGCGCTCCTTCCCGCCCCAGATCCCGATCATGAAGTACATCGGGATCAGCATCACCTCCCAGAACACGTAGAACAGGAACATGTCCAGGGCCACGAACACCCCCACCACGCCCCCGGTCAGCGCCAGCAGCGAGGCGTAGAAGCCGCGCCGCCGGTCACGGATGTAGGTCCAGCTCCCCAGCACCATCAGGGGGAGGAGGAGGGTGGTGAGGAGGACCATGAACAGGCTGATCCCGTCCATCCCCAGCTGGTAGCGGATCCCCCAGTCGGGGATCCAGGCGTAGCTGGCGCAGTTCTGGAACGCCGGCCCGCGCTGGAACAGCTCGCAGCGGGCGCCCGGCTGATAGGTCCAGAACAGGGGGAGCGAGACCAGGAACTCGATCACGCCCACGCCCAGGGCAACCTCCCGCGCGTTCCGCTCTCCCGCCAGGTACGCGGCCAGCGCGCCCACGATGGGGAAGAAGATCAGGAACGTCAGGATCCAGTGGCTTTGATAGAAGGCTTGCACGTTCAGTTCGCTCTCGCCGTCACAGGGCCACGAAGGAGCCCAGCACGATCAGCACGCCCACGATCAGCACGAAGGCATAGGTATTCACCTGGCCGGTCTGCAGCCGCCCGAAGGCCACGCCGAAGAGCTGGGCCAGCCGCCCGAACAGGTCCACCACCCAGTCCAGCACGCCCATGTCGAAGCGGGCGAACAGGCGCGACAGCCCGCCCACCGGCCTCACCACGGTGCGGTCGTAGAACTCGTCCACGTACCACTTGTTGTAGAGCGCCTTCTCCACCCCGTTCTCGTACGCCGGCTGCTGGTCGGCCGTGGCCAGCTTGCGGCGGGCGAGAAGGGCCCACGCCAGCGCCAGCCCGCCCAGGCCGATCCCGATGGCCAGGAAGATGGGCCACGCCTGGTGCGCGCCTTCCGGAAGCGCGCCGACCCGCTGCGCGGCCAGGTCGTCGGACCCGGCCAGCACGGGGTGCAGCCAGTGATGCAGCGCCTCTCCCTGCCCGAAGTCGAAGGCGCCGACGATCGGCACCTCGGTCTCCACGTTCAGGAAGCCGCCGACGACCGCCAGCAGCCCCAGCACCACCAGCGGCAGCTTCAGTGTCCAGTCGGTCTCGTGCAGGTGCTTGCGCTCCTGCTCGCCCGTCCGGTTCTGGCCGAAGAAGGTGTAGATCATCATGCGGCCCATGTAGAACGCCGTCATGAACGCGGCGATGGAGAGCGTGCCGCCGATGAAGCCCATCCACACCCGCCCGCTGATCCCGAAGAGCGCGGCCTGCGACAGGTGCGAGTGCCCCTCGGCGCCCAGCCAGGCGGCGCCGATGATCTCGTCCTTGGAGAAGAACCCCGCGAACGGCGGCACCCCGGCGATGGCCAGCGTGGAGACCAGCATGGTGAGGAAGGTGACCGGCAGGTACTTCCTCAGCCCCCCCATGTTGCGCATGTCCTGCGCGTCGGCGGGGTTGTGCGTGGAATGGAGGGCGTGGTGCATGGCGTGGATCACCGCGCCCGAGCCCAGGAAGAGGCAGGCCTTGAAGAAGGCGTGCGTCATCAGGTGGAACACGCCGGCCACGTACGCGCCCATCCCCACCGCGGCGAACATGAAGCCGAGCTGGCTGACGGTGGAATACGCCAGCACCTTCTTGATGTCCCACTGCTTGAGGCCGATGGACGCCGCGAAGATCGCCGTCAGCGCGCCCACCAGTGCCACCACCAGCGAGGCACTCGGCGCCATGGTGAAGATCACCGACGAGCGGGCCACGAGGTACACGCCCGCCGTGACCATGGTGGCCGCGTGGATCAGCGCGGAGACCGGCGTGGGGCCGGCCATGGCGTCGGGCAGCCAGATGTACAGCGGGATCTGCGCGCTCTTGCCGGTGGCGCCCAGGAAGAAGAAGAGCGCGATGGCGGTGATCAGCGCGCCGCCGAAGGCCACGCCCGAGTTGCCGCCCAGCAGCGCGTCGTTGACGCCCACGAAGTCGAGGCGGCCCACGTTCCAGAACAGCAGCATCATGGCGACCAGGAAGCCGAAGTCGCCGATGCGGTTCACGATGAACGCCTTCTTCCCCGCGTCGGCGTTGGCCTTCTCCCTGAACCAGAAGCCGATCAGCAGGTACGAGCAGAGCCCCACGCCCTCCCACCCCACGAACATCACCGGGTACGAGGAGCCCAGGACCAGCATCAGCATGAAGAACACGAAGAGGTTCAGGTACGCCATGTAGCGCGGGTACCCGGGGTCCTCCTTCATGTAGCCGATGGAGAAGATGTGGATCAGCGACCCCACGCCGGTGATGATCAGCGTCATCACGATGGAGAGCGGGTCCAGCTGCAGCTGCGCGGCGATCTGCAGGCTCCCCACCGGCATCCAGTCCCACCCGGACGAGAGCGCGAAGCGGTGCGCCGGCTCCACCCCCTTCATCGCCAGGAAGTTGAGCACCGCCAGGACGAACGCGCCGATCAGCACCCCCGGCGCGATCAGCGACGGAAGCGTGTGCGTGAACGGCTTCGGGCCGGCGGGCGCATGCGCGTCGTCGTGCCCGTGGTCGTCATGCGCGTCGTGCCCGTGCGCGTCGTGGAGGTCGTGCGCGTCCTGACGGGCGGCGCTGGCGTCCACCGGGTGCGCGTCGGTGCCGTGGTCGTGCGCTTCCTGCTCGCTGGGCTCCGTGGCGCCCACGGAAGCATGGGCGAGCGCGGGCGCGCGGGCCGGCACGGCGGCATGGCCGTGGTCGTCGTGCGCGTGGTCGTAGTACGGGTCGCCCACGGGCGGCAGCGTGGGGAGCGCGCGGCGGGCGGCCAGCACCGACAGCAGGCCGTTCAGCACGAACCCGAGCAGCGGAAGGCCCACGATCAGCCAGGGGTAGACGGCCCTGAAGCCGTTCGCCGAGGTGATCAGCGCCGACGCCTCGTGCGCCGCCGTGGCCGCGCCGTGAGCCGCTTCTTGAAGAAGGAGCATCGTGTGCCCTACCACCGGAGCAGGCTGAAGTTCTTCATGTCGACCGACTCACGGTGCCGGAAGACGGCGATCATGATGGCGAGCCCCACCGCCGCCTCGGCGGCGGCGACGGCGATCACGAAAAAGACGAAGATCTGGCCCTGCAGCCCCGCGTAGGGGCTGAGGGCGACGAACGCCAGGTTCACCGCGTTCAGCATCAGCTCCACGCACATGAACAGCACGATGGCGTTGCGGCGGACCACCACGCCCGCCACGCCGATGCCGAACAGGATGGCGCTGAGGCCGAGCGTGAGGCTCAGGGGGACCTGGGCGATCCCGGACATCTCGTTCATCGGCGCTACACCTTCCGCTTGGCAAGGACCACCGCGCCCACCACGGCCACCAGCAGCAGGATGGCGGTGGCCTGGAGCGGCACCACGTACTCGTTGTACAGCGGGATGCCGATCAGCCCCACCACGCCGCGGGCTGCCTGGGCGTCGGCCAGCATGCGCGGGCCGGCCACCTCGCCCAGCGGGTGCGGCAGGTCGCCCCCGAACACGCGGGCCAGCAGGGCGATGATGACCAGCCCCGCGCCGCCCCCGGCGATCTTCCACCCGGTGCCGCGGATGTCGTCCTCGTAGTCGTTGCCCAGGTTGAGCAGCATGATCACGAAGAGGAACAGCACCATGATGGCGCCCGCGTACACCAGGATCTGGATGATCCCGATGAAGAAGGCGCCCAGCAGCGTGTAGATGGCGGCCACCGAGAAGAAGGTGCCGATCAGCCACATGGCGCAGGCCACCGGGTTCCTGCGGGTGACCATGGCCAGCGCGCTTCCCGCCGCGCACGCCGCGAAGAAGAGGAACAGGCCCGTGGTGAGATCAAGTTTCATCGCGATCCGATCAGACCGGGTTCACCGGCAAACAATCCACCTGTCGCCCTCCGAGCCAACGGATCGGTTGACCCGGGCCAGGGCGAATGAATTCGCTGCAACAACGACACGAAGTCCGCCTTCGCGGATTACCAGCTTTCGTTCAGCCGCGAGGCCGGCGCGCGCATCAAGATTCGAGACGCGCCGAGCCGCGGTTCCGTACCTCCGTACCTCCGTACCTCCGTACCTACTCCCCCGCCGGATCGCTCGGGTCCCACAGCAGCGTGACCGGGTGGGTCTGCGCCATCAGGCGGTCCAGGTCGTACACGAAGTTGTGGCGCGTGAACTCGGCGTTCTCGTAGTGGTTCCCCACGTGGATCGCCTCCACCGGGCACACCTCCTGGCACATCCCGCAGAAGATGCAGCGGAACTCGTCGATCTCGTACACGATCGGGTAGCGGTTCCCCTGGTCGTCCTCGCCCGGCACCAGCTTGATGCAGTTGGCGGGGCAGATGGTGGGGCACAGGCCGCACGCCACGCACTTGGGGCGCCCGTCGTCGTGCGTCTCCATCACGTGCGTGCCGCGCCAGCGGGGAGACAGCTCCTTCTTCTGGTCGGGATACTGGATGGTCAGCTCGCTCCGGTCACCGGCCGCCTTCGCCATGTGCCGGAAGGTGAGCGCCATCCCCTTGAGCGTGGCCCGCACGTAGCTGCTCTTGCCGGCGGGCCGCTTCATCACCTTCACGTTGATCGACATCGGTCGAATCGCCTTTACGTCTCGGGATCTCAGCGCGGCGACGGATTGGCCGCCACCGGCACCCGGCGCGACTGCGCGCGGGCCCGGGCGGTCTCGCGCGCCAGCTTGCGCTTCTCGTCGGGCGCGCCGGTGCCGGTGAGGGTGTGCCCCCTGTCCATCACCCACAGCACGATGGCCAGCATCGGCACGTTCACGGCGCTCAGCCCCAGCGCCCACCACAGCCCGTACGGCACGCCGAACGAGTCGAGCGCCAGCACCGTGGCGGCCGTCACCACCACCGCGAAGAGCGCGGCGGGGAGCATGATCTTCCACCCCAGGTCCATCACCTGGTCGTACCGGAAGCGCGGCACCGTCCAGCGCACCAGCATGAAGATCAGGATGAACAGGAACGTCTTGATGGAGAATGCGATGAAGGTGAGCAGCGTGATCCACCAGGCGGGTGCGTGGCCCACCCAGGTGTTCCCCACCTGGCCCAGCATGTTGTCGCCCTGCCAGATGGGGATGTCCCACCCGCCCAGGAAGAGCGTGGCCATCAGCATCGAAACCGTGAGCACGTGCGAGTACTCGGCGATGAAGAACATGGAGAACTTCATCGCGCTGTACTCGGTGTGGTACCCGGTCACCAGCTCGCTCTCGGCCTCGGGAAGGTCGAAGGGGAGGCGGTTGGTCTCGGCGAAGGAGCTGATCCAGAAGAAGAAGAAGCTCACCGCCAGCGGAATGGCGAACCACATGTGCATCTGCTGCTGCTTCCACACCACCTCGGTGAGGCTCACGTTGCCGGTGACCATGAACACCGACATCAGCGAGAGCCCCAGCGCGATCTCGTAGCTGATCATCTGGGCGCCGGCGCGCAGGCCGCCCAGCAGCGCGTACTTGTTGAAGGAGGCCCACCCGGCGATCACGATGCCGTACACCCCCAGCGAGCTGAACGCCAGCAGGAAGAGGATCCCCACCGGCACGTCGGCCAGGATCATGGGGACCACGCCGTATTTGCCGATGGGCAGCGGCGCCGCGAAGGGGATCACCGCGAAGGTGAGCATGGCCGGCGTGATGGACAGCATGGGCGCCAGCGTGAAGAACACGCGGTTGGCCTCGGCCGGGTGGGTCTCTTCCTTCAGGATGTTCTTGAGCCCGTCGGCGGCCGGCTGCAGGAGGCCGCCGGGGCCCACGCGGTTGGGGCCCAGCCGGTCCTGCATCCACGCGCTCACCTTGCGCTCCATCAGGGTGAGCATCGCCACGATCACCAGCACGGCCACGAACACCACCAGCACCTTCACCACGGTGGCGATGACGTACGCGTTGCCGGTGACTTCGTGGAACGTCGCTACGCTTGCTGCCTGCATCGGCGGAGTGGCCTCTCCCGTGTGCGCCCGCCGGCCGGAGTGGCGGCGGGCTTCTCCATCATCATCCGTAGGCGCGCCTCACGTCCACCGAGGACGATGAGCGCGTCATCGATCGCCTTCAGTCGCCCGCTTCGGCGAAGGTGCCCAGCGGCACGCCCTGCTGCCCCAGGTCGCCCCAGGCCACGCCGGCGAACTCGGGGCGCACCTGGCCCAGGAGCGCGAACGCGTCCGCGGCGGTGGCCACGGGCGTGGCGTCGCTGATGCCGGCCAGCAGCACGCCCAGGATCTGCCACGCGGGACGCGCCATCCCCGGCGCCTGCAGCGCGGGCCAGAAGCGCTGCACGCGCTTCTGCACGTTGGTGAACGTCCCCTCCATCTCCGCGAACGTGGTCGCGGGGAGAACGAAGTGGGCGTTGCGCGCGGCGGGCGAGAGGAAGTGCCCCACGTACACGAAGACGCTCGCGTTCGCGCCGAAGTCCGCCGGCGCGTCGGCCAGCTCGTCGCCCAGCACCCAGAGCGCGCCGGTGTGGCCGGCGACGGACTCCAGCCCGCCCAGCCCGTCGGCGCCGCCCGTGCGCTGGAAGCCGAAGAGGTCGGCGCCGTGCACGTTGGCGGCGCGGTCGGTCCGCAGCGCCAGCGTGGGGAAGCCGGGGAGGACCACTTCCTCGCCGGTCTGGCAGCGGTACACGCCGTCGCCGCCGCCGGTGCTCTCCATCGCCCGGCGCAGCAGGCCCAGGTCCTCGTTGGCCATGAACGGGGAGACCACCGCGCGGCTCTCGCCCGCGTTCTTCAGCACCGTGGCGAGACGGGTGAGCGCCTCGCTCCAGCTGACGGCCTGCAGCGTTCCGTGCGCGTCGCGGACCAGGGGCGCCTCGATGCGCGCGCCGCGGTTGATCCACTCGTAGTTCAGGCGGCCATAGTCGCACATCCAGTGCGAGTTGACCTCGGGGTTGGGCCGGGGCTTGATGCGCTGCACCTGGTTGTCACGCGTCTCCAGCCGCACGTTGCACCCCTGGGTGCAGTTGGGGCAGATGGAGGGGTTGCGGTCCAGGTCCCACGCCCGCGCCTTGTGCAGGAAGTCCTTCGACACCAGCGCGCCCACCGGGCAGATGTCGACGATGTTGTCGGCCCAGATGTTCCCGTCGAGCCCCTCGTCGAAGAAGGTGTCGATCACGGCGCGGTGGCCGCGCTGCACCACGGTCAGCCGTTCGTCCTGCGCCACCTCGCGCATGAAGCGCACGCAGCGCGTGCACATCACGCAGCGGTCGGCGTAGAAGGTCACGTCGCCGCCGAAGTCGTCGCGCCCCAGCACGCGCTTGGGCTCGTGGCTGCGGCCGATGGCGCGGCCCTCGGCGCTGGTGTAGTCCTGCAGCTTGCACTCGCCGCTCTGGTCGCACACCGGGCAGTCGAGCGGGTGGTTGACCAGGTAGAACTCCAGCACGCCCTTGCGGGCCTCCAGCGCCTTGTCGCTCTGGGTGTGGATCACGTTGCCGTCGGCCACGGTCGCCACGCAGGCGGGCTGCAGCTTGGGCACCTTCTCGATCTCCACCAGGCACATGCGGCACTGCGCCGGCGCGGTGAGCCCCGGGTGATAGCAGTAGTGCGGCACGTCCACCCCCGCCATCGCTGCGGCGTCGAGAATACGCGTGCCTTTCGGCACGTCGAGCTCGAGCCCGTCGATGGTGATGTGAACGGTTTCCACGGCCCTGGTTTCCTCGGCCACGCGGCCTCCTCTTCTATGCAATCCGCCGGGCGCCCGTGCGCCGGCCTGGTCCTGCGTCTATTCCAGATCGTCCTCGACCGGCGGCCGGTGGCGCACCGGAGCGTTGCTCACCAGCGCGGCCCCGAACCCCACGATCGCGCCGATCAGCGCGAACGCCCGGTACTGCCCTGACGTGGTGCGCGTCCTGTGGCAGGTGCCGGGCGCGCGGTGGCGCCCCGTGCAGCTGGCCGTCATCGACCAGAGCAGCACTGCCGTCAGCCCGCCCGCCGCCGTCCATTTCCAGGTGCGGAAACGGAGGAGGAACGGCGGCCTCTCGTCAATCCGCCGCCCCACGCGCCTAGCGGTTCGACCCGTGCGCCGCGCCGGTGAGCCCGGCGCCCACCAGCCCCGGCTCGGGCGCCATCAGCGCCTCGTAGTCGCCCCGGAACTTCTCGATGCTGCTGGTGATGGGCGCCGCCGCGGCGTCGCTCAGCACGCAGATGGTGCGGCCCGACATGTTCTCGCTGATGGCCAGCAGCGTGTCGATGTCGTCCGGCACGCCGCGGCCCTGCTCGATGCGGCGCAGGATCTTGGCGGCCCAGGCGGTGCCCTCGCGGCAGGGGGTGCACTGCCCGCAGCTCTCGTGAGCGTAGAAGTCCACCATCCGCCGCACCTGCTTGACGATGTTGGTGGTGTCGTCCATCACGATCACCGACCCGCACCCCAGCATGGTCCCCGCCGCCGCCATCGCCTCGTAGTCCATCCCGATGTCGAGCTCGTCGGCGGTCAGGATCGGGACCGACGAGCCGCCCGGGATCACCGCCTTGATCGGCCGCCCGTCGGGCGTGCCGCCGCAGACGTCGTAGATGAACTCCTTGAAGTTGAAGCCCAGCGGCACCTCGTAGTTCCCCGGCCGCTTCACGTGGCCGCTGACGCAGAACAGCTTGGTGCCCGTGGACTTCTCGGTCCCCCACTGCTTGTACCAGTCGGCCCCGTTCAGCACGATGTGCGCGGCGGCGATCAGGCTCTCGACGTTGTTCACCGCCGTCGGCTTGCCGAAGGCGCCGGCGATGGCCGGGTACGGCGGCTTGACGCGCGGCTCGCCGCGGCGGCCCTCGAGGCTGTTGAGCAGCCCGGTCTCCTCGCCGCAGATGTAGGCGCCGGCGCCCAGGTGCAGGGTGAGGTCGATGTCGATCCCCGTTCCCGCGATGTTCTTCCCCAGGTACCCGGCCTCGTACGCTTCCTCGATGGCGCGCGCCATCACCTGCGCCGCCTCGAAGAACTCGCCGCGGATGTAGATGTAGGCGTGCTCGGCGTTGATGGCGTAGGCCCCGATCACGCATCCCTCGATCAGCGCGTGCGGCGTCCACCGCATCAGCTCGCGGTCCTTGAAGGTGCCGGGCTCGCTCTCGTCGGCGTTGCAGATCAGGTAGTGCGGCGTGCCGGGGACCTTCTTGGGCATGAAGCCCCACTTCATCCCGGTGGGGAAGCCCGCCCCGCCGCGCCCGCGCAGCCCGCTCGCCTTGATGGTGTTGACGATCTCTTCGCGCGAGATCCCCAGCGCCTTCTTGAGCGCCTGGTAGCCGCCGCGCGCCTCCCACCCCTTCAGCGTCCGGGCTTCCGGATCGCCGAAGTACTGGGAGAGGACGCGGGTCTCTTTTTCGTGCGTGTAGGGGTACGCCATGGTTCGGCTTTCGCTCGGCCTTCAGGGTGCTGAGTGCTGAGTGCTAAGTGCTAAGTGCTGAGTAACCAAGGGAGCCGGTGCCGTTGCCCGGCACTCCGCACTCAGCACCTCCCCTTCACGTCAGCCGCTCGAGAATCGCGGGCACGTCCTGCGGCCGCACGTTCTCGTAGTAGTGCTCGTTGATCTGGACGGCCGTGGGGAAGCCACAGGCGCCCAGGCACTCCACCTCCATCACCGTCCACAGCCCGTTGGCGCTGGTCTCGCCCGCCTCGGTGCCGGTGTGCTTGAGGAACGACTCGAACACCGCGTCGCCCCCGCACAGGTTGCAGCTGATGTTGGTGCACACCTGGATCAGGTACTTCCCCACCGGGCCCAGGTTGTACATGGTGTAGAAGCTGGCCACCCCGCGCACGTACGCCGGGGAGAGCTCCAGCCGCTCCGCCACCTCGTCCATCGTGGCCGGGCTCAGGTAGCCGCGGATCTCGTGCGCCATGTGCAGCGCGGGGAGAAGCGCGTTCTGCCTGTCCGGATAGCGCGAGAGGATCTTCTGCAGGCGCTCCTCGTACTCGCCCACGAAGACCGGCGCCTCGCCCGAGCGCTCGGCGACCTGGTACGGCAGGGTGCCGGCGACGGAGGCGTGCCCGCCGTCCTTCGGGCGGATACCCACGAACTGCGTGCCGCGCACGTCGGCCTCGGTCAGCTGGCCGAACTCGCCGGTGTCGCCCGCGAAGCCGGGGTTCTGCTTCGCGACGGGCCACGAGCTGGGCGGAGAGTCGCCCTGTGCCTTTGCCGCGCTCATCGGTCGATCTCTCCCAGCACGATGTCGAGCGACGCGTTCACCGCGATCACGTCGGAGAGGAGCGCCCCCTCGATCATGTGCGGAAGCGCCGCGATGTTGATGAAGCTGGGGCCGCGCACGCGCCAGCGCACCGGCTTGGCCCCGCCGTCGGAAACGACGTACATCCCCAGCTCGCCCTTGGACGATTCCACCGAGAACCAGCTTTCGCCGACGGGGGCGCGCACGCCCTCCATCACCACCTTGAAGTGGTGGATCATGCTCTCCATGTCGTTCATCGCCGCCGTCTTGGGCGGGAGGATGACGCGCGGGTCGTCCACGTTGATCGGCCCGCCGGGGAGCCGCTCGATGGCCTGGCGGAGGATGCGCACGCTCTGGCGCATCTCCTCCATCCGGCACAGGTAGCGGTCGTAGATGTCGCCGTGCTCGCCCACCGGCACGTCGAAGTCGTACGTCTCATAGTCGTAGTACGGCCGGTCCTTGCGCACGTCGTAGGTCACGCCGCTCGCGCGCAGGTTCGGCCCCGAGAGGCCCCAGTTGACCGCGTCCTCGCCGCTGATGCTCCCCACGCCCTGGGTACGGCCCACCCAGATGGCGTTGTTGGTGAGCAGCGTCTCCACCTCGTCCACCACGGGAACGAAGTTGTCGAGGAACTCGTTGAGCTGCGTGATCCACCCCGCCGGCAGGTCGGCCATCATCCCGCCGATGCGGGTGGACGACGTGGTGATGCGGGCGCCGGTGAAGCGCTCGTGCAGGTCGTAGATCTTCTCGCGCTGCTGGAAGGTGTACAGGAACACCGTAAACGCGCCCAGATCGATCGCCGTGGTCCCCAGCCAGAGGAGATGGCTGAAGATGCGGTCCAGCTCCATGCAGATCACGCGGACCACCTTGCAGCGCTCGGTGACCGTGATCCCCATCAGCTTTTCCACCGCCATGGCGTAGGCGCAGTTGTAGATCAGCGGCGCCAGGTAGTCCATGCGGTCGGTGAGCGGGACGATCTGGTTCCAGTCGCGGTACTCGCCCAGCTTCTCGAAGCTGGAGTGCAGGTAGCCGATGTGCGGGATGCAGCGGATCACGGTTTCGCCGTCGAGCTCCAGCACCAGCCGCAGCACCCCGTGCGTGGCCGGGTGCTGGGGGCCGATGTTGATGAGCATGTGCTCGCCGTGGACATCCTCGTGCACCTCGTACGCCTCGCCCTCCACGGGGACGATGGGCGCGTGCACCAGCGCGCCCCCCGGAGACATCTCCGGGCTGCGCGTCACGTTGTAGATCAGCTTGCGAAGCGCCATCTCAGCCCCCTCCGCCCATGCCGCCGAACTGCCCGTGCTGGCCGCCGGTCTCCGCCGCGTTGAACGGGTCGGGCACCGACTGCCCCAGCACGTGGGCGATCTCGAGCTCCATGGGCGAGTAGTGGTCTTCGGTCTTGAGCGCCAGGGCGCGCCGGGTCTGCTCGGCGCGGGTGAAGCGGCCGCGCAGCGGGAAGTCCTTCCGCAGCGGGTGCCCCTCGGCGTAGTTGTAGGGCATCAGGATCCGGCGCAGGTCGGGATGCCCCCGGAACACCACGCCGAACATGTCGAACACCTCGCGCTCCAGCCAGTCGCTGGCGCGCCACAGGAAGTACACGCTCTCGATCTCGAGCGCCGAGAGCGAAAGCTCGCACTTGACCCGCAGGTTGAGCTTGTTGGGGATCGACCAGAGCTGGTACACGACCTGGATCTGCCGCCCGCCGCCGTAGTCCACGGCGGTCAGGTCCTGCAGGAAGTCGTACCGCTGCGCCGGATCATCCTTGAGCCACTCCAGGATCTCGACGTTGCGCTCGGGCGGCACGTACACGATGTGCTCGTCGCCGGCCACCACCTCGTGCCGCAGCACCGCGTCGCCGAAGCGGGCGCGCAGCGCCTCCACGGTGGGGTGGTGCGGCAGGTCGCCCGCCTGGGGAGGCACGGCCCCGGGCCCCTGCTCCGACGGGCGGGGGCCCTGGTCCAGGGCGTCGAGGCCTTTCTTGAACGAGTCGCTCATATCGAGTGCTGAGTGCTGAGTGCCGGGTGCTGGGTGAGCCGGATCGCCGCACTCAGCACCTCGCACCCAGCACTGCTGTTCAGGGCCGCCGGTCGCTGACGCGGACCACCGCGCCGGTGCTCACCAGGCCGCTCGCGCGGTTCTGACTGGTGCTGTTGCCGAACGGGGTGGTGATGGCGTCCACCACCTCGCGCGGAAGGTACGACGCGTGCTCGGGAAGGTCGTCCACCGAGCCCCACTCGCTCTCGCTGGTGGGGGCCGACTGCCGGATCTTCTCCTGGATCAGCAGGATGCCGTAGATCAGCCCCTCGGGGCGGGGCGGGCAGCCGGGGACGTACACGTCCACGGGGATGATGGTGTCGATCCCCTGCACCATGCTGTACACGTCGAACACGCCGCCCGTGCTGGCGCAGGCGCCCATGCTGATGCTCCACTTGGGGCTGGGCATCTGCTCCCAGATCTTCCGCAGCACCGGCGCCATCTTGTAGCTCACCCGGCCGGCGCAGATCAGCAGGTCGGCCTGGCGCGGGCTGAAGCTCATCCGCTCCATCCCGAAGCGGGCCAGGTCGTACCGGGTGGCCGCGGTGGCCATCATCTCGATGGCGCAGCACGCGGTGCCGAACGGCATGGGCCAGAGCGAGTTCTGCCGGGCCCAGTTGACCACGCTCTCGAGCTTCGTCGTGAGGAAGCTCGGCTGGCCCGAAAAGAGCCCGCCGGGCTGCATCCCGGCCTTCTCGGCCTGAAGCTCCAGGCTCGAATTCTTTTCCGTATGCACGGCGGGCGCGTTGCCGCCGCCCGCGGGTTCGTTCAGTCCCATTCCAGCGCTCCCTTCTTCCACTCGTAGACCAGCCCCACGGTGAGGATCACGATGAACACCATGGCCGCCGCGAACCCGTGCCATCCCAGCGCCCGGGCGCTGACCGCCCAGGGAAGGAGGAAGATGGTCTCCACGTCGAACACGATGAACAGGATCGCCACCACGTAGAACTTGACCGAGAAGCGCTCGCGGGTGCTCCCCAGCGGGTCCATCCCGCTCTCGTACGGCGAAGCCTTGACCTTGGTTTGCTTCCCCGGGCTCAGCACGTTGGATAGCACCACCATGCCCACGGCCTGGCCCACGGAGAGCACAAGCAGGATCAGCACGGGGAGGTACGGGCGAAGCATCGGCGCCGTGGCCTTCTACGGTGGTTTGTGAAATCGTTCACTTGTTCGGAGCCGGGCCAAGATACTGCCCGCTCGCTCGCAATGTCAAGCAGCGGCGGGGCTTGCCGGGGCGTTCCCCCGCGCGTACGTTGGCGGCTCGATTTCCCGGTGTTTCCGGGCCCGTCCCGTACCCCGCCGCGCCGGGCCGGTTCTCCGGCGGCGCGGCAGGCGTGCCGCTCCCTTCAAGTCCTGTTCCGCCATGAGCATCCGCCCCGACAGCTGGATCCGCCGGATGGCCCGCGAGCACGGGATGATCGAGCCGTTCGAGGACGCGCAGGTGCGGCAGGGGACGATCAGCTACGGGGTGAGCAGCTACGGCTACGACATGCGGGTGGCGAGCGAGTTCAAGATCTTCACCAACGTCAACAACGCCATCGTCGACCCCAAGGCGTTCGACGACAGGAGCTTCGTCCCCTTCGAGGGCGACGTGTGCATCGTTCCCCCCAACTCGTTCGCCCTGGCCCGCAGCGTGGAGTACTTCCGCATCCCGCGCAACGTGATCACGCTCTGTGTCGGGAAAAGCACGTACGCCCGCTGCGGGATCATCACGAACGTCACGCCCTTCGAGCCGGAGTGGGAGGGGTACGTGACGCTGGAGATCAGCAACACCACGCCGCTCCCCGCCAAGATCTACGCCAACGAGGGGATCGCGCAGGTGCTGTTCTTCGAGGGCGACACCCCGCCCGACGTGAGCTACGCCGACCGCAAGGGGAAGTACCAGGGGCAGGTGGGGGTGACGACGCCCCGGCTGTAGAAGGTGCGGAGGTACGGAAGGTACGGGGGTACGGAGGTTTTCGTGCGCGAGAGGTCGCGGCGCGCTCCGGCGCGCCCCCTAGCGGGAGGGTTGCATACGCGTGTGCGATGAATCCGCGCGAGGGCGCAGTTCCGTACCCCCCGTACCTCCGTACCCCCGCACCATCTTTCTCCGGGGCGCGCGTTGTGCAGCCGCCGCGGCCCGGTCCGTAAAACGAGATAAACACGGCGCCCCGAGGGCGTCCCAGCCCGGTTCTATGACCACGAGAGCCCTGACACCCAAGCAGCTCGATGCCATCCGCGAGGTGGTGAACATCGGCGCCGGGCACGCCGCCACCAACCTGTCGGCGCTCACCCGGCTGCGCGTGATGATCTCGGTGCCGCGCATCGAGTTCGCGGCGGGCGACGTGGAGTCGACCCGCGGCGTGCCGGGCGACGGGCCGCTGGTGGTGGTCGCCGTGCCCATCATCGGCATCACCGACAGCGGGGGCGAGCGCGCCTCGCTGATCCTGGCGCGCGAGACGGCGCTGCGGATGGTGGCGCTGATGGTGCGCCGCGAGCCATCCAGCGCCATCGGGCCGCTGGAGCAGAGCGCGCTGATGGAGATGGGGAACATCGTCTGCGCCGCGTACGTGGGGGTGCTGGGCACCTTCCTGCACAAGAGCGTGATGATCGGCACCCCCGAGCTGCACGAGGGCGAGCGGGGCGACCTGGCGCACCACGTGTCGGGGCTGATGATCGAGACCGACTTCACCTTCCTGGACACCACCTTCGAGGGCGTGTTCGTGCTCAGCCACACCGACGTGTCGTTCAGCTCGCTGCTGCGCGCGCTGGGGATGGACGACGCACCCGCCTCGGCGAGCTGACCCCCCGCCCCGCCCGTCCGCGATGACGGACGACTCGCCCCCCTTCTCGGCCGCGACCCGCGCCGACCACTGGAACGCGCTGCCGGCGGGCGTGTTCGACCTCCTGGTCATCGGCGGCGGGATCACCGGGGCGGCGGCGGCGCGCGACGCGGCCGGGCGCGGGCTGAACGTGGCCCTGGTGGACGCGGGCGACTGGGGGCACGGCACCAGCTCGCGGTCGTCGCGCCTGGTCCACGGGGGCTTGAGGTACCTCGAGACGTACAACTTCGGCCTGGTCTTCGAGGCGAGCGCCGAGCGCAGGCGGCTGCTGGAGCTGGCGCCGCACCTGGTGCATCCCCTTCCCTTCGTCTTTCCCGTCTACCAGGGCGGGCCCACGCCCTTCCTGATGCTGCAGGCGGGGATGTGGCTGTACGACGCGCTCTCCCTTTTCCGCAACATCCGCCGCCACCGCGTCCTCTCGCGTGCCGACGTGCGGCGCGAGGAGCCGCGCCTGCGCGTGAACGGCCTTTCCGGCGCAGCGCTGTACTACGACGCCGCGGTGGATGACGTCCGCCTCACGCTGGCCAACGCCCGGGGCGCGCACGAGAGCGGCGCCGCCGTGGTCTCCCACGCCGAGGTCGTCGGCTTCCTGAACGAGGGCGGGATGGCGGGCGCCCGCGTGCGCGACCGGGTGACCGGCGCCGAGACGGAAGTGCGCGCGCGGGTGGTGATCAACGCCACGGGGCCGTGGAGCGACGCCGTCCGCCGCCTGGCCGACCCGCAGGTGAAACCGCGGCTGCGGCCCACCAAGGGCGTGCACATCCTGGTGGAGCGCGAGCGGATCGGGAACCGCAACGGGATCACCTTCCAGTCGCCGATCGACGGGCGGGTGATGTTCGTGCTTCCCTGGGGCGACTTCACCTACGTGGGGACCACGGACACCGACTACCACGGCTCGCCCGCCGACGTGCGCGCCGACGCGGCCGACGTGGAGTACCTGGTGAAGAGCGCCAACTCCGTCTTTCCCGAGGCGATGCTGACGGTGGACGACGTGGTGAGCACCTGGGCGGGGATCCGGCCGCTGCTGGCGCCCGCGCAGGGGGGCGGAAAGGAGAGCGCCACCAGCCGCGAGCACGAGATCTGGTGGGACCGCTCGGGGCTCCTCTCCATCGCCGGCGGCAAGCTGACCACCTACCGGGTGATGGCCGAGGAGGTGGTGGACCGCGCGGCCGACCGGCTGCAGCAGCGCCACAGGGTGGAGAGCGGGATTTCGCCCACGGCCGACCTGCCGCTCCCCGGCGCGCCGCGAGGCTCGTGGACCGAGTTCGCGAAGCGGATCGTGGAGGATGCGGATGCGATCGGGATCGGCGGCGAGGTGGGCCGCCACCTGGCGCGCGCCTACGGCGAAGACGCCGACGCGCTGCTCGCCGCCATCCGCGCGGACAGGGCGCTGGGCGAACGGATCATCTCCGGCCACCCGTACGTGTGGGCCGAGGTGCCCCACGCCGTGCGCAATGAGATGGCGGTGACGCTGGGCGACGTGCTGATCCGCCGGCTGCACCTGTTCTACGAGGCGCGCGACGGCGGGCTCTCCGTTGCCCAGGCAGTGGCCGAGCGGATGGCGGGGGAGGCGGGGATCGGCTGGGATGCGGCGGAGGTGGACGCGCAGGTGGAGCGGTACCGCGCGGCGGTGGAGGCGACGCGGGGGTTTGGAACGGCCGCGAACGGAGCGAGCGCAGCGTCCTGATGCGCTCCGGCGGCACCGCGCCCCCTCCGCTCGCTCAGGCTCGCACCTCCCCCGTACCGGGAGAGGTAGCGGACGCAGGGCCGGCGCGCGACGACAAGCAAAGGGGCGGACGCGGCGCACGACACTTCTTCGCCCGGCAAACCGCTGGAGAGGAAAGCGCTTCACGCGAGAGGCCGGTCATCCGCGCGGATAACCGTGTTGGAGTCCGCGAGGGCGGACTTGGGGCCGTTGTTGCCGCGGTTTCAACCGCCTGGCCGCACCTGCCGCGCGGCGCTTCATCCCGCTGTTCCTGAATATCCTCCATGCGCGCGACGCGCCCACCCGCGGCCATGAGCTCAGAACGACGGCGGCGCAACCAGGGGCACGACCGCGGCGCCGAGCGCCGCCGCCGGGGCATGGTGCGCCCGCCGCAGCCCAGGCGGCGCCAGGAGCGCAACCGGATGCACGCCATCCGCGTGCAGCTGGGCGACCCCATGCGGCAGTTCCAGCTTTCGCTGGTGCTGCTGCTGTTCGTGCTGGTGGTGGGTACCGTGGGCTACCGGCTGATCGAGGGGCTGCACTGGATCGACGCCGCGTACATGACGGTGATCACCGTGGCCACCGTGGGCTTTGGCGAGGTGGAGCCGCTGACGCAGGCGGGCCGGTTGTTCACCATGGGGCTGATCGTGGTGGGCGTGGGGACGGGCGCGTATGCCGCCAGCCGCGCCGTGGAGGTGATGCTGGGGCAGACGCTGTGGCTTTCGGTGCAGAGGAGACGCATGAAACAGTCGCTGGATCGGCTGCGCGACCACTACGTGATCTGCGGGCACGGGCGCCTGGGCACCCGCATCGAGCGCGACCTGAGGGCGCGCGGCGAGCCGTTCGTGGTGGTGGACTGGAGCGAGCAGCTGGAAGAGTTCTTCCTGGGCGAGAACATCCCCCACGTGATCGGCGACGCCACGCACGACGAGGTGCTGGTGAGCGCGGGAATCGACCGGGCGCGCGGGCTGGTGGCGGCGCTCGACAGCGACGCCAGCAACGTGCTGGCCGTGCTGAGCGCGCGGGAGATGAACCCCGACCTGCTGATCGTGGCCCGCGCCAACAGCGAGGCCAGCGAGCCCAAGCTGCGCCGCGCCGGCGCCGACCGCGTGGTGACGCCCGACGCCATCGGCGGGCACCGCCTGGCGCTGGCGCTGCTCCGCCCCGCCGTGCACGACCTGTTCAACGAGGTGTTCTCCTTCGGGATGGAGATCCAGGTGGACGTGGGGCAGATCACCATCGAGCCGGATAGCCCGTTCAGCGGGCAGACGGTGGCGGGGTGCGACCTGCGCCGCCTGAAGAACGTGAGCATCCTGGCCGTGCGCGAGCCCAGCGGCCGCTTCACGCTGAACCCCGACGCCGCGCGCGTGATCCACCCCGGCGAGACGCTGATCGTGATCGGCCCGGCGGAGGCGGTGTACGAGCTGGAGGCGATGTACAGCGGGGATTGAGGGAGGTGCGAGGTGCGAGGTGCGAGGTGCGAGGTGCGAGGTGCGAGGTGCGAGGTGCGAGGTGCGAGGTGCGAGGTGCGAGGGTGCTCCGGCAGGCTGCGCACCAGCGGGTGAACCGCCGGCCAGGCAGGGTACGAAGCCTCGCAAACCGCGCGAGGCTGTGAGAGCGGGTTCCGCGAGCGAGGCGGGGTCGAGCGCGCGGGCGGCGAAACAATCCGGGGCTGGAATCCGTTCTGCTGATCGAGCGCGCGGAGATTGTGCGCGGATGATGAAATGCGATGAACCCGAGCGCGGGCGAATCCCGCGATTCCCCTGGACACGAGGTGGGCAGATGGCGGGTGCGGCAACGAAGATCGAGGCGGAACGCAGGTCGCGGGAGTACGTGGACCGCTGGGCCAAGGCGAACCTGTTCACCGGGTGGATCCCCGGCGCCAGCTTCGCACTCGCCGCCGCCGACATGGTGATGATCCGCCAGGTGGCCGACGCGTTCGGCGTGGAGGCGTTCGACGAGGAGTCGCTGAAGGTGCACCTGGGCGGCGTGCTGGGCAGCGTGACCGGCGCCGTGGCCGCCGAGGCGATCGGCGTGATCCCCATCGTCGGCTGGGCCGTGAAGGCCGTGACCCTGCACGTGAAGGCCGACACCATCGGCAAGGCCGTGGTCGACTACTTCCGCAAGCACAGCACGCTGCCGGACGCGTAAGGACGGGGCCGGCCTGGATTGCGGTCGGGTCTGGCAACGCAGGTCAACATTGCGAGCCGCCCGCGGTGGTCATCCGCGGGCGGCTGCTTTCTCGTGGTGCCAGGGTTTTCCGGCCCACCGGGGCGATCCCGCGGCGGCCGTCATCCTCCGCACCGCGCGTGCGCCGCCATGAACCACTCCACCCGGCGCGGGTCCACGGCCTGGTGCCACCGGCCGTCCACCTTGAAGGCCGAGCCGACGATGAATCCGTCCGCGCCGGCGTAGTACTCCGGGAGGTTCTCCGCCGTGATCCCGGAGCCCAGGTAGAGCGGGAGCCGGCAGCGTCCGCGCACCTCGTCGATGTCCTCCCGGCTCGGTCGCTCGCCGGTGGCCGAGCCGGTGACGATCACGGCGTCGGCGCGCATGAACTCCGCCGCCCCGGCGGTCTCGCCGATGCCCACGTCGGCGGTGAGCGCGTGCGAGGCGTGCTTCTTCTTCACGTCGGCCCACACCTGCACCCGCTCGGCCCCGATGTGCCGGCGATAGCGCAGCAGCGACGCCGCGGACGATTCGATGATCCCCTCGTCCGCCACGTGCGCATACGCGAAGCCCTCCACCCGCACGAAGCCGAGCCCCGCGGCGTGCGCCACGGCCAGCGCCTCGTGGTTGGCGCCGGCCAGGATCTGGATGCCGCACGGAAGCCCGCTCGCCTCCTTCACCGCCAGCGCCAGCACCGTCATCGCCGCGGTGATCTCGGGGCCAACGCCGCCGCGCAGATAGGGCACGTCGTGCATGTTCTCCAGCGCCACGCCGTGCACCCCGGCCTCGCGGTAGATGGCGCACTCCGCCACCGCCCGCGCCGTGAGCTCGCGCAGCGTCTCGCGGCTCGCCGGCGTCCCCGGGAGCGCCCCGACGTGGACCATCGCGATGACCGGCTTCGGCGAGGTGAACAAGGGATCGCGGCGGAAGCGCTGGTGGCCGAAGAGCACCCGTTCGACCGTGAGCCTTCGCTCACGATCCACGGTGCGAAGGAGCGTCGGGAGGGATAGTATTTACAAGCGCATGTCCACGCCACGTCTCCCACGCCTCACCACACGTCCGATGAACCCATCCGCCCGCTCCGTCACCTGGTACCGGTGGGACGAGCTTCCCCGCGAGACGGTCTCGCCCCTTCTCGACCGCCGGCTCATCACCGGCGACCGGATGATGCTCGCGCACGTCTACATCAAGCAGGGGTGCGTGGTGCCGAAGCACTCGCACGAGAACGAGCAGCTCACCTACATCCTGGAAGGGGCGCTGCGCTTCTGGATCGGCGAGGACGAATCGGAGACCGTGGACGTGCGTGCGGGCGAGGTGCTCCACATCCCCCCCAACGTGCCGCACAAGGCCGAGGCGCTGGAAGACACGCTCGACGTGGACATCTTCAGCCCCCCGCGCCAGGACTGGCTGGACAAGACCGACGCGTACCTGAGGAAGTAGCGCGGCCACAAACCTGCCAGCGCATCTACCGCCACATCGGCGCCGCGGCATCCGCGCGGGAATCGAAGCGGGCTCCCGATGTGGATCGGGAGCCTGATTGTGTTTTCGCACGACGATGGATCAGGTCCGCCGCATCACTGCGAGCGGCCGCCGAACATGGTCTGGTAGGTGTAGCCGCCACGGCCGTCGGGTGAGCTCTTCCCCCGTATGGGCAGGGCGAAGTAGCGCCGGATGCGCGCTTCCACGTACCCCGGGTTGCTGAGGAAGAGGTAGTGCCGCCCGCCGGCCACATGGATGATCCCGCTGGCCCGCGCCACGCGGAAGCGCTCCTGCTGCCGCCGCACGATCCGGCGCTCGACCTCGAAGCGGGCCTGCGCGGCGCGCTGCTCGGCGGGGGTCATCTGGGCGTACCAGGGATACTTCTCGCGTACGTTCCGCGGCTCGGCGTACAGTGCCACGGCGGGCGGCAGGAAACGGGTGAGCATCGCGGGCGCGGCGCCGGCGCGCAGCTTCTGCTCCACGCCGCTCGCGATGCGCGGGCGGCCCACGTGGCCGGCCGCGTCCACCTCGTACATCGCCCGCACCTCGCTCTCGGGGTAGCCCGGGCCGGCGAACACCGACAGCCACGCCGCGAGCGTCGCCGGGGTGGCGGCGTCGTTGTCGGGGAAGCGTGGGCGCGGGAAGGGGCCGGCCGTCCACTCGCGGGTGGCGTACAGCTCGGCGAAGTCGAAGGCGGCGTCCAGGTACACCATCCGGATCACCCGCCGCGGCATCCGCGCCGCCAGCCAGTTCAGCTCGCTCCCGCCGAACGAGTGCGCCACGAAGAGCGCGCGCTCCCACCGCATCTGGTCCATCACGGCCAGCACGTCGTTGGCAAGGGTCTCGGAATCGTACCCCTGGTCCGGCTGGCTCGAGGCGCCGAAGCCGCGGCGGGTGATGGCGATCACGTGGTAGCCGGGGACGAAGCGCGGCGCGAAATCGTCCCACACGTGGGCGGTGTTGCCGAAGCCGGCCAGGAAGATGAGCGGCGGCCCGTTTCCGCCCCAGTCCAGCACCTCCACGTCCACGTCGCGCCCCGTGTTCACGCGGAACACCCGGTGCGGCGACGCGTCGTGCCATCCCGCGTCGGCGGGACGGGGCGCCTGCGCGCCGGCCGACGCCGCGAACGGGCCCGCGGCGCAGAGCGCCAGCGCCGGCACGAGCGCCGCCCATACGGCACGGGACCGGGCGTTCCGGCGGGGATCGCTGTTGCTCGCCATCGTCGTCCTCCTCCCCCTGGTGGTCAGTCGGAGTTGGGCCCCACCAGCCGCGGCTCGTCGGGCGGGACCTGGGCCTGCGCGAAATAGCGCTCCAGCGTCTGGCTGAGCCCCGTCGCGAGCGCGGGGACCTCGGCCAGGGCGCGCACGTCGGCCACGCTGTGCGGCCGGGCGTAGAGCACGTCGCTGACGCGGAGCACGGCCCAGTCCGGGTGCGGGCGGTCGAGCAGGACGATGTCATCGCCCGCCTGGACGTGGCCTTCCACTAGAACGCGCAGGTACCAGCCGGTGCGACGGGTGCGCTGCACGCGGGCGGAAAAGTCCCTGATCCCCCAGCGCCGCGCGATCTTCCAGCAGGGGATGCGCGGCTGCGACACCTGCACGCGCGCCTCGCCGATCGCGTACACATCCCCGATGCAGACGGTGGATTCGTCCATCCCCTCCACCGTGAAGTTCTCGCCGAAGCCGCCGTGCGGCAGCTCGCGCCCCAACTCCTGGCGCCAGAGTGGATAGTGCGACGCGGCGTAGGCCAGCACCGCCTTGTCGGACCCGCCGTGGTGCTCGGGGTCGGCCTGCCGGTCGCCGTCCAGGTTGGTCCGCGCCAGGAAGACGGGGCCGCTCACCGGCTCCTTGAAGAACGCCGTGGTCCACGCGCGGTCCATCGCGCGCTCGGCGTCCGCCCGCCCGTGCTCACGGGGGAGCGCCACCTGGATCGAGAGGAGCTTCATCGGTCGCGCCCTGACGGAGGTGGTGGCGGGTCTGGCACCGGGAGATACGGACCCGAGCAGATGCCGGTGCCCAGGCGGCCGCCCGGGCCTTCGCTGGCGTACACCATGACCGTGCGCCGGCGCGGGAAGGTGACCCCGCAGTCACCGCCGCCCAGCCCGGTCTCCACCTGCACCGTGCGGCGCGGCGCTCCCTTCCGCCAGTGCGTGACGGTGAAGGTGTAGACGCGGCGGGAGATGCCGTCGCCACGCCTCACCTGGCGCGACCGCGTCACGCGGCCTTCGAACACCACCGCGCTGTGGCGCACCGCCTCGGCGTCGGTCATCGGCCCTGCGCAGCTGCAGAAGCCAGACTCTGGCGCGGTGGCGCGGAGGAGGAGCGCGGCGCAGGCCGCCAGCACGGGTGCGGTCACGGGGCCTCCGTGGGAATCGACTCAGCGGGTTCCGCGGCCGGGACGTAACCGCGGCACTGGAGCACGGGGATGCGCGGGTACTTGGGGAAACGCGGATCCACGTCCGACAGGGTGCAGAGGTAGAAGCGCGAGCCCTTCCGCGTCTCCACCACCTTCACGTTGCGGCAGCTCTCGCACAGGCCGGCGGGGGGCGTGTACGTCCGGGGCGCGTCCACGGAGCGGTCAGCGGGCGGGGGGAGGATTGGGATGCGGTCGCGCGGCGGCGGCCTCGCGCGCGTCCTTCCACCACGCCTGCAACGAGTAGCTCAGGAACAGGAACACGCCGCCGAAGCCCAGGAAGAGCAGCACGCGGAAGAGCGGGTGCAGCGCCGACAGGTCCACCAAAAAGAGCTTGGCCACCACCGCCAGCAGCGTGGCAATGGCCGTGCGCTCCACCATCGCCTTGCGGCGGCGCAGGCCGAACAGGAGGAGCGCCAGCCCGTACGCGCCCCACGAGATGGTGGCCAGCCCCTCGCCGCCGCTGTACGGCGCCAGCTGGCGCCAGAGCCACCCCATCACTCCCACGTGCACGAAGAAGCGGTACCCCATCACCCCACGCCGCGAGCGGAAGAGGAAGGAACTGAGCAACCCGACCAGCAGCACCGCCAGGTCGGCCAGCACCCGCGGCGCGGTTGTGTCGCCCGTCTGCGTGAGCCGGAAGAGCATCCACGCGGCGGCGGCGATGAACACCTTGTGCGCCATCCAGCGGATGGACGGCCCGCCGCCGCGCCCGGCCAGCCAGTGCAGCGCCAGCGTCTGCCCCGCCAGCGCCAGCAGCAGCGCGTTGCCGCTGAACGCCGCCACGCAGCCGATGGACACCAGGAACGACGCGGCGAAGAAGACCGCGCGGGCGATGCGGTGGTCCGGCCGATACAGCGCCCACCCGGCCAGCACGTACACGGCCGAGACGGCCAGCGCCCACCACCCCCATTCCTCGGGCTGCGGGTTCCACACCGCCGCGGCCACGGCCAGCGCCGCGTGCGGGGGGATGAGGGCGAGCGCGTACCAGTGCGCCACCTCGGCGTGGTGCCAGTGGCGCTCGTGGCCGCCCGCGCGCCGCAGCATCTCCACGCGCCGGGCCAACGGGAGCGCGCCGAGCGCCACCCACGCGAACACCGCCGCCAGCGTGACGATCCAGCGGTCGGCGTACGCCGTCTGCGGCGGGGGCGGCAGGTGGCGGGCGTAGATGAAGAGGAGAGACCACCCCAGCACCTGCGCCGTCCACAGTACCCAGCGCCAGCCGCGGTACAGCACCACGCCCGCCGTCCACCCCAGGATCAGGCAGGTATACAGCGCGAATCCGCGCGGCGTGCCGTAGCTCACCCCCAGCAGCAGCGGCGTCCCCAGCCCGCCGACGGCCCCGAGGACGCCCAGCGCCGGCGCGTCGCGCTTGAGCGCCATCCCGAACGCGACCACGGTGATCCCCACCATCCCCACGAACGCGGGAACGTAGCCGACCAGGCCGTACAGGTTGAAGGCGGCCCAGCCGGTGGTGTACCAGGTGGCCACCCCGCCGCCCAGGAGCACGGCACCATAGCGCTGCCGCGTGTCCAGCCTCAGGCCCAGCGCGAAGAGCACCGCCCCCAGCGCCGCGCCGAAGCCCACGCGCACCGCCGGGGTGAGCCACCCCATCTCGATGGAGTAGCGGAAGAGCAGCCCGGTGCCCAGCAGCAGCAGCCCGATCCCGATCCGGTTCAGCCAGAGCTGCCCGTCCCACTCCAGCCTTGGCCGCGGCATTCGCGGACGATGCGGCTGCCGCGAAGGGGTCGGCGCGGGAACCGGCACCTGGAGCCGCGGCCCGGGCGCGCCCGGCAGCACCACCGGCGCCGCGGCATGGGATGGCGGAGGCGCGGCGGGGCGGGCGGCGAGCTCGCGCTGCAGCTCGCCCACCAGGCGCTCCAGCCGTTCGATGCGCTCTTCCAGCGCGGCGGGGTCCTGCTGGGTCATGCGGGGATTGCCGCGGGTTGCCCGCCCGCCACCAGGCGGTTCTCGGCGTCCTGCCATTCCAGGACGGCCTGCGGGACCGGAGGAGATTCGATGTGGGATCCAGTCGCGTCGATCACCTGCTGCGGGCGAAGGCGGCCGCCGCGGCTGGAGAACTGGATCTTCACGATGGCGTAGGCCGCCAGCTCGCCGCCGCGGGTAAAGCGCTGCTCCATGAAGAACCAGCGCTCGTCCCAGCACAGCAGCCGGCTGGTGACGTCGTAGCGCTGCAGCGGGTTCAGCGCGCGGCGAAAGCTGACGGCCACCGAGGCCACCACGCCGCTCCAGCGGTGGATGCGCATGGCGCGGACGATCCCCAGGCGGATGAGCAGGTCCACGCGCCCCAGGTCCATCAGGGTCAGGTAGCGCCCGTTGTTCATGTGCCCGTTCACGTCCACGTCGGCGGGGAGCACGGTGAGGCGCACCACCGACTCGTCCAGCGTCCCCAGCCGCTTGCGCCGCAGCGCCGCGAGCGCGGTGTAGACCAGGCGGAAGATCAGGTTCATCCGGGGCGTTCGGCTTCCAGGTACAGCATGGGTACGGTTGCGCGCAGCTCGCCCCGTTCCGCGGACAGGGCGTCCAGCCGCCGCTCGGCCTCGGCCAGCAGCTCGCGCTCGCGGTCTGCTCCCAAGGCCGCGCGCCACGAGGGGAGGAAGCCGATCATCGTCAGCCAGTGCCGCAGCAGCGCGCCGCCGCTTGCGTAGCGCAGCTCGAAGGTGTCGCGCACCATCCGCCGCACGCGCAGCCCGGCTCTCTCCACCCGCGCCCTGACGGATTCATCGGTGCCGCGCCGCGCCTCATCCGCCGCCAGCCGCTCCACCGCCCCGGCATCGCCCGCGTCTTCTGCGACGGAGCGGAGGACTTCGTAGACCTCGCGCATGTGGCCGGCCACGTTCGTCGTCAGCGCGAAGGTGCCGCCGGGCTTCAGGACGCGGGCGCACTCGGCCAGCACCGCATCGGGGTCCGCGAAGTTGTTGACGCCCAGATTGGAGACGACCATCCCGAAGCTGCCGCCACGGAATGGGAGCGCCGCGCCGTCGCCGCCCGCCAGCGCCGCGTTCGGCAGCCGGTAGATCACCCGCCGCCGCTCGGCATGAGCCAGCGCACGGAGCCACACGTCCGCGCCGACGACGCGGCTGCGCGGACCGAGCACGTGCGCCAGCTCGAAGAGCGGGAACCCGGTCGCGCACCCCAGGTCCAGCACCGTGGCATCGGACGCGAGCGGCAGCTCGTCCAGCATCAGCGCGCCGAACCGGCTGGCCCAGAACGTCAGCTCCCCGAACGCGTCCGCGATCTCATCCAGCCCGATCTGTCGGTCCAGGTAGTCGGTCACGTGCGGGCGGATGAGGGAGATCGGCGGATGAGCGGGAGGCGATGTGCTGGAAATCTAACGAGGTGCGCGGATCGTGGGCACCCGCAGGCTCCCGTGGCCGAGACGGGCGCCCCTTTCGTGAACACGGAGGACACGGAGGACACGGAGAACGTCAGCGCGGTTCCTCCGTGCCCTCCGTGGTTCTCCGTGCTCTCCGTGTTCATCCGCCGTTGCCGTTCATCGACCTGCGTGCAGCGGCGCCCTCCCCCGCCCCGACACCTCCCACTCCTCCACGACGTCGCCGTCGCGGACGCCGTAGAGGCGCTCGTGCAGGTTCACCGACACGCAGACGTGGTTGGGCACCACGCGCACCCGGTCGCCCACGCGCGGCCGCCAGTCCGTCTGCGACAGGTCGAGGATCCCGTGCTCTTCGCTGACGGAGCGGACGGTGACCTCGGGGCGATCGAGGAGCGCGCCCAGGCCGGGATCGTCGGTGGGGAGCGGGTCGCGGGCGAGCGCCTTGGCGCCGGCATCGATCACCACCTGGCCGGGGCGCGAGGTGCTGACCACGGTGGCGACGACGCTGTACGCGATCTGGTCCCACGCGCAGGCGCCGACCGCGAACGTCGTGCGGTCGTTGAAGATGTTGGTGCCGGGGCGCACCTCGGTGGCCGCGCCGACCTCGTGGCTGCGCCAGAAGGTGGGGGTGGACCCGCCGCTCACCACGTGCGGTTTCAGACCGCAGCGCGCCGCCGCGTCCACGAAGCGCGCCACGGTGTCTGCCAGCTCGCCCAGCGCCGCGTCCTGCGTGTCGATGCGGGTGCGCACGTGGCCCGGGTAGAACATCAGCCCGCGGAACTCCACCCCGTTCAGCTCCGCCGCCAGCGTGGCGAGCGTGACCGCCTCGTCCGGCGTCTGCACGCCCACGCGGTGCATCCCCGCGTCGAACTCCACCAGCACGCCCACCCGCCGGCCTCGCCCGCGCGCCGCCGCCGCGAGCGCCCGCAGCGCCTCGGGCGAGTCGAGCGCCACGCCGAGCCGCACGTGCTCGGGGAGCGCCATCACCCGCGCCAGCGTCCCCGGATTCACGGGAGGATACGCGAGGAGGATGTCATCCACCGCCGTCGCCATCACCTCCGCCTCGCGCGCGGTGGCCACGGTCACGCCCACGGCGCCGGCGCGCACCTGCTGGGCGGCCAGCGCGGGGACCTTGTGCGTCTTGGCGTGCGGGCGCCACGCCAGCCCGTGCGCGCGGGTGTACTCGGCGGCGCGGCGCAGGTTGGCGTGCATGCGATCGACATCCACGATCGCGGCGGGCGTCTCGAGGGTGTCGATCTGACGAGGTTCGGGCATTCCGTGCTCCGGTTTGGGCCAGTCGGCAAGATCCGGGTGGGCGGGGCGGATGTCCAGTGGTAACGTTGGGACAGCGAACAGGTGCGTGAGTGCGTGAGTGCGGAAGTGCGTTTACTTTGTCCGCGCGCCGCACGGCCGGATGCCCGATCGCAAGCATCGAGCGCACTCACGCACTCGCGCACTGGCGCACCTGTTAGACCAAACCGACAACGCGCGAGGAGATCCGCCCATGCCCGTCTCCGACTACGAGCGAATCGCCCAGGCCATCCAGTTCATCGAGGCCAACTACCGCCGCCAGCCCACGCTGGACGAGGTGGCGAAGAGCGTGTACCTGAGCGAGTTCCACTTCCAGCGCCTCTTCCGCCGCTGGGTGGGGATCTCGCCCAAGCGCTTCCTCCAGTTCCTGACCATCGAGCACGCCAAGCGCCGCCTGGACGAGTGCCGCTCGGTGCTCGACGCCACCTACGACGCCGGCCTCAGCAGCCCCGGCCGGCTGCACGACCTGTTCGTCACGCTCGAAGCCGTCACCCCCGGCGAGTACAAGCGCCGCGGCGAGGGGGTGCGCATCGGCTACGGCTTCCACCAGACGCCCTTCGGCGAGGCGATGCTGGCGGCCACGGAGCGGGGGCTGTGCGCGCTCGCCTTCGTGGACAACGGCGCCGAGGGCGATGCCATCGACGGCCTGCGCGAGCGGTGGGCGCGCGCCGACCTGAACGAGGACCCGAGCGTGACGGAGGACCTCGCCCGGCGCATCTTTTCCCCCGGCGAGCGGGATGACCGGCCGATCCCGCTGCTGGTGCAGGGGACCAACCACCAGGTGCGCGTGTGGGAGGCGCTGCTGCGGGTGCCGCCCGGCGCGCTGGTGAGCTACGAGCAGCTCGCCGCCGCCGCGGGCAAGCCCGGCGCGGTGCGCGCGGTGGCCGGCGCGGTGGCGGCCAACAACCTGGCGTACGTGATCCCCTGCCACCGCGTGATCCGCAAGCTGGGCGCGTTCGGCGGCTACCGCTGGGGGATGGAGCGCAAGAAGGCGATGGTGGCGTGGGAAGCCGCCCACGCGTTCGGCGACGATGGAGAGGCGGTGATGGCGGAAGAGATTGCCGCGGCGGGATGAAGGCGGCCCCGGGGGAAGGATCGCGGCGGGCGAGGGTTTGGGCGCCCCCGCCCGCCGCGGCGGTTCAGCCGCAGTTCGCGGAGTTCTGGCAGCAGGCGTACGTCCGGTTCGCCGAGAACCCGCAGCAGATGTTGGTGCGCCCGCAGGTGGTGGCGCCGATCGTGGCGTCGCACCCCGAGCACAACGACTGGTTGCACAGGTTCACGTCGATGGTGGCGTAGCCGTCGGACGTGCACGGATTGCCCAGGGTGCAGTCCGCCGCGGCGGTGTCGCACGCGTACGCCTTCACCGTGCCCTGCAGCGGGATCTCGCGATGCGTGGCGAACGTCTCCACGTTCAGCGTTTCGATCGACAGCTTCAGCTTGTCCATGATGGGGTCTCCCGGATCCCTGTGTGTGAGCGGCGTGGAGCGGCACCGCGCCGGCGCCCGTGCCGGGCTGCACACGAACAACGTCCGTTCCCGGCGTGATCCACACGTATCTGTTTCAAACCGCTGGATTTACGGGACGAGCCGCGGCCACGCCAGACGAACCGCGGCAGCGCCCTGAACGCGGGGGACGAGAGGAAGAAGACATGCGGAGGACGGGCACACACCGCCCGTGCGTCCTGGAACCCCGAGAGCGAGACGAATGGATCGGACGATGACCACCGCGAGCGCGCTGCGGCTGGATGACGAGGCCCGCCACGCGCTCTGGGCGCGCGTGGCGGAAGAGATCGAGGGCTACCTCACCGGCGTCGATGCTCTGCCGGTGCGCCCGGGGCGTGACGAGGGCGAGATGCTGCGGCGGCTGGGCGAGATCGACTTCGCCGCGCCCCTCGCGCCGGAGGAGGCGGTCGGCTGGGTGGCCAGAGGGCTGGCGCGCTGGCAGATGCAGTGCGGGCATCCGCGCTACTTCGGCCTGTTCAACCCGCCGTCCAGCACCATGGGGATCGCGGCCGACGCGCTGGCGGCCGGGTTCAACATGCAGGTGGGCGCGTGGCACCACTCGCCGCTGGGCGTGGCCATCGAGCGGCGGCTGGTGCGCGAGCTGGGCGCGCGCTTCGGCTTCGATCCCGCCACGTTGGACGGCACGTTCACCTCCGGCGGCAACGAGGCCAACCACACGGCGGTGATCTGCGCGCTGGTTTCCGCCTTCCCCGCCTTCCGCGAGGGCGGCGCCCGCGCGCTCCCCGGCGACCCCGTGCTCTACGTGAGCGCCGAGGCGCACCACTCGTTCGTGAAGGCCGCGCGCGCCTGCGGCCTGGGCGACCGCGCCGTCCGCCGCGTGCCGGTGGATTCAATGCTGCGGATGGACGTCTCGGCGCTGGAGCGGATGATCCGTGAAGACCGCGCGGCGGGGCTGGCCCCCTTCCTGGCCGTCGCCACCGCGGGGACGACCAACGCCGCCGCCATCGATCCCCTCCACGCCGTGGCCGACGTGGCGGCGCGCGAGGGACTCTGGTATCACGTGGACGCCGCGTGGGGCGGCGCGGCGGCGCTGGTCCCCGAGCTGGCGCCGCTGCTGGACGGCACCGCGCGCGCCGACTCGCTCACCTTCGACGCGCACAAATGGCTGTCGGTGCCGATGGGCGCCGGGCTCTTCCTCACCCGCCACCCCGACGCGCTCCCCGCGGCCTTCCACCTGGAGACCGCGTACGTGCCGCGGGGCGAGGAATCGCTGGAGCGGCCCGACTACTACGTGCGCTCGCTGCAATGGTCGCGGCGGGCCATCGGCCTCAAGGTGTTCCTCACCCTCGCCGTGGCCGGGTGGGAGGGCTACGCCGCCACGCTGCGCCACCAGGTGGCGATGGGCGCCCTGCTACGCGACGAGCTGCGTGGACGGGGCTGGGCGATCGTGAACGACACGTCGCTCCCCATCGTCTGCTTCACAGATCGCTCGCCGGCAGATGGCGATGCCGCGGATGCCGCGCGGCTGGAGGCGATCTGCGCGCACGTCGTTACCTCCGGCCGCGCGTGGATCAGCACCACGCGGCTGACGGGGATCGGCCCGGTGCTGCGCGCGTGCATCACCAGCTTCGAGACGCAGCCGGACGACGTGCGGGTGCTGGTGGATGCGCTGGAGGAGGCGAGACGGATGATGCCGCGCGGGCCGTAAGGGTCTCAACCGCAACGGCATGAACGCAGAGCAGCGGAGATAAGCAGAGTTAGACAGAGAACTGCAACAGCGGTTTGCGGTTCTCTGTTTATCTCTGCCTATCTTCGCTGCTCTGCGTTCATGCGGTTGCAGTTCGGACTACGTGCCGTACCGCCCCATCACCGGGCGCTCGCTGGTCATCAGGGGCGCCTTGAGGCCGGCCTTGCGCAGGTAGCCGCTGGCGCCGCGCAGCTCGTCGGTAAGCTGCTTCTTCTCGCGGAAGAGGAGGAGCTGGTGATCGGCGTCGGCCACGGAGAGCTCGCGCGAGATCTCGATCAGGCGCGCCTGGATCGAGCGCGCGCGGATCAGCTGCAGGCTCCCCATGAAGAACTGGTCGGCGGGCGACAGGGTGGCCGCCTCGGGGTCGCCGCGCAGCTCCTCCACCAGCGGCAGCACCTCGGGGGGGAACACCTGCAGCCACTCGCCCTCGGGGTCGCGCCGCCCCTCGGCCTCCACCAGCCCGGCGAACATCGCGGCGTAGCGCGGGTCGCGGAAGTCGGCCGGCGAGATCTCCGAGGCCGCGCGCTCCACCCACGCCTCGTCGCGGAACATCAGCAGCAGCAGGATGCGCTCGGGAAGGTTCCGCTCGGTGACCGCCCGCGCCATCGCCGCCACGTCGTCGGCGCGGCGGCCGGGGGGGGTGGGGTCGCGCGTCTCGCGCTGGCGGCGGTCGGGCGCGCCGCCGCCGCGGCGCTCGC
>DASSJS010000408.1:0-22533 GCA_035691085.1 Longimicrobium sp.
ACCTCGCGCACGTGGGCCACCAGGAAGCTCACCAGCCCCAGGTGGAGCTGCCGGACCTGCTCCAGCGACAGCCGGGGCGCCACCAGCGCCTCCTTCAGCATCAGCAGGGGGATCAGCCCGGGATCGTTCTTCGCCGCCTTCAGGATCAGCTGAAAGGTGCCGATGCTGAGCGGGCGGAGCTGCACCGTGCCCCCGCCGGCCGCGCCGAAGCCGGCCGGCGCGCCGCCGGGGTGCAGCACCTCGGGCGGCACCTCCACCTCGAAGGTGGCGGTGGCGCCGGCGAGCAGGTCTTCGGGCGAAAGCGCTTGCAACTCGGCAGGCATGCGACCCACGTCAGGAGAAAGAAGGCTGTTCCCTGTTCCCTATTCCCTGTTCCCTCACCCCGTAGGCTCTTCCGTCGCCACGCGCAGCGCCCGGAAGGTCACGGCTTCCATCACGAAGTCGTCTTCGGGGAGCGAGAAGCTCCACGAGTCGAACTTCACGCCGAACAGCACCACCTTGGTGCCGCCCTGCGGCGCTCCCGGGTCGGCCAGGGTGATCACCATGTTGAACGAGGGCTGCACGATGGCGCCGGTGGGCGGGGGGCTGGTGGCGCCCTCGCCCAGCAGCAGCCGCAGCAGCGCGCCGTTCACGTGCGCGCGCTCGGCGAAGCCGGTCACGTTCACGTTCCCCGGGCGCAGCTCGGTGGCGAAGCGGCGGCCCAGCTCGTGGTAGGGCTTCAGCTCGTTCTGCACCTGCACGCGCACCTGCTGCAGGCGCCCCACCACGCTCGACAGCTCGTATTCGCCGATCAGGGCGTCGGCCTGCATGCCCTCTGCGGTCTCCTTGTCGTCCACCGCCAGCACCAGGGTGGCGTCGGAGCCGCGAAAGACGTTCGTGTTCGGCATAAGTCGGATGTCCCGGTCAGGTTTTGTTCGTCAGGGGAGATTGGGAGCCAGCCTCAGCCCAGGTACATGGTCACGCGGATGAAGTCGATGCTGAAGGTGGGCTGCAGCGTCATGTTCACGATGCACATCCCCGCGATCTCCTGCGCGCGCGTGGCGCTGACCTCCAGCTGGTAGCCGGTGAGCGCCTCGTCCTGCACCATCCGCGTGAGGAAGCCGTCGATGGTGGCCTTCATGGCGCCGCGCACCCGCTCGTTGTTCAGCTTGCCGATGTACGGGTTGCAGGCGCTGCGCACGCCGTACATGGCGAAGTCGACGATGCGGCGGGTGGTGACCTGGTGCCAGGCGGGGTTGGTGCTGGTGGTGATCCCCTTCACGATGCGGAACCCCTCGCGCTTCTCCACGGCCAGCACGCGGTTCTGCACCAGCTTCTCCAGCCGCGGCTGGTTGAAGGCGGTGGAGAGCCCCCCCACCGTGAGCGGCTTGTTGGTGGGCGAGGCCTGCACCGGGAGGCTCGAGATGAGCCCCGCCACGGCCGCGGCGGTGTAGGCGCCGGGAAGGCTCACCTCCACGTCGCGGTGGGTGTCGGGGTCGCTCACCCGCGTGCGGATCCCCGGGGCCACGTACACCAGCCGGTCGCTGTTCAGGGTGTGCGCGGCGATCTTGTCGGCGTCGTCGGTGCCGTTGCTCCCGATCACGCCGATGCGCTCGCGGCGCATCTCCTTGGTCCGGTTCAGGTGCCCGGTGAGCGTTTCGCCGCCGGTGGCCGCGTCCTGCCCGGCCAGCACCACGATGTTCACGATCTCGTTCTCCAGCGCCTCCAGCGCGCGCTGGTAGTCGGCCGAGGCGGTGCCCTCGCCGTTGGCGCCGTTGATCAGCGCGGTGGCGGCCACGTCGTCGGGCACGTCGCTGGCGCGTTCGGCGCGGGCGGAAAGGAGGGCCGAGTCACGGTTGACGGCGTCGGCCAGCGCGCCGGCGGTGGCGCCGCTGTGCGTTTCGCGCTGGGTGTCGAGCGTCACCTCCAGCACCTTGACCCCCGAGGTGTCGCCCTCGGGGGCGGCCAGGCGCACCTGCACCCGGTTCCCCCACGTTCCCTGCGACTTCGCGGAGAGCGTCAGCACGACGGTGCTCCCCTTCTTCAGCTGCAGCGCGGCGGCGGCCACCGGCCTGGTGCCGGTCCTGGCGGCGGCGCGCACGGCGTAGACGGTGCTGGCGCCGTTGTTGAAGGCCAGCTCCAGCGCGCGGATCAGGGTGAGCTCGCCGCTCTTGCCGCCCTTCCACGGGTCGGCGTCGCCGAACACGTTGCGCGCCTCCAGGAACGAGCCCAGCGTGACCACCTGCTCCACGGGGCCGCGCTCGGCGGTGCCCACCATCCCGATGTAGCCGGTGGCGATGCGTCCCGCCGTGATCAGCCCCTCGTCACGAACGGTGATGTAGGTGCCTGGCAGGATTTCCTCGGCCATGGTGCGTTCCTTTCTGGGGTGATTGAAGCGGGAGCGTGGCCCGGGCCGCGCCGTCCGTCAGCACGGGGCGTGATGCGGGAGATGGACGCTCCGGTGTCGCGATCAGGACGGCCTTGGGGGGCCGTGCGGGAAGGGAGCAAACCGGGGGAGCATGGAGCCGGCACGGCCCGGAGCCCGTCCGGCCGCGCCACTCGGCATCTGATCCGCCGCATTGTTTCCGATGCGCCGGGAGCGCGGCGGGGGTGCCCTTCGCCCCGTTCCCGTCCACGGAAAGGTGGCGTCACTCGTGAAGGGGGGCAAGGCCGGATTTCGATCCGCAAGCGCGGCATCAACTTGCGGCCCCGGCGCCCGCCATGCCTGTGTTTCCGCCGTCTACGGGTGGGGCATCCGTGCCCCTGTTTTTTGGAATTCCATAGATCCGATCCGGCGTTTTTGTGCGGACGCACATCTCGCCAAACCCGCCAAACTGCTCCCGCGGTGGCGTTCCGGTGCGCCTCGCACCACCCGTCAGGCGGCCGCGGCACGGGAGCCCGGCGCCGGGCCGCCGCACCGCATGCGCCACCGGCGGAACTCCCGCCGCCACCGCCGTCTCGTGACGCGGGCGAGAAACCCGGTTCGGTTTCTATGAGGATCGATAAAAGTCGGATAAGGATTGACTCACGCGGGGGGTTGGGTTAGGTTCGACGTACGAAGGCCCGCATACCCAGAGCAACCACGCTCCCGCCCGGCACAGCGCCGGACCGGGAGCGTTCGCGTTCGGGAGACAGCCACCCCCGCCGCCAGCCGAGCTGAAGCGGTGCGGTAGACCGATCGAGACCCGGGACCGTGAGGCCCCCGTCCGGCAGAGCGCCGGGCGGGGGCCTTTTCGCGTTTCCGGGGCGGGCGGTGACGGCGGGCGAGACCCGGCCGGCGCGCGAATGCCGGCGGCCGGAGGAACCACACGGGTCCCGCCCGCGCGCGGAGGCCCAACCCGGGGAGGCACCATGGCCAAGGCCGAGACACTGATCGACACCTTCAACGACGACGTCACGGGGAGCGAGTGGGCCCCGTCAACCACGCCCGGCGTGGTTGCCGACCACGTGCAGGAGGTGAACGGGCGGGTGGAGATCCGCCCCGCGAGCGGCACCGCGGGGAGCTACGGGCGCTACACCTCGACCACGGCGTACGACCTGACCGACTCGTTCGCGCACCTGGAGGTGGTGCAGGCGCCGCGCGCGGTGCCGGGAACGCTCACCTGGCTGAAGGCGGCGAGCGGAGCCAGCGAGATCGCCCTCAAGCTCACGGGCACGGTGCTGTCGGCCACGCAGAACGCCACCGAGCTGGCGCACGCCGAGTACGACCCGGTGGCCCACCGCTGGTGGCGCCTGGCCGAGCAGGACGGCACCACCTACTGGCAGGTGTCGCCCGACGGGCACCGCTGGCGCAACCTGGTGTTCGCCGCCAACCCGTTCACCCCCACCGCGGTGACCTTCCAGTTCGGCACGCAGACCACGACGGCGGTGGCGTCGCCCGGGGTGGCGGTGTTCGACAACTTCAACGCGCTGAACACCTCGCTCGCCCGGCGGGTGGAAGAGCGCCGCAACGGCGCGCGCGGCGTGCGCGTGGACGCGGCCCGCCTGGAGTTCCGCGCGCCGCAGGGGGTGCACGTCAACAACAACGACGAGGTGAACTACCCCACCAAGGGGCTGCTGGGGAACTTCTCCAAGGGGCTGAAGCACGACGGCGTGGGCGACCCCGACCCGCTCTCGTACGCGTCGCTGCTGCGCGCGCTGGAAAGCCGCGACCCGCACGACTTCGAGGAGATCATCCTGGGCACCCTGCCGGCCGAGGCCGCGCGGCAGAAGCTCACCAACCCGCAGAGCGGGCTCGCCTTCGACGTGGAGGGGCCCGACGCGCAGCGCTTCACCCTGCCTCCGGCGCCGCGCTTCGACAGCCCGCAGGCGGCGCACGAGGCGGGGGAGCTGTACTGGATGGCGGCCGCGCGTGACGTCGCGTTCGTCAACTACGGCACCGACCCGGTGATCGCCGCCGCGGTGGCGAGCCTGAACGGCGAGCTGGCGCAGTTCGGCGGCACCACGCCGGTGACCACGGGGAACGTGTTCCGCGGCATCTACCCCGGCGAGCAGGTGGGGCCGTACGTGAGCCAGTTCCTGGTGAAGGGGAGCGTGGACACGCGCAAGCCGGCGCTGGCCGGGCTCGACGCCACCGACGGTTTCGTCTCGTACGGCGCCAAGGGGATCGACCAGCGCATCATCTCGGGGAAGCCCGGGGTGGACTACCTGACCGACCTCGCCACCTGGCTCGACGTGCAGAACGGGTCCGACAAGCGCGGGCTCGACCAGTTCGAGAACAACCGCAGGTTCATCTACACCCTGCGCGCCGGCGCCACCTTCGTGCACTTCGACCAGGTGCTGAACGCCTTCTACGACGCGGCGTGGTACCTGATGTCGGAGCCGGCGGGGAACCAGTCCACCGCGGCGGGGGCCACCGGCCGGCCGCAGGCGGATGCCGAGTTCCCCAGGAACGCCGGGAACCCCTACGACCCGCCGGGCACGGCGATGGATTCGAAGACGCAGGTGGGGTTCGCCACCTTCGGCCCCATCCACCTGCTGCAGGTGCTGGCCGAGGTGATCGGGCGTGCCGGGCGGGCGGTGTGGTGGCAGAAGTGGGGGGTGCACCGGCGGCTGCGCCCCGAGGAGTACGGCGGGCGCGTGGACAACCACCTGAGCGGCCGGCGCAGCTACGGCTCCGCCATCGACGTGTCGCTGCGCACTTCGCTCTCCACCGGCGGGCTGTCGGCCTACTACGGGGCGGGGAAGGCGTTCGCCACCTACTTCCTTCCGCAGGCGTACCCCGAGGGGGCGCCCCTGCACCCGGCCTACGGCGCGGGGCACGCCACCATCAGCGGTGCGTGCATCACCATCCTCAAGGCGTTCTTCGACGAGAGCGCGCCGATCGAGAATCCGCTGCAGTCTGCGTCGGGCGGCTCCACGCTGGTGGCCTACAACGGCGCCGACAAGAACCTGATGACCGTGGGCGGCGAGCTGAACAAGCTGGCCGGCAACATCGCCCTCTTCCGCAACGCCGCGGGGGTGCATTGGCGCAGCGACTACACCGAGTCGCTCCCGCTGGGCGAGGCGGTGGCCATCGCGCTGCTGCAGGAGATGTCGCTCGGCTTCAACGAGGACGACGCCTACTTCCAGCTCACCCGGCTGGACGGCCAGAAGATCCGCATCTTCGACGGCAAGGTGGTGGCGGTCTCCTTCTGATCTCCCGCGCCCGGTCCGCACCTCCGTGGAGCCCGACGACCGGACCGGCGGCAGGATCATGACCGGGACAGGGTCGACGGCCCCGACGTGAAGAGGGTCGGAAGTCCGAGAGATCAGGAACGATGAAGATGCCGGGGCCGCGACGCCCCCGCCCGTCATAGCGACGGGCGGGGGCGTTCGCGTGCCGGGTGACGGCGGAGGGGTCGAGACGGGCCATGCCAGGCCCACGCCGGCAGAGCGCCGGATGAGAGCTCGCCGGGCGGGCTCTCCGCGGGGCCCGCCCCGGCGGGCCCCGGCACGGTGTGGCTCGCGGCGCGGCCTTTCGCGCGGCGAGTGAATGAAGACAAACCCTTGAAGGAGCGGGAACCATGGCGAAGGCACACACGCTGACCGACGACTTTCGCGACGGCGTAAGGGACACGGCCAATTGGTCGTCGTACGGAAGCACCCTGCTGAGCGAGCAGAGCGGCACGCTGCAGGTGCAGCCGAAGGTGGCGAACGACTACGGGGGCTACACCTCGCAGGCGGCGTACGACCTGACGGGCTCGGAGGTGAAGGTGCGCATGGTGCGCCCGCTGCGGCAGGCGGTGGGGACCGACACCTTCCTCACCGTGGTGAAGGACGCATCGAACAGCGTCTACATGGGGGTGGCCGATACCCTCCTGTACTGCACCCAGAAGGTCGCGGGGACCGACACCATCCTCTTCCAGGTGCCGTTCGACCCCGCCGCGCACGTCTGGCTGCGCATCCGCGAGAGCGGGGGCCGGCTCTTCTACGAGACCTCGGCGAGCGGCGAGCGCTGGCACACGGCGATCAGCATGGCGAACCCGTTCACCCTCACCAGCGTGGGGCTCGAGTTCGGCGCCGGGATCTGGGACACGGTCCCGTCGCCCGGGGTGGCGATCTTCGACTCGTTCAACCTTTCCGCGGCCGACCCGCCGCGCGTGGTGGAGGAGCGGCGGCTGTCGGCGCTGGGCACGCGCGAGAAGGCAGCGGCGCTCGACGCGGCGCGGCCCCACCACGAGCACCTGAACAACAACGACGAGGTGAGCTACCTCACCACGCCGTTCGCGGGGAACTTCTCCAAGGGGCTGAAGCACGATTCGCTGGGCGACCCCGACCCGGCGACCTACGCGATCCTGCTGCGCGCGCTGGAGAGCCGCGAGCCCAACGACTTCGAGGAGATCGTCCTCGGTGGCGCCAAGAAGCTCACCAACCCGCAGGGCGGCCTGGCGTTCCAGCTGGAGGGCCCCGACACGCAGGAGCCCACCATGCCGCCGGCGCCGCGCTTCGACAGCGTGGTCGCCGCGCACGAGGCGGGCGAGCTGTACTGGATGGCGGTCGCACGCGACGTGCCGTTCATCAACTATGGCAGCAGCACCATCATCGGCCAGGCGGTCACCTCGCTGAACAACGAGTTCCCGCAGTTCGGCGGCACCACGCCCGTCACCACGCAGAACGCCTTCCGCGGGATCTACCCCGGCGAGCAGGTGGGGCCGTACGTGAGCCAGTTCCTGCTGAAGGGGAACAACGACCCGCGCAAGCCCGACGGCACCGGGCGCGACGCCAACGAGGGGTTCATCGCCTACGGCGCGCAGCGCATCCCGCAGCAGATCCTCCCCGCCGCGCCGCTGGTGGACTACCTGACCCTGCCCACCACCTGGCTTTCCGTTCAGAACGGCGCCGACCTGCGCGGGCAGGACCAGTTCGAGACGACCTACCGCTTCATCCACACGCTGCGCGATGGCGCCACCTACGTGCACTTCGACCAGGTGGTCAACGCCTATTACAACGCCGCGTGGATCCTGATGACGGAGCCCACAGGGAACCAGCTCACCTTCCAGGCGGGCGTGACCGGGCGGCCGGGGATCGACCTGGAGTTCCCGTACAACGCGGGGAACTTCTACGACCCGCCGGGCACCGCCGACGACAGCAGGACGCAGGTGGGCTTCGGCACGCTGGGCCCCATCCAGCTGCTGGAGGTGCTGGACGAGGTGGTGGGGCGGGCGATCCGCACGGTGTGGTACCAGAAGTGGTTCGTGCACCGGCGGCTCCGCCCCGAGGAGTACGGCGGGCGCGTGCAGAACCAGATCACCGGCGCGCGCAGCTACGGGCTGCACACCAGCATCACCACGTCGCTCGGCAGCGGCGGCCTGTCCGGGTACTTCGGCAACACCGGCGAGAAGTTCCCGTATTCGTACCTGCTCCCGCAGGCGTACCCCGAGGGCGCGCCCACCCACCCGAGCTACGGCGCGGGGCACGCCACCGGCAGCGGCGCCTGCGCCACCATCCTCAAGGCGTTCTTCGACGAGAGCAAGGCGATCGAGAACCCGGTGCAGGCGGCGGCCGACGGCCTGTCGCTGGTCGCGTACACGGGGGCCGACGCGGCGCAGATGACGGTGGGGGGCGAGCTGAACAAGCTGGCCGGCAACATCGCCATCTTCCGCAACGCGGCCGGCGTGCACTGGCGCAGCGACTACACCTTCTCGCTCCTGCTGGGCGAGGAGATCGCCATCGGCCTGCTGCAGGAGATCAGCCTGACGCTGAACGAGGACGACGCCTTCTTCCAGCTCACCAAGTTCGACGGCACCATGATCCGCATCCGCCGCGGCGTGGTGGAGTCGGTGTGGGGCACGGACTGAGGGAGGGCCACCGGCCGGAGGCGGGCGCGGAATGTCCGCGCCCGCCTACCTGTGCTCGAAGCGTCACTCACCCGGCGGGCGGCTGGTTTCCCGTTTCTGTTTCGGTGGGAGCATCAGACCGAGGCCACCGTCAACGGCCTACGTCAGGGTTTGTTTGCGTGCGCCGTAACGCGGCTACCGAGCTGGATTGTGCGAACCCATGGCGGCGGGTCAGTACCGGCCCGCTCGTAGAAGCCAACGAACTCCTCCGCGAGCTGCGCGAGATGGCGCACGCGGAGATACGGCGGCAGGCCGGGCATGAGGCGCGCCGCAACGGCGCGCGCGTCGTCCAACTCCATTCCGGTGTTGCCATCCCCGCACGCGTTCAACTCCCGGAATATCTCGGGCACAGGGAGTAGCTCCGGATCGGTTATCCGCGATGCAGCGTATTTCAGGAGTTGGAACTTGCCTACCTCATCTTCTTCCGCCCACGCGAGCGCGTGCAGCGCGCTTTCAACCACCTCATCGGCGGACACGAAGATCCGGGCGTCAACGCGCGCGCAAACGGCCCTGAGTGTGTCACGCGACACGACCATCACGCCCAGCTCGTAAGGAAAATCATGCGGATGCGCGGATGGGCGATCCGGCACGATGAGCGCGTCTATCGCTTCGGCCAGAGCAGCTGCACGGGGGGCCTGACGCATGCCCGCAGCGTGAGCCACGGTCAGTGCATTGAGGATCACGCGCGCGGAGCCCCGGCTTAGCTCCCATGCAGCCTCGGGGAACCACGCTTCGGCCGGGCGGCTTGCTAGAACGCCCAGGTACAGTTCGCCCAGCACGTCGCCGAACATCTCGCCTTCCGCCGCGGTTATCGCGGCGTCCACGTCCGAATCGTTGCTCATTCTTCCGCCGGGCTGAGACAGTACTGGCCTTCCCGTACGTACCACGCGCGGAACTTTCGGATCGTCCGCATTTGCGGGCTCCCGGTTGCGGTGGTGAACGCGTCAATGGTCGCTATCGTCACGCCGATCTTCCGGCTCGCCTCCCGCCGTGTGCCCGTCTCGTCGAGGTAAACGCTCAGCGCGCGCCGGTATTCCTCGAGCCGGGCGTTGAACCTCTCGGGGTCGCTGCGCCGTTCCCGCCAGAGCGTTTCGACCGACGCATCTTCGGGCTCGCTGCGGAATTGCGTTTCCTGGGTCATCTGTTCGCCTGTCCGGAATGCACGCGGGGCGGCAGCAGGCCAGCACCGAACCGAAGCCAGGCGCGCGCGAGGTCCGCGCAGTGTTTTCCAAGCTCGGGCGGCTGGCGGGGTAGATCCGGGTCCACTTCTACCGTGTCCGCCACCCGCTTCAGGGCCTCCGGTTCCTGCGCGGCAATCGTCACCAGCAGGATCCTGTACACGGCCGGGAGCACCAGCATGGAGAATCCCGCCTCAGGGTGGTGAGACGTCCGCTCACCCCCCTGATCCGTAGTAGCCGTCGGGAAACTGCTCTCGTTGCCGCCACAGCCACGCGACGGGGTCAGGCTCGACATCGGAATCATGGTCATTTCGCCGTGGCTTTCCTGCGCTCAATGATCGACGCGAACTCAGCATCCGGAGGGTTCCCAATCTGTGCGGATCACCAGAACGGTTTCGCCGCCGTCGTCGGACTTCGACAACGCACGGCGAAGCAGTCGATACCGCCACAGTCAGTTGATGCGGCGCCTTCAACGGAGCCGTGGAGAGGAGCCCATGGATTTCACGTGAAATCCGGGAAGAGGGAGAGAGACGCCCGGCCCTTGTGTGAACAGACCCCAGTTTCGGGAAGGGGACGTAGTTGCCCGAGCCCCCAGCACCGAACGCCTCTCCCACTCACCCGGTGTCCACGATGCGCAAGACGGCTGTTTGAAGGTATCCCCGCCCTCGCACCGGGCCGCCTTGCACATCGTGAACGGTCATAATCTGCGCAGGACGCGGAGCCCGCACCAAACCTCGATCCGCCGATCAAAGGGGGTCGAAGGGGTCGTAATTCAACCCCCTGTGAACGGGTAAAAAGCGGAGTACATTATCCGCCTCTCAGAGGGGGTTTCAGCTCGCCACCCTGCACCCCCTCTGACTGGCGGATACGGTATGGTGCACCTATCGTTCGGACGCGTCCTCCTGACGCCCGAAGCCATTCTTATTCAAGGGTGTTACAGCTATGCACAGCATTATCCGCCGTACCGCAGCACTTGCCGCACTCACTATCACTTGCATGGCGGCCGCGTGCAGTGGCGACGGCAGCCCCACGGCGTCAACTCCGAGCGCGCCACGCTTGGATGGTGGTGGTGCAACGCTGGGCGGGGGTGCCCGGACCGGGGGGACCGGCACACAAACGACGACGGCCGCCGATTCGGGATCGACGGCCGTGGGTCGCGGTGGGGCGACGCTCGGTGGAGGCGCTTGAGTTACGCAGCGCGGTCCAAGCCCCACGGCCCGGCATCACGTCGGCGCCGTGGGGTCGCCACGGCCCACCGGCTCAGCTTCTCCAAAAGCTCACGCACGAAGGCTCTGTCAGCGGCGTTCAATCCGCGCGGCTCTGCGCCTCGGCGTTCGTCTATAGCACGAAGCAACAACCGATTCAGACGGACCAGCTCGCGGTCATTCTTCGCCTCGGCCATCTTCAACGCATTCTGCGCCTCCGCCAGGGCGGCGTCCCACCTCTTCATAAGCCGAAGTCCTTCGGCTAGGTGCCAGTGCGTCAGCACTGCTAGCTGCGGATGTTTGGATAGCAACTTGAGCGAACGAGTCCGGTGGACCGCTGCCTCCTCTGGCTCACCAGCACCCGCGAACGCGCGCGATGCAAGCGCGGTTATAGCGGCGCGCACGGACGCTTGGCCGAGGTTGCGCAGGGCAGCACGCGCTACGCGAGCGGCAACATTATACCGGCCTGCCAGAACCAGCAGGAGCGCAACATCAGCCCCAAAGGCCGGTAGTGTGGGCGCCGTTATCGGGTACAGGTTCAACGCTCGCTTGGCGCGGCGAGTCGCCTCGGCGATCCGGCCGCGCACCATTAAGAAGGCGCAGAGTTCGTGCTCCAAGACCGCCGCTAAGGACGGTGGACCTTCTTTGCGCGCGAAGCGCGCAGCACGGTTCAAATGACGGCGGGCGTCCTTCGTTCGGCCGACTTCCTTGCACACCTTCCCATAACCCGCGTGACCCCAAAACTGTTCAACTACGTCGTCCTGTTTCCGAGCTAGGCCAATCCCCCTTCGGAACCAAAGTTCCGCGCGGAAGAAGTCGTTCGCCTCCCGTGTCAGCCGACCGGCCGAGTTCGCGAGTTTTGCATTGTTCGGGAGTAGTGTGGCTGCGACCTCCGCCCACTCAATCGCGGTTTCAGTGTAGTCGTGCTCAACGGCCCAATCGGCAACGGCTGCCGAAGCGTCAGCAAGTTCTTTCGCGGTACACTCCGACGGACGGTTCCTCAACCTCTCGAACATAGCGAGTGACTGCGCGAGCTGTGGCACCTCCAGCACGGCTTCATGCCTCGTGCGGATCGCTTCCATACTCGTGGGCCGGAATAACAACGGCCGCTCCTCCGGTGCTGATTCAGCCCAGTCACGGACCCGGCGAAGGTCTAGCAAGAGCACCAAGCCGGCTATACTCGGCAGCCTTCCGGGTGCCGGCATCTCGCTGGCAGGTCCGAGGTCAGCGAGCATCTTGAGTGCGCTCCCCCGCGCGCGAGGCGGTGGCGGTATTGTTCTTGGGTCGCCCATCTCCGTGTGGTCGCTGCACTTCCACAAATAACCGGATTCACTACCCGACAGAATACGCCTTTCCGATGTTCACCGCCAGCCCATATAAGCGTGCGGCAGACCGGGCGCAGCGACAGGTGAAACGGGCGGTGGGGCGCTGGCGCCCCACCGCCCGTTTTTCGTTTCCACCGTCTCCGTGGTGGGGTCTCGGGGTAACTACGGACGGGTTCCCCCATGTCTGTCCCCCGACCTTGCCACAAGCCGCGCGGAACTCGCCGCCCGCTGGAGAGCGGACGCCCAGGTATTCCGCCGCTACGGGTCCACCGGCCGCGCGCGGATGCTGGAGCGGCTGGCCGCCGAGGTGGAGCAGTCCGCCAGCGATGAGGCCGCCGCCGTTGTCGATCTTGCCGGGGCGGCTCAACTCACCGGGTTCACGCGCGGACATCTCCGGCGGCTGTTCCGTGACGGAGGGTTGATGCCGGTGAGGATGGCGGGTGATGAGCCCCTGTTCAGCGTGGCTGACCTGCCCCGGAAACTTGCCACAAACGGACAGGTCGATGCGGTGCAGGCGGTGTTTGGTGAGCGCCCGGTTAATCGGAGGTTTTCACGTGATTAGCATCGGACGATTTGTCGCCAGTGGTAGAACGTCCGTGCAGTCTGCCGCGGCCGTACGGGCTGCACACCAGCATCACCACGTCGCTCGGCAGCGGCGGCCTGTCCGGGTACTTCGGCAACACCGGCGAGAAGGTCCCGTACTCGTACCTGCTTCCGCAGGCGTACCCCGAGGGCGCGCCCACCCACCCGAGCTACGGCGCGGGGCACGCCACCGGCAGCGGAGCGTGCGCGACGATCCTGAAGGCGTTCTTCGACGAGAGCAAGGCCATCGAGAACCCAGTGCAGGCGGCGGCCGACGGGCTGTCGCTGGTGGCCTACACGGGGGCCGACGCGGCGCAGATGACGGTGGGGGGCGAGCTGAACAAGCTGGCCGGCAACATCGCCATCTTCCGCAACGCGGCGGGGGTGCACTGGAGGAGCGACTACACCTTCTCGCTGCTGCTGGGCGAGGAAATCGCCATCGGCCTGCTGCAGGAGATCAGCCTGACGCTGAACGAGGACGACGCCTTCTTTCAGTTCACGAAGTTCGACGGCACCATGATCCGCCGCGGCGCGGTGGAGTCGGTGTGGGGGACGGATTGACGGAGGGCCCCCAGCCGGAGGCGGGCGCGGGATGTCCGCGCCCGCCTCCGTGGCTCGACAGCGTCCGCTCACCCGGCGGGCGGCTGGGTTCGCTCACGCCAGAGAGACAGCTTCCGCACGGTTTTCACGTACGGCTCCGCCCCATCGAGGAACTTCTGCAGGCCGGTGGGACTCATCCCGATCTCGCGCGCGGCTTGCCGAAGGCTGGTGGACGCCACGTACCGGGTTGCGGCGTCCCGCAGTTGCAGAACGAGCCCGGTGTACTGATCGGGATCGGAGTTCCGCAGTGCGTGCAGGTCGGCCGAAATGGTCATGAGCTCCTCCCGCGACGGCTGGGTGGCCTCGCGAACCCAGCGTGGCGGCGCGACCCCCGCCCCAGCGTAGCGGCCCGCCACGATCCTCGCGGCAAACTCGCGCACGAAGCGTCTGCGGATGCGCTCCGGGAGGCCGGGGAGCAGGCGCTCGAACTCGGCGTCCGCCTCTGCGAAGCCCATGTCCTCGCCGGCACCCGGCTCAGCGGGGCCGGGCCCAGGAAGTGAATCGGCATTCACGATCACCCCGGAAACGACGGGCGGCTCCGACCGCCGTCGCATGTCCGCGTGTGGTAGGGAGACATTCCTCCACCCTGTGTTATACGTGCGCCAGGCACCGCGGCGACACGCCTCCGGTTCGAGCTGACTCAGGCAATGAACGTCTCAGGACTCGACGCCGGATTGATGAGGCGTGCGAGGACACTATGACACGTTCTTCATGACTGCCCAACCGGGATGCGCCATGGATTACGGGGTTTTCCGGCGCGAAAACCCCGTGCAATACGGCGGGACGAAATTCCCCGTTTGATTTGTCGGTCCGGAATTCCCCGATGATGCTGGCGGAAAGGGTGTGACTCTCGTTATCCTGTGCTGGCGCTCTCTTGGCGCTCGCGATTCCGGCAGAGGAAAGGATGACCCGATGAGAGTCTGGAATTTCGGCGCGGTCGTGCTCACCGCCTTCACCATCGCCTGCGCAACGCAAGTCCCCACCGAGGCTTCGAATCGCACGGGATCGGAACGGCCGCGCTTTGACGGGGGCGTCATGTACGGGTCGGGGAACCGCGCGGACAGTACGTCAACCAATCAAAACGCCGCCCCCGGGATGGAAGCGGCGGCAACGGAGAGCGGCGTGATGTACGGATCGGGCAATTAGTGGGGCTGGATCGCCTTTTCTCATGCGGCCCATTCTGATTTTCGGAGCACCGGAGTGCGCCCGCGCCGCGTGGGAGACCATTCTTCAAGGCGCGCGGCCAGTTCCTTGGCCAGTGGACCCCATCGGTGGTCGCCTCGTGTCTCGTCGGGCGGGGCGGGCTGTGGGGTGTTCTCGATCTCGTAGATGAGCTGTTGGGCAAGCGTCTCCGTCTCCCGATCGCATCGAGCCCGGGCGAGTGTAGCCGAGATTCGGGCCTGGACCAGCGCCGCGTGGGCATCGCCCGCCTCACGTTCAGCGTGCGCCAGGTTCCAGCGCGCGGCTGCATCGTACTCGTTCTTCTTCGACAGCAGTTTGTGCAGGGTGCCGCGCCGCTGCTGGAACTCCCTGGTGCGCCCGGCCCCGGCGAGCGCACGAACGAACAGGCTGTAGCCAAGCAGATTTTGCGGCGGCTTGATCACCCGCACAAAGATGCGGAGCAATGTGACTGCCGGTGCGAAGTGACGCTGGGCCACCATCAGGAAGGCCACGTCAGCCGCGAAGAACGGGAATCGCGGATGATGCTTCGGGTACCAGCGAAGGGCGCGTCTGGCGTGCAGCTCGGCGGCTACGAAACTCGCGCGCATCGTCACGAACTGAAACAGGTCGTGCTGAGCCTCGGCGGCCAGCCATTCGTGGCCTTCACGCATGGCAACGCTGGAGGCGGTATCGAAATGCCGCCGTGCACGGGTTTCCCTCCCCAGGTTCATCGCGAGGATCCCGGCCCCCAGGTGGCCGCGCGTGTACTCCACGCGATCGGATCTCGCACGAGCCAGTCCGATCGCGCGCTCGAACCAGATCTCCGCGCGAGCGAAGTCGCCCGCCTTTCGTGTCAGCCGGCCGGCCAGGTTCGCCAGGCGCGGTTCGGTTCGGCCGAGGAGCGCGGACGCCTCGGCCATCTGGATGCTGGTTTCCTGATATCCACGTGATTCAGCCCATCGCGCGACTTTCTCCGCCGCGGACGCAATCGCGTCCACATCCCGGGCTTCGCGAGTGAGCGACTCCAGATTTCCCAGCGCGTGGACGATTTCGGTTGCGGTACGACTCGCCTCGCGCCACTTGTCTTCAACCCAGCCTTTCGACTCGCTTGCAAAGAGTTCCCGGCGCTGTGCGGGCGTAGCTGCTGCCCAGTCACGAACGTGGCGGACGAACTGCCAGAGAACGCACGCGATCTCAGGTGCCGCCTCGGCGAGCATGTCCGATTCGCGCCTGCGCGGGTACGGTGGCAGTGGTGTCAGACCCATGATGAACACCCTTGTTTGGTCACGGGACAATAACGGACAGTTTACGGTGTATCTACCGCGGACGCTAGTGAACAAGGTGTGAGGCGTCGGCAGTGGCTGAAGAGCAGCCATTGTTCGTGTTGTTGAGGTACGCCATTTTCACATTGCTCCGCTCTCTCGGCCTTTCTCCACCTGATTCCGGGATAGGGAACCGTGCTCGAACTGAGTTTTCTGCTCTTCTCTGCTTCGCTTGCGGCCCTCGCCGGATGCTCGTCGTCACCCGTTGCCGGTTACGCACCCCGCGCGGCCGCGCCCCGGTTCGACACCGGGCAGACGCTTGGGTCGGGGCACCGTGACGACGGGGGAAGCACAACGACCACCGCCTCTGCTTCGACGGTGGCCGCTGATTCAGGAACAACATCGGCGCTCGGGGGGCAGACGCTGGGCTCCGGGCACTGACCGGCGGCACTGCTGAACGTCCCCGACTGCTCTCGTTTCAACAGGGTGCGGTGGCGGAGTGGATGGCGGTGCGCGAGGGATTGGCCATGAAGCAAACGCCTGGGCCGCCACTCGCCCGCTCACCGCGTGCTCATTGTGGCGCATGGATTGACACGACGCGGTCGGTTGTGTAACGTTCGATCCGAAGCAACGACACACTCGGGGATGCCTCACGCCCCTGCCCGGCAAGCTGCCGGGCAGGGGCGTTCTGCGTTCTCCCCCCAACGGCCTTTCCCCGCGGCGCCCGCCGCCGGACGGGGTCGCGCCCGCCGTACCGCGGCAGTCACGCCAGGGGAAAGAGATCCCGTCATGGCGAAAGCACACACGCTGGTGGACAACTTCAACGACGACCAGCTGAACACCTCGGCCTGGGCCGTCACGCCCAGCGGCTCCGACCGCGTGCGCGAGGTCAACGGCCGCGTGGAGATCCAGCCGCCCGGCAACACGGTGGGGATCTTCGCGTACGTCACCCCCACCGCCGCGTACGACCTGACCGATTCGGAGGCGCGCGTGGAGCTGCTGCGCGTGGCGACGGCGCCGGGCGCCAGGACCGGGCTGGCCGCCATCTCGTCGGGCGGCGGGTACGTGATCATCTGGGTGTTCGACGGGCAGGTGGAGTGCACCCAGACCACCGCCGCCGGCGTCACCACCAGCCTGCGCAAGGTGCCGTACGACCCCCCCGCGCACCGCTGGCTGCGCCTGAGCGAGCGGGCGGGGAACACCCGGTGGGAGGTGTCGCCCGACGGCGAGGCGTGGACGGTGCTGTGCCAGAACGCCAACCCGGTCACGCTCACCGCCGTGCAGCTGGAGTTCGGCGTGTCGGTCACGGTCTCGCAGCCGTGGCCGGGCACCGCCGTGTTCGACAACTTCAACGTGCGGAACACCTCGCTGGCGCGGCGCGTGGAGGAGCGGAGCCTGTCCGCGCGCGACGTGCGCGTGCGGGCCGCCGGTGCGGCCGCGGCGCGCCGGCACGAAGAGCACGCCAACAACAACGACGAGGCCAACTATCCCGGGCGTCCGTTCATCGGCAACTTCAGCAAGGGGCTGGGCCACGACAACCTGGGCGACCCCGACCCCATCACCTACGGCACGCTGCTGCGTGCGTGGAGAGCCGCGACCCGGCCGACTTCGAGGAGATCCAGCTGGGCACCATCCCCGCCGAGACCACGCGGGTGAAGCTGACCAACCCGCAGACCGGGCTCACCTTCGACCTGGAGGCCCCCGACCCGCAGGAGGTCACCCAGCCGCCGGCGCCGCGCTTCGACAGCCAGGTGACGGCCAACGAGGCGGGCGAGCTGTACTGGATGGCCGTGGTGCGCGACATCCCCTTCACCGACTGGGCCAGCCAGGCGGCCACCAGCGGCACCGTGATCGAGCGCGCCATCGCCTCGCTGAACACCGAGTTCCCGCAGTTCGGCGGCACCACGCCGGTGACCGCGCAGAACCTCTTCCGCGGCATCTACCCGGGCGAGCAGGCGGGGCCGTACGTGAGCCAGTTTCTGCTCAAGGGGAACGCCGACCCGCGCAAGCCCGCGGGGATGGGGCGCGACGCCACCGACGGGTACATCTCGTACGGCGCCCGCGTGATCAACCAGCGGCTGATCCCCGCGTCGGCCATCACCGACTGGCTCACCGACTTCGGCAGCTGGCTGAACGCGCAGAACGGGGTGGACACGCGCGGGCAGGATTTCCTCGACACCACCCCCGTGTTCATCCACACCCTGCGCGACGGCGCCACCCTGGTGCACTTCGACCAGGTGATCGACGCGTGGTACAACGCCGCCCTGATCCTCCTGGCCGAGCCGGCGGGGAACCAGCTGGCCGCCTCCGCGGCCACCGGGCGCCCGCAGATCGACCTGGAGTTCCCCAAGGACCAGGGGAACCCGTACGACCCGCCGGGGACGGCGATGGATTCGAAGACGCAGGCCGGCTTCGCTACCTTCGGCCCCCCGCACGTGCTCTCCACGCTTTCGGAGGCGCTGGTGCGCGCGCTGCGCGCGGTGTGGTTCCAGAAGTGGTTCAACCACCGCCGCCTGCGCCCCGAGGAGTACGGCGGGCGCGTGGACAACCAGCTGCAGGGGCGCCGCACGTACCCGCTGCACGCCAGCATCACCACCTCGCTGCAGAGCGGCGGGCTGGCGCCGTACTACGGCGACGAGGGCGAGCGCTTCGCCGTGTCGTACCTCCTTCCGCAGGCGTACCCCGAGGGGGCGCCCACGCACCCGGCGTATGGCGCGGGGCACGCCACGGGCTCGGGCGCGCTGTGCACCATCCTCAAGGCGTTCTTCGACGAGGGCACGCCCATCGAGAACCCGGTGCAGGCCAACGCCGCCGGGACGGCGCTGGTGGCCTACACCGGCGCCGACGCCACCCAGATGACGCTGGGCGGCGAGCTGAACAAGCTGGCGGGAAACATCTCCCTGTTCCGCAACGCGGCGGGCGTGCACTGGCGCAGCGACTACACCGAGAGCCTGCTGCTGGGCGAGGCCATCGCCATCGGCCTGCTGCAGGAGCAGAGCCTGGGGTTCAACGAAGACGACGCCTGCTTCCAGCTCACGAAGTTCGACGGGACGACCATCCGCATTTTCGACGGCAAGGTGGAGCTGGTCGTCTGAAGTACAAGGTACGGAGGTACGGAGGTACGGAAGTACGGAGGTACGGAGGTGGAGACGGGGGTGCGGAGCCCGTGCGCCGCGTGCACGTTGCGGCGCATGGGTTGACGCCGCCGGCCCGCATCGATACATTTGGAGCCGAAGGAACGACACACGTGGGACGCGTGACGCCCCTGCCCGGCAAGCTGCCAGGCGGGGGTGTTTAGTTTTTTCGGCACCGTGGTGATGCGGGCTGGAGGGTTCGGGGCGGGGGATCGCGCGGGGAGAGGTATGGCCAACAGGTGCGTTAGTGCGCGAGTGCGTGAGTGCGTTCACGCGTCGGCTCATGCCGAGGCTGGAGCGCCCGAACGCGGCGGCAGCAGCCACTCCAACGCACTAACGCACTAACGCACTAACGCACTAACGCACTAACGCACTAACGCACTAACGCACTAACGCACTAACGCACTAACGCACTAACGCACTAACGCACTCACGCACTGGCGCACCTGTTAGCAGCGCCCGTGCAGCACGAAAACCATCGATCCAATCCGCGGGGCCGCCCGACGCCCCCGCCCGCACACCGCGGGCGGGGGCGTTTCGCGTTTTTCGCCCCGCGAGCGAAGGAGAGATCGACCGAGAACGGGGCCGCCCCAGGCCCGCCACCCGGCACAGCGACCGGGCCGATCGAACCCCGGCCGCGAGCGCCGGGGCGAGGCGGCCTTCTCCCCGATGGCCGCCGGGAGAGCGAGCGCCGCCGGGCACTCCGGCGCGGCGGCCCAGGGGGCAGGCACCCGATTCAAGGGAGAGCGGCATCATGGCGAAGGCAATCACGCTCGTCGACAACTTCGGCGACAACACGACCGACACCGCGAAGTGGTCGGCGTGGACGAGCAACGGAGGGTTGGCCCAGGAGGTGAACCAGCGGCTGGAGATCCGTCCCGCCAGCAGCGTGGCCAACAGCTACGCGGGTTACATCTCGGTGGCGAGCTACGACCTGACCGGCTCGCAGGTGGCCGTGGAGCTGGTGCGCACGGTCCGCGGCACGGTGGACGGCTCGGAAACCTACCTGCGCCTGCAGAACGCCGCGGGCGACGTGATCTACTACAAGGTGCAGGGCGGGGTGTTCTACTGCAGCAAGACCCCGGTGGGCGCCACCTCGTCCACGCACCTGGCCGAGCTCCCGTACGACCGCACGGCGCACCGCTGGATGCGGATCCGCGAGCAGCTCGGCATCCTGTACTTCGAGTACTCGGCCGATGGCTGCGAGTGGTTGCTGCTGGTGAGCGTGGCCACGCCCTTCTCGCTCGCCTCGGTCAAGATCGAGCTGGCGGCGGGGACCTTCCAGGCCATCGCCTCGCCCGGCGTGGCCATCTGGGACAACGTGAACACCCCGGCCACCAGCATCCTCCGCCGCGTGGAGGAGCGCCGCCTGTCGGCGCGCGACGTGCGCGTGGAGGCCGCCGAGCTGAACGCGGAGCGCCGCCACGACGAGCACGCCAACAACAACGACGAGGTCAACTACCCGGGGCGGCCGTTCATCGGCAACTTCAGCAAGAGCCTGAAGCACGACGCGCTGGGCGACCCCGATCCCATCAGCTACGGCACGCTGCTGCGCGCGCTGGAGAGCCGCGACCCGGCCGACTTCGAGGAGATCCAGCTGGCCTCGAACACGGCGGTGAAGCTCACCAACCCGCAGACCGGGCTCACCTTCGACCTGGAGGGCCCCGACCCGCAGGAGGTCACCCAGCCGCCCGCGCCGCGCTTCGACAGCGAGGTGGCGGCGGCCGAGGCGGGCGAGCTGTACTGGATGGCGGTGGCGCGCGACGTTCCCTTCATCAACTGGGCCACCCAGGCCGGCACCGCGGGCACGGTGATCCAGCGCGCCATCAGCTCGCTGAACAGCGAGTTCCCGCAGTTCGGCGGCACCACGCCGGTCACCGCCCAGAACCTGTTCCGCGGCATCTACCCGGGCGAGCAGGTGGGGCCCTACGTCAGCCAGTACCTGGTGAAGGGGAACGTGGACCAGCGCAAGCCCGCCGGGCTGGGGCTGAACGCGACGGACGGCTACGTCTCGTACGGCTCGCGCACCATCAACCAGCGGCTGATCCCCGCGGCGGCCAACACCGACTACCTGACGGTGTTCAGCACCTGGCTCGACGTGCAGAACGGCGTGGACAAGCGCGGGCAGGATACCTTCGACCCCACCCTGCGCTTCATCCGCGACCTGCGCGCCGCCACCACCTTCGTGCACTTCGACCAGGTGCTCGACGCGTGGTACAACGCCGCGTGGATCCTGATGAGCGAGCCCACCGGCAACCAGTCCACGGCCGCCGGCGCCACGGGGCGCCCGCAGATCGACCTGGAGTTCCCCAAGAACGCGGGGAACCCGTACGACCCGCCGGGCACCGCCATGGACAGCAAGACGCAGGTGGGCTTCAACACCTTCGGCCCCACGCACCTGCTGCAGGTGCTGGGTGAAACGGTCACGCGGGCGCTGCGGGCGGTGTGGTTCCAGAAGTGGTTCAACCACCGCCGCCTGCGCCCCGAGGAGTACGGCGGCCGGGTGCACAACCACATCACCGGCGCGCGCACCTATCCGCTGCAGGCCAGCATCACCACGTCGCTCTCCAGCGGCGGCCTGTCGCCGTACTTCGGCAACGCGGGGGAGAAGTTCCCGAACTCGTACCTCCTCCCGCAGGCGTACCCCGAGGGCGCGCCCACCCACCCGGCGTACGGCGCCGGCCACGCCACCGGCTCGGGCGCGCTGGCCACCATCCTCAAGGCGTTCTTCGACGAGAGCACGCCCATCGAGAACCCGGTGCAGGCGGCGGCCGACGGCCTGTCGCTGGTCGCGTACACGGGGGCCGACGCGGCGCAGATGACGGTGGGCGGCGAGCTGAACAAGCTGGCCGGCAACATCGCCCTCTTCCGCAACGCGGCGGGCGTGCACTGGCGCAGCGACTACACCGAGAGCCTGCTGCTGGGCGAGGCCGTCGCCATCGGCCTGCTGCAGGAGCAGAGCCTCGGCTTCCAGGAGGACGACGGCTACTTCCAGCTGACCCGGTTCGACGGCACGACCATCCGCATCTTCGACGGCAAGGTGGTTCCCGTCGTCTGAGGTACGGAGGTACGGAGGTACGGAGGTACGGAGGTACGGAGGTACGAGGTACGGCCGGGGCCGGCGGAGCGATCCGCCGGCCCCGGCCGGTTGCGTCGGTATCCTGGCTGGACGTGCGCCGGGTCAGCAGCGCAGGGACTTGTGCCGCGTCTCGAAACGCACGCGGACGGATCGTTGCGCGGTCAGCGCGACCACGCGGGGGTAGATGATGTTGGCGGGGCCCATGCATCCCGCCCGCGGCGCGCGCGTGGTGAGGTGCACCACCAGGTTTCCCTCGCGATCCTCGCCGATGCGGTCCAGCGTCAGGCTGAAGCCGCCGCCGCGCATCCCCGTGGCGTAGACGATCGCCATCTGCCGCGAGAAGTCCACCGCCGGCTGCTTTCCGGGACAGGCGGTGAAGGTAGCCCAGAACTGCTCCCACTCGAACTGCGTGCGCACCACCATCTGCGTGCGGCGGAGCAGGCACCCTCCCGAAGAGCCACCATCCAGCACCGTGAACGGCACCTCCCGCCCGCACCCGGCCAATGCGAGCACGAGCCCCGCCGCGATCACCATCTCCTTCCTCATCCGACTCCCCTCCGAGATTCCCCATCAACGCCGCGGAAGCCAAACGCACCTCGCACCTCGCACCTCGCGCCTCGCACCTCGCACCTCGCACCTCGCACCTCGCACCTCGCACCTCGCACCTCGCACCTCGCACCTCGCACCTCGCACCTCGCACCTCGCACCTC
>DASSJS010000409.1:0-22597 GCA_035691085.1 Longimicrobium sp.
GGGGGGCCGGCCCTCCTGGCCGGCCCACCGCTGAACAACGGGCGCGGATCAGTGGTGAATCACGATGCTGCCGCCGCCGAGCGCCGTGGTCGGCGTCGCGTCGTCACCGCCGCCCATCTGGTTGTCGTAGATCACTCCACCCGGCCCCCAGACCTTGAGGCGGAACCGGTCCACCCCGCCGCCGCCGGGCTGCTGCCCGTCGATCACGGTGAGCAGGAAGTTGTAGCTGCCGCTGCCGTTGATGGTCCCGGTGCCCTTGTACTGGGCCCTGGCGCCGGCCACGACCAGCCACTCGTAGGCGGTGCTGTGGAAGTTGAAGCCGGCCGCCTGGAAGTTGAACTGCGTCTGGCCGTCGGGCACGGTGGCGCCGTGCTGGTACTTGGCGTTGAAGCCGAAGTTGGCCTTGCCGGTCAGCGCGGGGTTGGCCGCGTACGCGCCGGCCGGCGAGTTGATCCACCCGCCGCCGGTGACGAAGCCCGCGCCGGGGTCGTAGACCACCACGTACTGGGACGACGTCTCGGTGTCGGACCCGCCGTCGTCGTCGGTCACCGTGGCGATGATGGTGTAGACGCCGGCCGACGTGTAGGTGCAGTCGCCGGACGGGCTGGCGATGTTGAAGGGGCCGCACCCGATCGAGGTGGTGTGCGTGTCGCCGGAGCCCGGATCGGTGAACGAGACCGTGATGTGCGCCACCGCGCTGCCGCCGGAGAGCGCGATGGGACCCGCCGGGCCGGTGATGGAGGTGATGGTGGGCGCCACGTTGCTCACCGTGACGGTGACCTGCTGCTCGTCGAACGCGGCCGGATCGGCGCTGTCGGTCGCCCGCACCGTGAAGGTGTAGGCGTCGGCCGGGGTGGCGGTGGGGTTGTCGTCCGTGGGCGTCCACGAGAACACGCCCGTGGCGGGGTCGATGCTCGCGCCCGCCGGCGCGCCGACCAGGGAGTAGGTGATCGTCTGGCCCGCGTCGGCATCCGTCGCCGAGGCGGTGAAGCTCAGCGTGGAGCCCTCGTTGACGGCCTGGTTGGCGATCGGGGCCAGCACCGGCTCGGTGTTCACCGGCCCCCCCGGAGGCGTGGTGCTGAAGCTCCCCGCCCGGATGAAGACCCACGAATCGACGGACGAGTCACCGCCGTCGGCGATCGCGAGCTTCACCGTGTTGGGCACGCCCGGGTTGACCGCCGCCCTGCAGGTCAGCACGGTGGTCAGGGCGTCGGCGGAGATGTCTGCCGGGAACGTGTTGACCCGGTAGTAGGAGGAATTCGTGAAGCTGTTGACGGTGTTGATGCTGATGGGAACCGGCGGCGATCCGATCAACGCGCAGTTGACGCCGTTGACCTTGAGGATGAACGCATCGGCGAAAGACCCGCCGGCGAACTCCGGGTATTCGTCCGAGGCGAACACGTACTCGAAGTACGCGCTGTCGCCACTGGCGGGAACGATCTCGAAGCTCAGGATGGCCGCGTCCCGCGTGGGAACCCCGGCGATGGCAGTCAGCTCCGCATCTCCCGGCGTGAAGAACGAGGTGCTGGTGTTGAATGGGAGGTTCGGCCCCACCTGGCTCGCGCGCCCCGTGGACAGGACGATGCCGTCGAAGCCGATCGCGTTCGTGCCGCCCGTGTACGTTCCGGTGGCCGCGAACGCACCCACGTACGTCACGTTCTGGATCGTGACCCCCGGTCCCCCCAGCGTCTGCGCCACGTCGTTGGCGGAGTTGCCCACGCCGATGGGGACGGCGGTCACCAGGGCGCGGGGCGAGACGGGTGCGGGGCGCGCCGTGGGGGTCGTGGGCTGGTCGGTGCACGCCGCAAGGGCGACGAGCCCCGCGGCAGCGAGGACGTGCAGGCGATTCATGGTTTTTCCTCCAAGGGGATGGAACGGACGAGGCTTTCCCAGGTGGTAGCGTGTTGCCCTGCACTGGAAAGGCTTGGGAAGCCCGGCGAGCGCTGGGCGAGAAAACGGTAAGCTGCGGAACCGCCGGGCACATCGGCCGGCCCTGCCTATCTTTCCTGTCCTGAAATGCCTATGTCATGCCTACGTCAGGATGCGATCAGAGCGGCCAACGCGTAATATCGATCACAACGTTTGGGAATCCATACAACCATCGGTGCGGCCGGGAGCGGGCGTTCCGGCCAGACAGGAGCCAATGGAAACGGATCGCGAAGAAGACGCGGGAGCGGTTGCGGGCAACGGCGGGGGTTTCCTCGCATTCCCCGAGGGCGACTCCTTCGTCCAGGGCACCCGCCCGCACGGAGCCGAGCTCAGCCTGCGCACGCTGGCCACCGCCCTGGCGAGGGTGATGGACGTTCTCCCCGCGGAGCTGGTCCTGTGCACCCCGGCGGGGTCGATCCTCCATACGAACCACGCCGCGCGGAAGTTGCTGGAGGCGGGTGAAGCCCGGAAGAGCATCGAGGAGGAGATCCGCTTCCTGTGCGTGGGGCTGCACCTCCAGATCTCCGAGGAGGCCGGGCGCGACGAGTCGGAGTACGTCCCCCAGGCCGAGCGGCGGGTGATGCTGGATGGGGGCGAGGTGCACCTGCGCGCGGTGGACCTGGGCGTCCCGCGGCACGGCCGCAGCCCGGCCACCCTCATCCTGCTCGATTCACGGAATCCCCTCTCGGATCGAGACCTGGAGCAGGCGGGGCTGACCCGTGCGGAGATCCGGATCGCGCGCTTGGTCATGCGGGGAGGGACCAACCGCGAGATCGCCGTCGCCCTGAGCGTCAGCGTCCACACGGTCCGGCACCATGTCCAGCACATCCTCGACAAGGTGGGCGTCCGCTCGCGCACCCGGTTGATGGCCACTCTCAGCACGCAGAGGCAACCGATCGCCGCTCCCTAGCCGGCTCCAGACGCCCCCTCGGCACACACGGGAAAGAAATCGGCGCTCCGTGGCCGTGTTCGCGGCCCCGCGGCCGGCGGTAAGGGAAGTGTCGATCCTCCAGTCGCTTGAGGCTCCCCGGGATGACGGCGGAGGAGGTTTGGCGGGATGAAGGAAGCACACGGATTTGAATCGGGGTGGCATTTCGCGCCGTCCATGCTCCATCCTTTCCTACTTCCGCACGTCGCTGTAACTTAGCGGGACTTTCCGCCCGTCCGTCCGGCCCCGTTCCCCCGAGCCCATGACCGATCCGCTCACGGCCAGCAGTGAGCCCGGGCGCAGGTTGCCGCAGCCCACGTTCTTCGACCCCGCGTTCGAGCGTCTGCCCGCCGCGGCCTCGTTCGATCCCGATCGCCCCGGCCCCGTGCTGGTGCTGTTCGACCCGCGCGCCGACCGCGCCTGGGTGGCCGACGCGGCCATCGCGCTGGCCACGGGGTGGTACGCCGCGGGGCGCCGCACCGTGCTCGCCGACCTCTCGCTCGAGGACCCCATCCTCCACGAGCGCGTGGGCGTGCCGAACCTGGACGGGGTGGTGGACCTGTTCCTGTACGGCGCGTCGCTGGCGCGCAGCGCGCGCCCGGTGCCGGGGCGCGGCTTCCTGCTGATCACCGCGGGGACGTACACCCCCGAGCCCGAGAGCATCTTCCGCCACGGGCGCTGGGCCAAGATCGTGGACGGCTTCCGCGAGGCGCAGGCGTCGCTCCTCCTCTTCACCCCGCTCGACGCGCCGGGGCTGCCCGGGCTGGCGCAGTGGAGCGACGACGTGGTGCTGCTGGGCGACCACAACGACGGCGAGCTGCTGGAGTCGCTGGTGGACCCGCGCTTCCGCGTGCGCACGTGGCTCACGCCCCCCGCGCGCCCCGGCGCGGCGGCCGCCACGGCGCCGTCCACCCGCCCCGCCCCCGTCCCGTCGATCACGCCTCGTGGCGGGCCGGACGCGGGGTGGGGAGGCCCCCCGCCGCCGCCCGCGCCCACGCCGCCGGCCGATCCCGGCGAGCGCTTTCCGCAGCCGGAGCCGAAGGGGTTCCAGCCGTGGCTGGGGCCGCCGCGCGAGCCCGCGCGGACGGGTGACGAGCCGCTGCCGTCGGCCAGCGACGTGGCGCACGTCTCGGCCGCGTCGCTCCCCGCGCCCGAGCCGGAGTGGGAAGACACCGTCGCTCCCGAGCCCACTGGGAAGAGGCGGAAGAAGAAGAGCATCCCCAAGGAGCGGAAGGTGTCGCCGCTGCTCCTGGTGCTGCTGGTGCTGGTGCTGATCGCGGCGGCGGTGTACGCGGGCGTCACCTTCCTCCCCGGCCTGTTGAACGGTGCCTCGCGCCCCGCGCCGGAGAAGGGCGACAACGCGCGCGTCCCTCCGCGCCGCACGCCCGCCGCGCCCGCGGCCGACGCGGGTACGCCGCGGCCCTACGCCGTGTACGTGAAGGCGTTCAACGGCGCGCGCGCCTACACCGCCGCCACCGAGTACGCCACCCGCGTCCGCCGGGCGCTGCCGGGGACGCCGGCGTACGTCTTTGCCGAGGAAACCGACGGGCTGGTGTTCTACAAGGTGTACGCGGGGATGCTGGACGACACCGTGCAGGCCGCCGCGCTGCGCACCGAGCTGGTGAACCGCAGGCTGGCCAATCCGGAAGACGTGGGAAGCCCCGCGGCGCTGATCCAGGCGCGCCCCTGGGCCTTCGACCTGGGCGAATATCCCAGCAAGGAGGCGGCGGAGCGGCGCGCGGGCGAGCTGGCCCGCGCCGCCATCGACACCTACGCCGTCCCCATCCCCCAGAGCGACGGCACCGAGCGCTACCGGCTGTACGCGGGCGCCTTCCCCGACAGCGCCCGCGCCGCTCCCATGCAGAAGACGCTGCGGGCGGCCCGCCTGGACGCGCGGCTGGTCCGCCGCGTGGGCCGGGCGCCCGCCACCTCCAAATGACGATCGGAAGGCTCGTCGTGCATTCCGCTCCACCCCCGATTTTCATCATCCCGAACCGAGCCGTGCCCGAGATCCAGCTGGATCGACGGCTGGAGCGGCGAAGGATCGATCGCGGGATCGAGGGGATGCGCGGCTCGTCGGCACACCGGGTATGAAGCTCCGCTCCCTCCGCCTCCACGGCTTCAAGTCCTTTGCCGACCGTACCCAGATCGAGTTCCGCGACGGCGTGACCGCCATCGTGGGCTCCAACGGGTGCGGGAAGAGCAACACCGCCGACGCCGTCCGCTGGGTGCTGGGCGAGCAGCGTGCGTCCGCGCTGCGCGGCGGGAAGATGGAGGAGGTGATCTTCCAGGGGAGCATCAAGCGCCGGCCGCTGAACTACGCCGAGGTCTCGCTCAGCTTCAGCAACGACGACGGCGCCATCCCCATCCCGCAGACCGAGGTGGAGATCGCGCGGAAGGTGTACCGCGAGGGGGGCAGCGAGTACGCCATGAACCGCGTTGCCTGCCGCCTGCGCGACATCCACGACCTGCTGCGCGACACCGGCCTGGGCTCCAACGCCTATTCGATCATCGAGATCGGGATGATCGACTCCATCCTCTCCGAGCGGGCCGAGGAGCGGCGCGCCATGTTCGAGGAGGCGGCGGGGATCGGGAAGTACAAGGACCGCCGCAAGGCCGCCCAGCGCCGCCTGGAGGCCGCCGAGGTCGATCTTTCCCGGCTGAACGACCTGGTCACGGAAGTCGAATCGAAGGTCCGCTCGCTGGCCCGCCAGAAGCGCCGCGCCCAGCGCCACGCCGAGCTGCAGGCGCGCCGTCTCGATCTCGAGGTGGCGCTCACCCGGGCGGACCTGGATGCGCTGACCGCGTCGCTGGCGCAGGGCGCCGCGCGGCACGAGGCCCTGGAGCGGGAGGAGCGCGACGCGCACACCGAGCGCACCACGGCCGAGGCGGTGCTGGAGGAGCGCCGCATCGAGGCGGCCGAGCTCACACGCCGCCGCATGGCCGCCTCCGCCCGCCTCGACGACGTGCGCCAGCGGCTGGCCACGCGCGAGCGCGAGATCCTGCTGGCCGACGAGCGCCGCTCCAACGCCGAGCTGCGCATCCAGCAGCTGGTGCGCGAGCGGGGCGAGCTGGCCGAGCGAGCCGCCGCGCTGGACGCCGACGCCGTCCGCCTGCGCGACGAGCGCGACACCGCGCTGGGGCGGCTGGAGGGGGTGCGCGAGCGGCTGGAGGCGCGCGTGGAGGAGAACGACGGCCTGCGCGCCACCCTCAACGCCCACCGCCAGGCCAGCGAGGCCGCCGCCGCGCGCAGCCGCGAGGTGGCCCGCGAGATCGCCGCGGCCGAGGGCGAGCGCGCCGCGTCGGAACGTCGCCGCATCGACGCGGTGGAGCGGCTGGGGCGGCTGGGCGAGCAGGACACGCAGCTCGGCACCGAGATCACCGTCCTGGGCGAGCAGACGGAGCTGTGGAGCGGGCAGGGGATGAGCCTGCGCGAGCGGCTGGACGCCGCGGCGGACGCGGCCGATGGCGCGCGCGAGGAAGCCCGCGTGCTGCGCGGGCGTGAAGGCCCGCTGCGCGACCAGTTGCGCGGCGCGGAGGACCGTGTGCAGCGGCTGGCCAGCCAGGTGGCCGCGCGCGAGGCGATGGAGCAGAGCTACGAAGGCTTCTCGCCCGCGGTCACGGCGATCATGGCCGAGCGCGAGCGCTTTCCCGGCGTCCTCGCCCCCCTGGCCGACTTCGTCAAGGCGACGACGGCGGATGCGTCGACCGCGCAGGCGGTGGAATCGTTCCTGGGCACGCTGCTGCAGGCGGTGGTGGTGAAGGATCTCGCGGCCGCGCGGATCGTCCGCCGCTGGTTCCGGCAGGAGTGGAGCGGCGGCGGCACCCTTCTCCTCCTTCCGCTGGACGCGCCGGGCGTGCGCGACGCGGTGGACGGCGCCTCGGCGCACCGCCTGGGCGTGACCGGGAGCGGGGCGGGGCAGGCGTGGGTGGAAACCTTCCTCCAGGGGCTGGTCGTGGTCCCCGGCGAGGATGCGCTGGACGGGTTCGGCGCGGGGAGCCGCGTGGACGCGCTGGGCGACACGGTGGACTCGCGCGGCGTGATCCGCCTGGGCCAGCCCGCCGCGGGGGAGGGGATCCTCGCCCGGCGCGAGATGCTGGGGCGGCTGACCAACGAGCTGGAGGACGCGGAGGTCGCGCGCGACCGGCTGGTGCTGGAGCGCGACTCGCTGGCCGAGCAGGTCGCCGCCGCCGAGGAGCGCGCCCGCGAGTATGACGACGTGCGCCGCAGGCTGGAGGCCGAGCTGCGCCAGCTGGATGCCGACACCGCCGCGCACGGCCACCGCCGCGGGCGGCTGGAGCGCGAGCGCGAGCAGGTGGTCGCCTCCATCGCCTCCGCGCGGCGCGAGGCGGAGCAGGCCGTGGCGCGGATGACGGAGCTGGACGCGCGGATGGCCGAGCTGCACGCGCTGGCGACGGACGCGCAGGCCGCCGCCAGCCGCGAGGGTGCCGGCCTGGCCGAGCTGGACGCGCGCTGGGAAGCCGCGCGCGACGAGGAGAGCGAGCTGCGCGTGGCCTCCGCCCGCGCCGAGGGCGAGCTGCGCGAGGTGGAGCGCGCGCTGGGCGATGCCGTGAACGGCGCGGACGGGGCGCGCGCGCGCTCGGCGCGGCTGCAGGCCGAGGCCGACGAGCTGTTGCGCTCGCTGGAAGGCCTCTCCGGCATCCGCGAGCGCGCGGGGGAAGACGTGGAGACGCTCTTTGCCGAGCGCGATGCGCACGCGGCCGAGGTGGCGAACCTGGATACGCGGCTGGGTGAGCTGGAGGTGGAGGTGAACACTGCCGAGGAGCGCGCCCGCGTCAGCCGCCGCCGTGAGAGCGAGGCGTCCGAGAGCCGTCATCGCATCGAGCTGGAGCGGACGGAGCTCGAAGGTCAGCTCCTGCGTTCGCGCGAGCGGCTGGAGGTGGAGTGGGGGCGCCCGTGGGAGGTGCTGGCCGAGGCCGCGAACGCCGTGGAGGAGGGCGAGGCCGAGGCGTGGCGCACGGAGCTGCGCGAGATCGGCCAGCAGGTGGAGGCGCTGGGGCCCATCAACATGCTGGCCGTGCAGGAGCACGAGGAAGAGGACCGGCGCCTGCAGTTCCTCCTGGAGCAGCGGGATGACCTGACCAAGGCGCGCGACGACCTGGCGGCGGCGATCCGGGCGATCAACAAGACGGCGCGCGAGGTGTTCATGACCACCTTCGACACCGTGCGCCAGAACTTCCACCGCACCTTCCAGTCGCTGTTCCTGGGCGGCGAGTGCGACGTGTGGCTGGCGGATCCCGACGACCCGCTGGAGAGCCCGATCGAGATCCACGCATCGCCCCGCGGCAAGAAGACGCAGCGCATCCACCTGCTCAGCGGCGGCGAGCGCACGCTGACGGCGCTCTCGCTCCTCTTCGCCATCTACCTGGTGAAGCCCAGCCCGTTCTGCCTGTTCGACGAGGTGGACGCGCCGCTCGATGAATCGAACGTGGGCCGCTTCATCCAGCTCCTGAACGACTTCAAGGGGCACACGCAGTTCATCGTCATCACCCACAACCCGCGCACGATGGAAGCGGCGGACTGGATCTATGGCGTGACGATGGAGGAGCCCGGCGTGTCGACCATCGTGGGCGTGGAGTTGGAAGGCACGTGGAGCTACGGCGACCCGCGCGCGGCGGGGCAGTCGCTGAACTGAGCGACACCAGCGTGCGCTGGCGTGATCGCCCGGTGGGACAGAACGTTCGTACCGAGGCATCGCTCACCGGCGGCTGAAGCCGCAGCAACAACTACGAAAAGCCTCGCAAACTGCGCGAGGCTTCATCTTTCCCGGAAGCCGCGCCCGTGCCGGGCCGGAAACATCGACGTGAATGGTCCCAGCCGTGCAGAGACGGCTGGGACTTTGTTTTCGTGGCGGATTGTTTCGTAAACGTGCGCGGGCGTCCGAATCGGCGTCCGCTGATGCGTGGTGGAGGAGCGTGGAAGCAGTGCAGGGCAGAGACGTAGTCGATGTGACGGAGCCGGTTTATCCGGACGAGGAGCAGTCGGAACAGCCGAGCGGCGCGGAGGATCATTCTCCCGCGCCGCTCGCGCTGCGTCTGCTGTTCGTCGCGCTCGCGGGGTTCATGCTCACGCCGTGGGCGTCGGCCCCGCTGGCGCTGGCCGCGGGCGGGGCGTTCGCGTTGACGCTGGGGAATCCGTTTCCGAAGCGTACCGCCGCCGCGTCGAAGTGGCTGCTGCAGGCGTCGGTGGTGGCGCTCGGGTTCGGGATGCCGCTGGCGGCGGTGCTGCGCGCGGGGGCGACGGGCGTCGGCTACACCATCGTCGGGATCGCGACGGCGCTGGTGCTGGGGACGCTGCTGGGGAAGTGGCTGGGCGTGGAGGGTGAGACGAGCTTCCTGGTGACGGCGGGGACGGCCATCTGCGGCGGGAGCGCCATCGCCGCCGTGGGCCGCGCCATCGATGCGCGCGGCGAGGCGATGAGCGTGTCGCTGGCCACGGTGTTCGTGCTGAACGCGGTGGCGCTCTACCTCTTTCCGCCCATCGGCCACCTGGTGGGCCTGTCGCAGGCGCAGTTCGCGGTGTGGGCCGCCGTGGCGATCCACGACACCAGCTCCGTGGTCGGCGCCGCGTCGGCGTACGGGGCGCGGGCGCTGGAGGCGGCCACCGTGCTGAAGCTGGCGCGGGCGCTGTGGATCGTCCCGCTCACGCTGGCGGCGTCCGCGTACCACCGGCGGCGGACCGGCGCGGCGGGCGGGGAGACGAGCGCGCGGGTTCAGCTTCCGTGGTTCATCGGCCTCTTCCTGCTCGCCGCCGTGCTGCGGTCGATCCTCCCTCCCGCCACGCAGCCCGCGCTCGGCCTGCTGGCCCGCGCCGGGCGGATCGGCCTGGTGCTGACGCTGTTCCTGATCGGCGCGGGGCTCACGCGGGCGACGCTCCGCGCCGTCGGTGCCCGACCGCTGGTGCAGGGCTTCCTGCTCTGGGCGATGATGGGCGGCCTGGCCCTGTTCGCGGTCTGGCGCTGGGTGCCGGGGTGACGTCAGGGGAACTGCGTCAGTGAGAGGATGTTGCCGTCCGGGTCCCTGAACCAGGCGATCCGTGCGCCGGCGGGGGACGTCCACACGCCGGTGTCGTCCTGCTCCATCCCCTCGAAGCGCTCGAAGGTCACGCCGCTGCCCGCAAGCTCCCGCACGGCCGTGTGGATGTCGGCCACGTCCCAGCCGAGCACGGTCCAGGGCGGCGGGGTGTGGCCCTGCACCTTCTGCACGCGCAGCATCACGCCGTTCGCGTCGAAGACGATCGCGAAGCCGTCCTCCGACACCAGCCGCAATCCCAGCACCTGCTGATAGAACGTCCGCGCGCGCTCCGGGCTGCTCGTCGCGACGAACGCGATCACGTTGGTCTGCCTGAGCATGAGGATACCTCGAGGAGTGAGTGGTGATGCTCCGTAATCCTCCCTGCCCGAATCTAATCGCGATCGCCTCCGTAGATACATCCCGCCCGATGTTGTTCAACCGAAACGACTTGCCGGATTGGTCGAATGGAAACTTCTGCTCGTCTGTCCGTTCTGGCGGTGGTGGCCGCCGCCGTGCTGCTGGGCGCGTGCGACCATGCCGAGCGCGAGAACCGTAACGCGCTGGCGCCACTGGTGCAGCGGTACCAGCGGCTGGGGGAAGACTTCACGCAGTGGGCGCAGACGGAGGACGAGGGGCAGGTTTCGTGGGGCGACGTGCTGGGCCAGTACGAGCACTTCATCGGCGAGCACCAGAAGCTGCATTCCGACCTGCGCGCGGTGGTCACCACGCCGAAGTACGCGTGCCTCACCGGGCTGCTGGGGCGCGGCGCGGAGGCCGACATCGCGTACCTCCGCGCGCGGCGGAGCGTGTTCCAGCACCAGCTCAGCTCAAGGAATTCGATGAACCACGCCACGCAGTCCCTCGAGCAGGTGAGCGAGTCGTATTACGGCGGTCAGGCGTACCTCGAATCCGCGCGGCGCGACTTGGAATCGGCGCGTCACGCCGACGAGCAGGCCGACACCTTCCGCCGCGTATCGAACCGCCGCGCCGCCACTGCGCTGGCGCTGTCGGATTCCATCGCGTTCGCCGCGCGGGAGCTGCAGATCATCCCCCAGGTCGACACCGTGCGCGAGCTCGCGCTCTTCCCCGACAGCGTGGGCGCGGCCGACCGCAAGTCGGCGCGTGTCTCCGCTATCCGCGCGGTGTGCGTGGACACCGTGCCCGCCGTGAAGCCGGCGCCGAAGCCCGCGCCAACGTCGGGACCCGCCTCCGCGGCTGCCAGGGCATAGGATGGCAGCGCCCGGTCCGTCCCCACGGCGGGCCGGGCGTATCGCTTGCGTGCGTCGGATCCGCGGCTGCCGATTCGCCTGTAAATACAATGTCCCTTACTTCAGAAGCTTGCGCGCCTTCGCGAACACTTCGTCCGACGGGATGGGCTGCACCTCACCACGCCGGTACTCATTCAGCCGACGGCGTATCTCTGCTGTCCACGCAAGCTCGACGTCAGCAGGATCGTCTTCACCATCCTCCTCCAAGCTGGCGATCAGGCGGTGGGCAAGGGCCGCGCGCTCGCTTGCGGGCAACTGCAGCGCTTCTGTTTCGATCCGTTCCCGCGAGAGGCTTATCATCGACATGGACGCGAGAGTGCATCTGGAAGCACATCACAGGCATAGGCGAGGACGAGATAGATGCGTCGTCGGTCTGTAAAATCAAGGCTCATCAGCGCGAAGCCCCCGTAACACACGCATCAGAACAGTTTGGGGGAAAAACGCATATCTTCCATTGGTACCGCGTACGGGACTGTGGTTATCAATCGGGATGGACGCCAATTCGTCCCATTCACGTTTTACGGTCGGATAAAACTTGTCGAGATCGCGTGCGGCTTGGGCAGCGACGCCGTTGCTCCTCGTAAAATCCACGTCTCTCCACTTTCCATTGTTGCGTTTCTTCCGGGAATTGAAAAGCGGATTTGCGTCTCGCTGCAAACGATGCTCCAGCGCCAGCCCTATCGCACGCTCTGCCACCTCACCGGCGAAAGCAGCGCCCCGGTGGAGATTTTCGTGCACAACTTTCTGCCAATCCATCACCACTACTCTTTCCCAGATTTCCGGTGGGAAGGTAAACCCGAGGTGATGGCTCTCGCCGATGGGCAGATCCCACAAGCGACGTTTTGCCTGGGTAGTTTGTCCGATGTAAACCGGATGTGGATGTCCGCGCAGCCATACACCATACACGACTAGGCCCCAGTCTTGGCCATCGGCAAACAAGCGAGAAAGCTCGTACGTGTACCGGTAGCGAAGCTCCCGGTAAGCTGCGGCTGTGCGCGCGTCCCGGCAAAGGTGCTGATAACTGGCCGCGACTGCGCACCATGCGTCGATGAGGGATGTATCCACGACAAGAATCGTTGCGTGTGGCTGTCACAGAAAAGTTCATGATCGCCGTCTATTACGCAGCCCCCACCAGATCCTCCCGCAACCCTCGCAGCAGGTCGGCCAAGATCAGCTGCGGGTTGACGTTGCCCTGCGCCATGTCGTGCGCTTCCTGCACGCGCAGGATGGCGGACGCGACGCCCTCGGGGTGCACGCGGGCCTTCTGCACGATGGAGCCGAGGAGCTTCGGGTCCTCGGTGTAGGCGATCTGCTCGGGGGCGCCGGCGGCAACGGCCATCAGGTCGCGCAGCATCTGCTGCAGCGCGTCCAGGCCGGCGCTGAAGTCGCCGCGGGCGCCGCTGGGGGCCACCGCGTTCGCCGCCGCCAGCCGGTCGGCCGCGTTCTGGCTGGTGGCGGCCATCAGCAGGTTGCGCGCGGTATCCCGCTGCTTCTGCAGCACACCGGCGCCGCCCGCCGTCGGCAACATCCGCAGCGCGCGGCCGATGGCGCCCTCCGACACGGCGGCCAGCGACTCGGCCTCGGCGGGCTTCATCCCCTTCTCCCGCACCAGGAAGTCGCGCACCTCGCCCGGGCTCAGGCGCAGCACGCGCACCGGTAGCACGCGCGACCGAATCGTCGGCAGCAGCGCGCCGGGGTTCGACGAGGTGAGGATCAGCGTGGTGTCGGCGGGCGGCTCTTCGAGCAGCTTCAGGAAGGCGTTGGCGGCCTCGGGGCTGCTCTCCTGAGGCACCATCGCCTCGGCGTCGCCCACCACGAAGACCTTGCGGCTCCCCATGGCCGGGCGCACGCCGGCCAGGCGCTGGAGGTTCTGCACCATCCCCATGAAGTACGCCGGCGCCTTGTCGAACGCAGGGACGTGGAAGGGGTCGGTGCGGCGCGCGGTGAGCTCGGCGTAGCGGGCCTCCTCCAGCTTGTCGCGCAGCTTTTCGGGCGTGGCGGCGTCGGGGCGGGGGAGAGGGAAGAACCAGTTGACGTCGGGGTGCTCCAGCCGCGAGATGAACTTGCACGCGGCGCACTCGCCGCACGCCTCGCCATCCGGGCGCGGGTTGTCGCACAGGATCAGCTGCGCAAGCCACATCGCCAGCCGCTCCTTCCCCACGCCCGCGGGGCCGTGGATCAGCAGCGACTGCGGCAGGTTCCCGGCGCGCAACGCGGTGCGCAGCTTGGCGCGTACGTCGGCGTGGCCATAGACGGGAGGGAGCGGCATCAGCGGATCTCCCCTGGCGAGAGGAGCGACGAGACTTGATCGGCGCGCGACGGCGAGGCCCCCACCTCCCGCTCGCCAAGGCTCGCCGACCCCTCCCCCAAAACAACCTGGGAGAGGGGTGGTTTCAGCGCGGGCGCAGCATCCACGCGCGGCACCCGCATCGCGGCGGAACCGCGCGGAAGCATCTCCCGAGACGAAGTGCTCCCCTCCCCCCGCGCAGCGGGGGGGGGGGCCGGGGGAGGGGGGCTCGCCGCGGCCACGCGAGCGCTCGTCCCACGCATCGATTCTGACGCAAAACTCCCCCTCCCCCGGGTCGCTCCGGGGAAGGGGGGCTTCACATGCATCGTCCGCTGGCTGGTCAGGTCCATCCGACGAATCTACGGCCTCACCGGCTGCGCAGCCACGCCAGCGGGTCCACGGCCTCGCCGCCGGGGGTGCGGATCTGGAACTCCACGTGCGCGCCCTCGGGGGTGCCCTCGCCGCCCACGGTGCCGATCACCTGGCCCTTGGCCAGGGTGGCGCCCTGCTGCACCTGGATCTCTTTCAGGTACAGGTACAGCGAGTAGTACCCGCCGCCGTGGCTGACCACGACGGTCGGCCCGTACCCCTCGAACGGCGCTGCCATCTCCACCTTCCCGCCCTCCACCGCGCGCACGGGCGACCCCGCCGGCGCGCCGATCCCGATCCCGTTGTAGCGGATCGCCGTCCCGTTCGTCTGCAGCGCGCGGCCGAAGCGGTAGACCAGCCGGCCGTCGGTGGGCCACCCCAGGTTCCCCATGTCCGCCGTGCTCATGCTCGGCGCCGGGCGCGGGGCCACGGGGGTGGAGGTGACCGCGGGGGCGGGGCGGCCGGCGGCGCGGGCGGCGCTGCGCTCGCGCTCGGCGGCGGCCGCGGCGGCGCGCTCGCGGCGCTCCTCCTCGCGGCGGCGGGCCTCCAGCGTGGCCACCAGGCTGGTCAGCCGCCGCTCGTCGCGCAGCAGCTCGTCGATGCGCTCCACCGCGCTGCGCTCGTGCGAGCGCAGCGTGCTGAGCGTGCTGGTGCGCTGCGCGGCCATGTTCCCCAGTTGCGCGTTCTCCTGCGCGCGCTCGTTCTGCAGATAGCTGAGGTCGGTGTAGCTGCGCCGCAGGTCCTGCTCGCGCAGCTGCAGCTGGTGCTGCAGCTCGCTCACGTCGCCCACCAGCTCGCGGTCGCGCCGGGCGACCAGGTAGAGGTACTTGTAGCGGTTCAGCAGGTCGGCGAACGAGTTGGCGGTCAGCAGCACTTCCTGCGTCTGCAGCGGGCCGCGCTTGTAGATGTCGCGCAGGCGCCGGTTCAGCAGCGCCTTCTTCTGCGCCAGCTCGTCCTGGGTGCGCAGCAGCTCCTCGGTGGTCTCGTCGATCTTCCGCTGCGTCTCGGACATCTGGAAGTTGAGCTCGCGCAGCAGGCTGGCGCTCACCTCGCGCTGGCGCTGGATGTTGCGGATCTCGGAGCTCACGTCGTGCACGCGGCCGCGGATGCCGTTCAGCTCGCGGCGCAGCTCGCTGCGCTCGGCACGGATCTCCTGCAGCCGGCGCTGGCTCTCGGAGATCTGCGAGTCGGGCGTGCGCCCGCGCCCCTGCTGCGCGAGCGCCGCGAGCGGGAGCGCGGCGATCACGCCCAGCGCGAGCGCGGCGCGGAGCCGGGGGCGCACGCTCAGACCGCCTCCAGGTGGCGGCGCACCGCCACCATGCTGCTCAGGAACCCGAAGACGGTGCCGACCACCACGACCACGACCATCCACTGGCCGGGGATCATCTCGATGCGGAACATGGTGGCGCTCAGCACGCGGTAGCTCCCCCAGGTGAGGAGCGCGGCCAGCGCGCCGCCCATCAGCCCCGTCATCACCCCCTCCAGCAGGAAGGGGCGCTGCACGAAGCCGTCGGTGGCGCCCACCAGCCGCATGATGCTGATCTCCTCGCGCCGCGCGAACACCGCGATGCGCACCGCCGTGGCGATGATGATGGCGGCGACGAGCGCGAACGCCGCGCCGATCATGGTGGCCGCGCCGCCGGCCAGGCGGCGGATCTGGTAGATCTTGTCCAGCCACTCGCGCCCGTAGCGCACGTCCTCCACGAACGGATACGCCCGCAGCCGCTCGGCCACGCGCTTCACCGCGTCGGGGGTGCGGCTCCCCGGCTTCATGCGGATCTCCAGGCTGGCCGGGAGCGGATTGTTGTCCAGGTCGCTGAACACGTCCTGGAACTCGGGCATCTCCTCGCGCGCGCTGGCCAGCGCGTCGAACTTGGTCACGTAGCGCAGCTCCAGCACGGCGGGAAGGCCGCGCACCTCCTGCTGCGCCAGCTCCAGCTGCGACGGGGTGGTGGCGTCGTCCAGGTAGGCCACGATCTCCACCTTCTCCTCCACCTTCTCGATCGCCCGCCCGATGTTCCAGGCGGTCAGCCCGAACAGGCCGATCACGAAGAGCGAGAAGCCGATGGCGATGATGGAGAGGAAAGCCAGCAGCGGGCTGCGGCGGAAGGCGGAGAGCGCCTCGCGAAGGGCGTACGGCATGGCTCAGCCCTCCCGCGGGTCATAGATGTCGATGGCCAGCTGCTCGCGCGGCGGCACCGTCCACTCGGCGGGGACGGCGGCGGGCGCGGGCGCGGGAGCGTCGGGCTTGGCGGCGGCCTTGCTGTCGTACACCACCTGCCCCTGTGCCAGCTCGATCACCCGGTACTCGGGGTGAGCACGCACGAGATCGAGGTCGTGGGTGGCCATCAGCACGGTCATCCCCAGCGCGTTGATGTCGCGGAACAGGTCGAACACGCCGCGGCCGGCCCACTCGTCCAGGTTGCCGGTGGGCTCGTCGGCCAGCAGCACCAGCGGCTCGTTGGCCAGCGCGCGCGCCACGGCCACGCGCTGCCGCTCGCCGCCCGAGAGCTCGTCGGGAAAGCTCTGCGCCTTGTGGCTGAGGCCCACCTGGGTGAGGACGCGGTTCACGCGCTGGCTGATCTCGGCGCGCTTGACGCCGGTCACCTCCAGCGCGAAGGCCACGTTCTGCTCGGCGGTGCGGTCGCGCAGCAGGCGGAAGTCCTGGAACACCACTCCCAGCTTGCGGCGCAGGAACGGGATCTCGCGGCGCTTGATGGTGCGGCTGGAGAAGCCGGAGACCCGCACCTCGCCGGCGCTGGGCGTTTCGGCCATCTGCACCAGGCGCATCACCGTGCTCTTTCCCGCGCCCGAGTGGCCGGTGAGAAACACCAGCTCGCCCTTCTGCACGTGGAACGAGACGTTGTCGAGTGCCGCGCCGGAGCGGGGGTACTCCTTGTAAACCGAGGTGAGCTTGATCACGCTGAGCCCGGGAAACCGCGGAGGGAACGACCGTTGTGTGGCGGATTGAGGCGAAACTTAATGGCACGCCGCCCGGGTGTCAAAGCAATGCGGTGCTTGTACTTCTGATAATGGCGCACGGCGGGCGGATTGCACTCGCGGGAACCGCGGCCTGCGGGTTTGGGCGTGCTGGGCGCCGAGGCGCCCAACCGGGCTGCGCGCGCGGTAGGCAACGATACCGCCGTTGCCAACCGCGCCGGGCCCCCGCCGCGCCAGCCTTCCGCGCAAACCCGCCGCGATCCTTCGGGCGCGGCGGTTTCCCGGCCCTCCGGGCGCGCATCCCTCACGCAAATCGGATCAGGACAACAGCTTCGGTCGTATGTTCAGGGCGAACGGCCTCGCGCGCCCACGCTCGGGAAGGCGGTTGAAACCGCGGCTACAACGGCCCAAAGTCGCCTTCGCGGACTCCCACACGACCGCCCGCGCGCTCCGGATTCATTTTCCGATAAAATGCTCCCCCTCCGCCGAGGTCGTTTTTCGGGGGAGGGGTTCGGGGGAGAGGGCCCGGCCGCGGCCGCGCCGATCCCGGGCTCACCAGTAGCAGAGATCGGGGCCATCCCCGGTGTAGCTGCAATCCGCACACGTCTGCGTGTCGGCCGGGCACCAGACGCACGACGCCACGCCGCTGACCTGGCACCCCGGACAGTCCGGGTTCCCGGTGGCGGCGGTGAGGCACTGCGCCCCCCAACCCGTCTGGCACTGGATGTAGCTGGCCTCCTGCCCGCGAACGGTGCCATTTTCGAAGCCGTTACCGCCCGCGCTGAACGTCTCCACGGCCAGATCGTCGATCACGAGCCGGACCTTCCCGTTCTGCTTCTTCATCGGCCTTGTTCTCCAGCAGGATGTGGATTCTCGGTAGCCTCTTATTCCGACACATTATGCGGAAGAGGGTCGAATCGCAAGCAGCCGTACACATCCAGCTGTGAGCGAACAGCTTTCAACCCGCCGGCCCGCTCGCTCACCGATCCACGGGAATCAGGATCGCCTCCCGATCAATTCGTAAGAAGGAAGAGCCCACCGACCACGGCTCAATCCGCCCGATTCGGCCCAGCCCGCTCCGGCGCAGTCAGATCTCCACGCGAACGATCGACGCCTTTCGCGGCGCCGGCAGCCCGTCCGTACGATCGCGGAAGTACCGCTCCGCCAGCAGCGCGACGGGGACGAACTCCCAGCGGCGGAACCCGCGCTCGGCGAACCTGTCCTGCATCTGGTCGGGCGTGAGACGCGTGCGCCACGGCTCGCCGATGGCGGCGGCGTGCTCGGCCAGCGCATCCTCGTCACCCGGCGCGGGCGGGCGAGACCAGGTGAAGACTAGCTCACCGCCGCGCGCCAGGCTGGCGACCCAGGCGAACACCGCATCCACGGCCCCGGGCGCCAGGTACATGGTCACGCCCAGCATGGAGACGAACGCCGGCTCGCTCGCCACGAAGCCCGAAGCCCGCAACGCGCCGCCCGGCGCCTCGGCATCCAGGTCGCAGCCGACGAAGCGGAGGTTGGGCGGGATCTCGACGGCGGCGGTGGCGAGCCGCTGGCGCTTGTGCCGCTGGCTGGCGGGGTGATCGACCTCGAACAGCGTCGCGCCGCTCGCCCACCGCGGCTGGCGGTACGCGAAGGTGTCGAGCCCCGCGCCGAGCGCCACGTACGCCACGCTCCGCCGCCGCGCGGAACCGGTCTTCGGCGTAGCGGCTGCGCACCAGGACGGGCGAACGCAGCGCGAGTGACTGCGGCGAGCGGAGGGGCTCGAGGTGCGCGCGGATGCCCTCCATCACCGCGGGGTCGAACAGGCGCGGCGAAATGGGGTCGTCCAGGATCCTGGGCTCCCCCTCGATCAGCTGGTGCGCGGCGCCGACCAGCGCCACGCCCACCGCGGCGCCGCTCGCCTCGCGCGCGAGCGGTGCTTCAGCGGATTCGGTCATCGGCTTTCGGGGTCGTGGCGCCGCGAAACGACGATGGGATCGTCCGGCCGCTCGTATTGTATCGGTCGCGGGATCGCGTCACGGGCGATCCGCCCCATTGGATACTCCCGCGCCGTCAGCCTCCGCGCCGCATCCGCTCGGCCAGGCGCACGGCCAGAAGCGTCGCCTCCTTCATCGACCCCGCGTCGGCGATGCCCTTGCCGGCGATGTCGAGGGCGGTGCCGTGGTCGGGGCTGGTGCGGGGGAAGGGAAGGCCCAGCGTCACGTTCACCCCGCTCCCGAACGCGGCGGTCTTGAACGCGGCCATCCCCACGTCGTGGTACGGCGCGATCACCGCGTGGAACTCGCCGCGGACGGCGCGAGTGAACACCGTGTCGGCCGGGATCGGACCCGCCGCATCCACGCCGCGGCGGCGCAACTCGTCCAGCGCGGGAGCGACGAGCCGCGCCTCCTCGTCGCCGAACAGCCCGCCGTCGCCCGCGTGCGGGTTCACCGCGCAGAGGGCGACGCGAGGGGAGGGAATCGCCCAGAGATCTCGCAGCGCGCGCCAGGTCAGCTCCGCCTGCTCCACCAGCAGCTCCGCCGAGAGCGCGGCCGGCACGTCGCGCAGCGCCAGGTGCGTGGTGGCGAGGACCACGCGGAGCGGGCCGCCAAGCGCGGTGTGCTCCGCGGCCATCATCATCACCACCTGCGGCACGCCGGCCAGGTCGCCCAGCATCTCGGTGTGGCCGGGGTAGTTCCATCCCCCCAGGTGAAAGGCGTGCTTGTCGATCGGCGCGGTGACGATGGCGTCCACCTCGCCGCGCATCGCCATCTCCACCGCGATGCGGATCGCCTCGCCCGCCACCCGCCCCGCCGCGGCCTCGCCCTCATCCGCCGTCCATCGGCCGGCCGACACGTCCCCGGACGACCGCAGCAGCGATTCCGGCCCCACGCGCACGTAGTCGGCCGCCGCGGCGACCTCGGGATCGGCCAGCGCGGCCTCGGCCACCTCGGGCCCGATGCCGCGCGGGTCGCCCAGCGTGACGGCGATGCGGGGCCTGCGTCGGTTCTCGCTCACGGGTTGCGTGCGGGTTGGTCAGGTGCGTCGATCAGGGAACGGGATGATGCCAGCCTGCGGCTTCACGGACAAGGCCGCGCCGGTGCTTGCGCGCGCCGACCGGCGGAGCGTACTCTCGCCCGCATGCCGAACGAGACCCCGCTCATCTGCGTGCGCTGCGGCCAGGCCGTGGTGGAGAACGCCTAACTGTACGAGGTGTTCGAGCGCATGCACTGGCTGTGCTTCCACCTGGAGTTCGAGCACCACGGCGACCCCGACGTGGCCTGCGGCGACCCATCGTGCACCTGGTTCCAGCTGGAGGTGTACCGCCGCGAGCTGCAGGCGCTGGGGCGCGACCCCGGCGAGGTGCTGGAGCGGGGATCCAGGAGCGATGGGGATGACGGCTACGAAAAACGGAGGAACCTGCACGCGACGCGCAGTTCCTCCGTTTCCTCCGCTCCTCCGTGTGACCCTGCCGTTCGCCGCGCCCGGGGCGGATGAAGATGAGCGGGTGCGCTCAGAAATCGTCGCGCACCCGCTCTTCCCGGATCACCCGGTACAGCTCCTTCGCCTGCTTCTTCGCGGTGCTCTACCCGCCGTCATTCTGGCGTGGCGGGGTTCCCGCCGCGGCTCATGAACCAACTTCCCCGGTGCTTCGGACTGACTCCCTTTCAAGCGCAGGGGTATTCGTCGCTGCAGCGGTCGTTGATGCCGCATGTGCGCTCACCCACCGTGCGAGCGCACAACTGCGTCAACCCACAGTTATCGCTGCAGAAATCGGTGCCGCATATCCCCCCACAGGTGCCATAGATCGTATACCCTGGATCGCCGGGATTTTGCGTATAGGGAAACTGTTTGGAGGGAGGACAGTTCTGGGGGAAGATATCGGTGTTGTTGCCTCGGATCGTACCCTTGAGGGCTGGGTGCACCGGCGCCGTGGAGAATGACTCCACGGCCAGTTGCTCAAGGTCAAGTTTGATTTTGCGCATGTTGCTCCGTTTTTGCCGGAAGTGGGGATTTGCTCACTTCGACCAGCCGGATCCGGTGCTAATATGCGACCGGGCTATATGGAAGCAACAGGACCAATCGGGCGTTAAGACAAAGTGGGTGTGCTCGTGAGGTCCATACAGGCCAGCGCATCAGGGCCGACTGTCGCGCACGATTCCAGGCAAGTACCGCGAAAAGCAACCAGGGGTGAGTCGAACGGGAAGTGGCCGCTGATCGTCGAAAGCGGGTGCGCTCAGAAGTCGTCGCGCACCCGCTCTTCCCGGATCACCCGGTACAGCTCCTTCGCCTGCTTCTTCGACGTGCTCTTTCCCGGCGTCTGCAGCAGCTCCATCTCCAGCGTGCGGCCGGGGTAGCGGACCTCGATCCGCCGCCCCACCGCCACCGTGTCGCTGGCCTTCGCCTTCTTACCGTCCACCCACACGGCGCCCGAGTCGCACGCCGCCTTGGCCTCGCTGCGGCTCTTGGTCAGGCAGAGGCGGTGGAGGAGGACGTCCACGCGCAACGCCTCGGTGTCGCTCACAGGCGCAGGCTCACGGCGGTCACCTGGCGCAGCTCGGCCAGCAGCCGCTCCACCTGCTTGTTCTGCACGATGCGGTCGCGCACCTGGTCGCGCACGTCGGCCAGCTGGTAGTCGCCGCCGGCGCGCCGCTCGGTGATCTTCGCGACCACGAACGACGGGTTGCCGCCCTCGTTCACCTGGAACGGCCCCACCACGGCCCCCGCCGCCCCGGTGCCCAGCCCCGCCCCGTACTCGGGCGGCAGCCGCTCGGGAAGGACGTCGCGCAGGTTGCGCTGCTCGGGCGGGGTGCCCGTGCGCGCCGCCAGCTCGGTGACCGAGGCGCCGCCGCGGATGGCGGTGGCCATCGAGTCGGCCCGCTGGCGCGCGGCGGCGATGTCGGCCTCGGTGACCTCGGGGCGGATCAGGATGTGGCGCGCCTGCCGCTCGGCGCCGCGCACCTTCTCCAGCTTGATGATGTGGTAGCCGTACTCGGTCTTCACCACCGGGCTGATGTCGCCCGGGCGCAGCGCGAAGGCCATCTGCTCGAAGTTGCGCACCATCTGCCCCTGGCGGAACCACCCCAGCATCCCCCCCTGCTGCGCGCTGGGGTCCTGCGACTCGCGCCGGGCGATGGCCTCGAAGTCGCCGCCGCGGCGGATCTCGTTCAGCAGCGCCTCGGCCTTGCGCAGCGCGCGCGCGTTGGCGCTGTCGCTGGGCACCGGCTTCACCACCACCTGCTGGAAGGAGACCGTGGCCGGGCGCTGCCCCATCGACCCGCGCTGGGTGTTGAAGAACGCCTCGATCTCGGCGTCGCTCACCGGCGGCGTGGCCATCTTGCTGGTCCGCTCGCGCAGGTAGCGCTGGATCAGGGTCTGGTCGGTGTACTGCTGCGTGAGCGTGCGGCGGTACTCCTCCAGCGTGCGCCCGCTCTGCTGCAGCGCCTGCTCGAAGGCGGCCTGGTTGGGGAACTGCCCCTGCACCCGGTTGATCTGGGTCTCCACCGCGGCGGCCACCTCCACCGGCTGCACCTCGGTGTTGGCGCGGCGGGCGGCCTCCAGCAGCAGCAGGTCGTCCACGCGCCGGGTCAGCACGCCGCGCAGCATCTCGGTGCGCGCGGCGGGGTCGGTGGGCACCTGCTGCCCCTGCGCCTGCATCGCCTCCAGCTCGATCATCAGGTCGGAGTACAGCACCGCGGTGTCGCCCACGGTGGCGACCACCCGGTCCCACACCTGCGGGCCGGGCTGGGCGGAGGTCTGCTGCGCGGCGGCCGCGGCGGGCGCGGCCAGCAGCAGGCCAAGGGCAAGCGCGTTCAGGGCACGCATAGGTTCAGTCACACGGGGAAACAAAGAGAGAACGCG
>DASSJS010000410.1:0-14911 GCA_035691085.1 Longimicrobium sp.
TGCTTCCCGCCGTGGCCGCGACGGTCTACGTGTCGGCCGCGTCGCTGAAGATGACCTCGGACGCGACGCGGTGGCTGTACGGCTACGCGCGCCAGCAGGCCGACGCCGCCGAGCGCGCCCGCGCCGAGGCCAGCGACGCGCAACTGGCCGCGCTGCAGGCGCAGGTCAATCCGCACTTCCTGTTCAACGCGCTGAACACCATCGCCGCGCTGGTGCGCACCGACCCGCGCGCCGCCGAGCGGACCACCGAGAACCTGGCGCTGATCCTTCGCCGCACGCTGGACCGCACCCGCCGCACCGACTGCACGGTGGACGACGAGATCGACTACCTGCGCGCCTGGCTGGCCGTGGAGCGCGAGCGCTACGGCGACCGGCTGCGGGTGGATTTCGACGTGGACCCTGCCGCCGCCGGGATGCGCATCCCCACCATGACGCTGCAGCCGCTGGTGGAGAACTCGCTGAAGCACGGCATCGCCGGAAAGCTGGAGGGCGGCCGCGTGGCCGTGCGCGTGCGCCGCGAGGGAGACCGCCTGCGGCTGGAGGTGGAGGACGACGGCGCCGGCTTCCCGCGCGAGCCTGGCAACGGAACTGGCTTGGCCAACCTGCGCCGCCGCCTGGAAACGATCTACGCCACCGCCGCCGAGCTGCGCATCGAGCGCCCCGCCACCGGCGCCCGCGTGGTGGTGGAGCTCCCCGCCTCGCGCCCGCAGCTCCCGGGCAGGTGAACTTCTACTGCTTGATTCAACGCAGAGGGAGCAGAGGAAGCAGAGGAACTTCGATCGTTTTCCTCTGCTCCCTCTGCTCCCTCTGCGTTGAAAAAGCAGTACAAGCAGGAACGAGAAAGGGCGGACCTCCGGTCTGGAAGCCCGCCCTCGCCGTGATCACGCACTTGCGCACTCACGCACTCACGCACCTGTTCGCCGTTAGAACACGCTCACGCTCAGGTACTTCTTGGGATTCGCCCGGATATCCGTGGTGAGCTGGTTCAGGTTCGCGACGGCCGAGTTCAGGTTCACGTACAGCGAATCGTCGGTCATCAGCTTGCCCATGGTGCCCTCGCCGCGCTCCAGGCGGGCCATCACCACGGCCATGCTGCCGGTGGCCTGGCTCAGCTGCCGCGTGGCCATGTCCAGCCGCAGGCTGATGCTGTCGCTGCGCGCGATGGCGCGGGCTAGCTCGGGGCGCGTGGCGGTGCTCTCGAAGCCCCGGGCGCTGCGGTTCAGCGAGCCGGTGAGCGAGTTCAGCTGCGCGCGCTGCTCGGCCGCCATCAGCTGCAGCGAGGTGAGCAGCGCCTGCAGCTCGGCCGCGCTGGTCTGCACCGAGCCCACCGTCTGTGGGCTGAGCATGCGGTTGGCGCTGGTCAGCAGGGTGTCGGCCTTGTCGCCCAGCTGCGCCGCCTGGCCCGCCAGCCCGCCGGCGCCGGCGCCGCTGGCAAGCACGGTGCCCTCGTCCGCCATCTTCCTGCTGGTGCCGGGGTGGATCTCGGCCACGATCTCGCCCAGCAGCCCCTTGGCCGCCAGCTGCACGCGCGAGTCGTCGGGGAACCGGTACTTCCCCTCGATCTCCATGCGCATCGACACGTTCCCGTCGCCGTTCAGCCGCAGGTCCGACACGCGGCCGATGTTCACCCCGTTCTGCTGCACGGGGTCGCGCAGGCGGATGCCGCCGGCGTCCTTCAGCACGGTGCTCACGTAGTAGCGGCCGCGGAAGGTGCCCGGGTCGGTCAGGATGAACAGCGCCGCCAGCACCGCCAGGATGCCGGCCAGCACGAAGATGCCCACCTGTACTTCGCGGCGGGGAGAGCGGGTGGGTTGAACGGTAGCCATCGCCTGGGGCGGAATACGGTTGCGGGGGGCCGACGGGGCCCCGTCCTGGTTCACACGCTGGATCATCTCTATTTCACCTCCGCCAGCTCATCTTCCGGCACGTCGCGCTCGATGAACGCGCGGACCAGCTCGTCGTCGCTGGCGCGAAACTCGTCGGGGGTGCCCACGAAGCGGATGCGCCCCTGGTCGAGCAGCGCCACCCGGTCACTGATGGGGAGCGTGCCCTCGATGTCGTGCGTCACGATGATGCTGGTGACGCCCAGCTCGGCGGCGAGCCGCGCGATCAGCCGGTGCACCACGGTGGCGTTCACGGGGTCGAGCCCCGTCACCGGCTCGTCGTACAGCAGGATCTCGGGCTCGCCCACGATGGCGCGGGCGATCCCCACGCGCTTGCGCATCCCGCCCGACAGCGCGCTGGGGAGCTTCCCCATCACCGTGGCGGGGTTCAGGTTCACCAGCTCCAGCGAGCGGACCACGCGGCGCAGCACCTCGTCCTCGCCCATCTCCTTCTGCTCGGCGTCGGTCAGCCCCTGCGCCACGTTCTCGTACACGGTCATGCTGTCGAACAGCGCCGCGTTCTGGAACACGTAGCCCACCAGCTTGCGGATCTTCTCCAGCCCCTTCCGCCCGCCCTTGCAGATGGAGAGCCCCTCCACCACCACGTCGCCGCGGTCGGGGGTGAGCAGCCCGATGGTGGTCTTGAGCAGCACGCTCTTTCCCGTGCCGCTGTGCCCCACCACCGAGATGGTCTCGCCGCGTCCCACCGTCAGGTTCACGCCGGCCAGCACGGGATAGTCGAACGCCTTGAAGACGTCCTTGTACTCGACCATCACCTCGCGGCCGATCGGCTGTTCCGTCATCTATGTCGCCCTCAGTCCGAAGTCCGAGCAATCAAACAGGTGCGAGATGCGGGGTGCGTCATCGTACCGGGTGCCTCCGCGATGCGCCGCGGGGTCGTGCCCGCCGTTCCGCACCGCGCACCTCGCACCTCGCACTTTTCCTCCGCTCAGTTGAGCAGGAGCGGGGGGAACAGGGCGTCCACGATCAGCACCGACAGGGTCATCAGCACCACCGCGCTGGTGGTGGACTTGCCCACGCCCTCGGCGCCGCCGCGGGTGGACAGGCCCATGTGGCTGGCCACCAGCGGGATCACGAAGCCGAAGACCAGTCCCTTGGCCAGCGAGTAGAACAGGTCCCAGTTGTGCCAGAACAGGCCGGCGCCGTAGCGGAACGCCGGCATCCCCAGCCCCACCGTCATCTGCGCGGCCACCATGCCGCTCACCACGCCGGCCAGGTTGCACAGCGCCACCAGCACCGGCACCACGATCACCCCCGCCACGATGCGCGGGGCGACCAGCGTCCGCACCGGGTCGCGCCCCAGGGAGTACAGCGCGTCGATCTGCTCCGACACCTGCATCGTCCCGAGTTCCGCCGTGATGCGCGCGCCCACCCGGCCGATCAGCACGATGGCGGTCATCACCGGGCCCAGCTCCAGGATCACGGAGCTGGCGACGACGCTCCCCAGGATGTACAGCGGCACGCCGCCGGTGAACTGGTAGCCGCCCTGCTGACTGGTCACGATCCCGCCGAGCATCCCGGTCACCAGCACGATGGGGATGGAGCCCACGCCCATCCAGTACATCTGCCGGGCCACGTCGGCCAGCGCGATGCGGCCGGTGAACAGGTACACCGCGCTGCGCCAGGCCAGCGTGGCCATGGCGCCGCTGTGCGCGGCGAAGCGCTCGGCCCCGGCGCCGACGGAGGCCACGAAGGCGGCCAGCGCCCGCAGCGGCGAAAAGCCGGGCCGTTCCGGCCGCGGAGCCGGGGCGGCCCCCGGCGCGGGAAGCTCCCGCGTGGTGGTAGACATCCAGTCCCTGTGATCGAGCTCGGAAAAGTGAAAACGCCCGGGCCGGCGGGGGCCGGCGGGGGCGCGCGCCACCCGCGGCGGCGCTCACCCCAGTACCCTCCCGGGGGCATGCCGGTTCGCATGAAACCATACGCGCCCGGCCCGCCCGCGGATGCACCGCCGCCCGAAGCTAGTGCCTCGCCGCGCCGGAAACCACACAAATCGCAAATTCCGCAATCCCATCCCCCTGCAACCGCCGGCTCCCGCCCACGTGGACGGGAGCCGGCCCGAACCGTCACCAACCCTCACCAGACTGACTCCGACCCGTCACCAGACCGTCACCAACCCAAACCGTCACCGAACCAGACCGAACCAGACCGTCCTCGGGCCGGCCGAACCTCCGGAGTGCGTGCCCGGCCCGAAACGCACCTCGCACTCCGCACTCCGCACCTCGCACCTCGCACCTCGCACCTCGCACCTCGCACCTCCGTACCTCCGTACCTCCGTACCTCCGTACCTCCGTACCTCCGTACCTCCGTACCTCCGTACCTCCGTACCGAAGTTCAGTCCGCCGACTGGTACTCCGGCTCCACCAGCCGCGGGCGCGGGCCATGGCCCTCGCCGTGCGCCGGGTGGCCCGACGCGGGCTTCTCGCCCTTGCGGAAGAAGCCGAAGAGCCACTCGCGCAGGTCGGCCAGGATCTCGTAGTAGGTGGGGATCACCAGCAGCGTCAGCAGCGTGCTGGCGATCACCCCGCCCATCACCGCCACGCCCAGCGGCGCGCGGAACTGGCTCCCCTCGCCGCGGCCCAGCGCCACGGGGATCATCCCCGCCACCAGCGCGAAGGTGGTCATCAGGATCGGGCGCAGGCGGATGGCGCCGGCCTCGATCAGGCTTTCGCGCAGCGGCGTGCCGCGCTCGTGCGCCCACTTGGCGAAGTCGATCAGCAGGATGGCGTTCTTGGCCACGATCCCCGCCAGCAGGATCACGCCGATCAGGCTCATCAGGTTCAGCGTGTTCCCCGTGATCCACAGCCCCAGCATCACCCCGATCAGCGACAGCGGGAGCGACAGGAGGATGGCCAGCGGGTCGAGGAACGAGCCGAACTGCACCACCAGGATCAGGTACATCAGCATGATGGCCACGCCCAGCGCGAAGAAGATGCGCCCGAACACCTCCTGCTGGTCCTGCGTCTGGCCGCCCTGCGTGACCTCGTACCCCTGCGGCACGTTCACGCGCTGGTCGATGCGCTGCTGGATCCCCGCCACCACCTCGGTGAGCGGCGCGCCCTGCGTGTTGGCCTGCACCGTGATCACGCGGTCGCGGTCCAGGTGGTCGATCTGCGCGGGGCCCAGCCCCGTGCGGATGGTGGCCACCTGCCCCAACGGGAGCGAGGTGGTCCCCTGCGGGCCCTGGAGGACCAGCGGGATCGACGACAGGTCGGCCGCGCTGCGGCGGGCGCTGGGGTCCAGCCGGATCTGCACGTCGCGCGTCTCGCCGCTGGGGTCCACCCAGTCGCCCGCGTCGATCCCGGCGAAGGCGGGGCGCAGCGCCTGGGCCACCTGCCCGGCCGTCACGCCGAGCGAGCCTGCGAGCCCGCGGTTCAGCTCCACCTCCAGCTCGGGCTTCTGCCCCTTGGTGGAAAGGTCCACGTCCACCGCGCCGGGCACCTGCCGCACCTCGGCCATCACTTGGTCGGCCAGGCGGTTCAGCACGGTGATGTCGGGGCCGCGCAGCTGCACCTGGATCTCCTTCTGCGGGCCGAAGCCGCCGGTGCTGAGCGACGCGGTGACCCCGCCCACGTGGCTGGCCTGCTCGCGCACCTGGGCCGCCAGCACGTCCTGGGCGCGCTGGCGCTCGGACTTGGGGATCAGGCGCACGTAGATGTCGCCCTGGTTCACCGTGCCCTGCTGCCCGCCCACGGTGGCGTAGGTGTACGCCACCTCGGGGTGGCTGCGCGCCACGCGGGCCACGTCCTCGGCCTTGTTGCGCGTGTACTCGATGTTGCTCCCCGCCGGCGTGTCGATGTGCACGATGAACTCCGAGCGGTCGTCGGGCGGGAAGAACTGCCCGCCCAGCTTGGCGAACACCGGCGCCATCGCCCCGCCCGCCAGCATCGCCACGATCCCCACCACCGCCGCCAGCGCCGACACCGTCTTCCCCGGCTTGGCGGTGGCCAGGAAGATGGAGATGCCGATCGCCACCGCCATCACCACCAGGAAGGAGATGATCCCCTTGGCCGGCAGCATCAGCGCGCCGATGAAGGTGCCCAGCGACAGGATCACCATGGCCAGCCGGTGGTCGAGCGCCCAGGCGATCACGCCCTTGTAGTTCTCGCTGCGGCGCTCGAACCACCAGTTGAAGTGGTCCAGCGCGCGCCCGACCGGCCCCTTCTGGTGGTGCTCGCGGTGCGGGTCGGGCCAGTACGCCGAGAGCATCGGGTCGAGCGAGAAGCTCACGAACAGCGACACCAGCACCGAGCAGGCGATGGTGAGCGCGAAGGGCGCGAACCACTGCTGCGCCAGCCCGCCCATGAAGGCGATGGGCACGAACACACAGACGATGGAGAAGGTGGTGGCCGCCACGGCCAGCCCGATCTCGTCGGTCCCCTCCAGCGCCGCGTTGAAGTGGTCCTTCCCCATCTCCACGTGGCGCACGATGTTCTCGCGCACCACGATGGCGTCGTCGATCAGGATGCCGATGGCCAGCGACAGCCCCAGCAGCGACATGGTGTTCAGCGTGAACCCGAAGGCGTACACCGCCACGAAGCTGGCCAGCACCGACACCGGGAGCGCCAGGCCGGTGATCACCGTCGACCGCCAGCTGTTCAGGAACAGGAAGACGACCAGCACGGTGAGGAGCGCGCCCTCGAAGAGCGTTTCCTGCACGTTGCGCACGGAGCGCGACACGCGGTCACCCGAGTTCTTCACCACGTCGAGCTTCACCCCCTGCGGGAGGCGCGCCTCGATCTTCCGCACCTGCTCCAGCACGTCGGCCGCCACCTGGGTGGTGCTGTAGCCGCTGGACTTGATCACGTCGATCCCCACCGCCGGCTTGCCGTTGAACAGCGCCAGCGAGGTGGGCTCCTCGGTCCCGTCCTTCACGGTGGCGATGTCGCCCAGCCGCACGGTGGCGCCCCCCGCCTGGGTGGCGACGACCAGCTGCTGGAACGACTCGGGGTCGGGGAGGCGCCCCTGCAGGCGGATGGAGCGCTCCTCCCAGGTGCCGGTGAGCTTCCCCACCGGCGCGGCCAGGTTCTGCGACTGCAGCGCGGCCACCACCTGCGGGATCCCCACGCCGGCCGCCTGCATGCGCGAGGGGTCGAGCAGCACGCTCAGCTCGCGGGTGATCCCGCCCTGCACGTTCACCTGCGCCACCCCGCCCACCGCCCGCAGCTCGCGGGTGAGCGCCGGGTCGGCGATGCGGGTGAGCTCGGCCGACCCCAGCGTGGTGGACGACAGGGTGAGGGAGACGATCGGCTGCGCGTTCGGGTCGAAGCGGCTGAGGATCGGCTCCTTCATCTCCTGCGGCAGCTCGTTGCGGATCTGCGAGATCTGGTCGCGGATGTCCTGCGTGGCCTGCTGCAGGTCCTTGCCGAAGATGAACTGGACGATGATCACCGCGTAGCCGTCGAAGCTCTGGCTGGTGACCTGATCCACGCCGCTGATCCCGCCGATGGCCTCCTCCACCCGGTCCACCACCTCGCGCTCCACCGTCTCGGGGCTGGCCCCGGGATAGGGAACCGAGACGGCCACCACGGGCGGCTGCACCTCGGGGAACTCGTCGGTCTTCAGGCTGAACAGCGCGGCGATGCCGAACACCACCAGCGCCAGCATCAGCACGATGGTGACGACGGGCCGCTTGATCGAGAAATCGGAGATGAACATCCCTGGTCTCCTTTACGGCCTGCCAGCCGTGCTGATGCGTACGGAGGTGCCCGGCGCGGTGCCCACGGCGGGCCCGGTCAGCACGGTGTCGCCCGCGGCCAGCCCGGCCGTGATCTCCACCGTTTCGTTCTCGGGGTCGCGCGGGCCGGTCTGCACCGCCACGCGCTCGGCCTTGCCGCCGCGCAGGCGCAGCACGGTGGGGGCCACGCCGCGCTCGTCCACCGCGTTCGCGGGGACCTGGATCCCCTGCCGCACGCTGCTTTCCACCCGCCCCTGCGCGAAGAGCCCCGAGACGAGCGTCCCCTCGTCGTTGGGGATGGTGACCACCACCGGCACCTGCCGGGTGGCGGGGTCGGCCGAGGGGGAGATGCGCTGCACGGTGCCGGTGAAGGTGCGCCCGGGGTAGCCGTTGACCGTGAAGGTGACGGTGGAGCCCACGTGCAGCTGCCCCAGCAGGTCGGCCGGCACGTTGGCCTCGAGCCGCATGCTGTGCGGGTCGACCACGGTGAAGAGCTGCCCGCCCGGCTGCACGATGTCGCCCGCGCTCACCGGCCGCATGGACACGATGCCGTTGATGGGCGAGCGCACCTCGGTGTTGCCCAGCTGCTTGGCGGCGCTGGCGCGGGTGCTCTGCGCGCCCGCCAGCGTGGCTTGCGCCTGCGCCAGCTGGGTGCGCGCGGCCTCCAGGTCGCGGTCGCTCATGGCGCCGGCCTGGTTCAGCGTCTGCGCGCGCTCGTAGTTCCTGCGCGCCAGCTGCACCGAAAGCTCGGTCGAGCGCACCTGGCTCGCGGCCGAGCTGGCGGCGTCGGTGAGCGCGCTGGCGTCGATGCGGGCCAGCGGCTGCCCCTGGCGCACGGCCTGCCCCTGGTCGGCGTACACCTGCAGCACCTGGCCGCCCACCTGCGCGCGCACCTGCGCCTCGCGCTCGGCGCTGAGCGTGCCGGAAAGCTGCGGGCCGGTGCGGATCTCCTGCGTCCGCACCACGGCGATGGCGTCGGGGCCCAGGGTGATCCCCTCGGGCGCCTTCTGCACCGCGGCGTCGCCTTCCTTGCCGCACGCCGCCAGAACCAGCAGGGCCGCCGCGGCAAGGGCCGCGCGCCCGTTCGTCCGTTCTCCCGTCATTGCGTTACCCCCGCCGTGTTGAAGGCCTGCGCCGCGCCCTGGTTCTGCTGCTGGTTCGGTTGGGTCTGCTGCTGCGGCTGCTGCTGTTGCGTCTGCTGCTGGGCCGCCGCGCCCGCCGCCTGGCCGGTGTTGATGGGCAGGTCGGCCAGCAGCGCCACCCGCACCTGCGCGATCTGCAGGTCGCGCGCGGCCTGCGCGCGGTTGGCCTGCGCCTGCTGCAGCAGGATGCGGCTGTCGGTGAGCTCCGTCTGGGTGCTGAGCCCCTCGCGGTAGCGGATCTCGGCGATCTGGTACGCCCGCGTGGCCTGCTCCACCGTCCCCGCGCTGGACTGCCACTGAGCGCGGGCGGAGTTCAGCTGCGCCACCGCGGTGCGGGTGTCGAGCTGCGCCAGCTCGCGGGTCTGCTCCAGCGTGGCGCGCGCCTCGGCCACGGCGGCCTGCGCCACCAGCTCCTCGCCGCGGATGCGCCCGCCGGTGAAGATAGGGATGGAGAGCTGCGCCCCCACGGTCCAGTTGGTCACGAAGTCACCCAGCGACCCCGGCAGGATCCCCTGCGGGTAGGCGAGCTTGTTGTAGTTGCTGACCAGGTTGATGGTGGGGAGCCGCTGCGCGCGCGTCACCCGCAGCTGCGCCTCCTGCGCGGTCACCGCCTCGGCCGCCTGGCGCACCGGGGCGCGGTTGACGGTGGTGGTGTCGCCCAGGCGGTTGGGATCGCTGGCGAAGCGCGCCACCGGCACCGGCGCCGCGTCGTTCAGCGGCGTGGTGAGGGTGACCGGCTGGTCGGCCGGCAGGTCGAGCAGCAGGCGCAGGCGGATGTAGGCCAGGTCGCGGTCGGCGCGGCGCTGGATCACCGCCGGGCGCTGGTTGTCACGCGTGACCTGCGCGCGCAGCAGCTCGAACTCGGGCTGATTGCCGACCTGGCGGGCAAGCGTCACCTGGCGCAGCGTCTCCTCGGCCTGGGCCAGCGTGGCCTCGGCGATGGAGACCAGCCGGTCGGCCAGGGCTGCGTTGTAGTACGCCTGCGCCACGTCCAGCACCAGCTGCGCCCGGGTGGAGGCCAGCTGGATCTCGGCGCGGCGGCGGGCGGCGCTCGCGGCATCCACCTGCGCGGCGATGCGGCCGCCAGCGAACAGGTTCTGCTGCAGGCTGAGGCCGAAGGTGTAGGTGTTCTCGCTCCCGAACCCGGCACGCGAGAGGTTGCCGAACGGGTTGCCGCCGCTCCCCGCGCACTGCAGCCGCAGCTCGAGCGAGTCAAGCCGCTGCTCCACCGGGAGCGCCGGGTTGGGGTTGAAGCTCCCTGACGGGCAGTTCGACGGCCCCGTGGTGGTGGTGTCGCTGGTCCCGCCGCCGGCCAGCGCCGAGAACTGCGACGCCAGCGCGCGCGAATAGCTGGCGGTGCCGTTCAACTGCGGGAGGCGCTGGCTGGCCGCCTGCATCCGCTGCCCCTGCGCCCGCGTGACCCCCGCCTGCGCGATGGTGATCTGCTCGCTGCGCGCCTCGGCGATGCGCAGCGCCTCGTCGAGGGTGAGGGCGCGCTGCACGCCGGCGGGCACCGCCACGTTCAGCTCGGGCGCCGCCTGGGCGCCGGCCGGCGGCGGAAGCGGCCGCGCCTGCGTCATCGGGAGCGTCTGGCCCTTCACGGGGGCCGCAAGGAGCAGCCCGGCGGCCAGGGCCCCGGCCGCCAGGCGCGGGGCAAAGATTCGTTGCATATCCGTCAACCGTTCGGTTCGGTCGGTGGTGTTGTGCGTCTGTGCGCTCAAGCCGCGTTCTCGGCCGGGGTGCCCGGGTCGCCGGCGTGCTGAAGCTCGTGCCAGTGCTCCAGCAGCCGGTCCACGTCGCGGATCAGGAGCTGATGGAACTGCAGCGCGGTTCCCAGCGTGCGCTTTCCCTCGGCCATCTGGGGCGGAAGGGTGGCCTGCGCCTCGCCCAGCACCTTCACCAGGTCGCGCCAGCGCTGCTGGGCCACGCGCATCATGTGCTCCCACGGATCGTCCTGCACGCGGTAGAAATCGCGCCGGTCGCCCAGCGAGCTGACCCGCTCGATCATCCCGAACTGCTCCAGCATGCGGCAGTTGGTGCTGATGCCGGCCTTGCTGGCCTGGAGCTTCTCGGCGAGCTCGTCCAGCGAAAACGGACGGCCGCCCACCAGCAGGAGGCCAAAGATGCGCCCCGCGCTCCGGGCCATCCCCTCCTTCTCGCAGACCAGCCCCATCCGCTCCACGAACTGCTGAACCGCCTCGTCCACTGATGTTCTCCTGAAAGGGTGCTTCCCATCGTGGCTGAAACGTACCTCATTCAGATCGTTCAGTCAATACTGAACGATGAGAAACATTTGGTAGTTCTTTATGGATCTACTGCTAACAAATTGCCTCGCAACGATATCCATTCCCTCTCCGGAACGCGCTGGCGTCATGCGTGCGCGAGCGTGGCGAGTTCGTCCCCGCGCCGACTGGACGTGAAGTCGGGGTACGGCGGGAGGGCGGCGGGAGTTTCGGCGCGTCGGCCCGAAGTCCGTATACCGGCGGCTGAAGCCGCGGCAACAACGGCGAGAAGCCTCGCAAACCGCGCGAGGCTGTGGGGCGGGCGCCGGGACGATTCCTCACCAGCCGCGAGGGATGAGGCGTTGCAGGTGTCGATGCAGTGCTGGGATGAGGGCCGGTCGTCTACCGGACGCCCCACTCCCAGAGGCCGAACTGGACCTTCTTGTCCACCATGTGGCCGTGCGCCTTCAGCGCGAGCATGATCTGGCCGCGGTGGTGGGCCTCGTGGGCGGTCAGGTAGCCCAGGAAGGCCAGCGGGTGCGGCTTGAAGCCCTTGATCTTCCCCGTCTCCAGCCCGCGCGCCAGCAGCGCCTCCACCGCCGCGGCCGATCCCTCCAGCGCCTGGCGGAGCGCCGCGCGGTCGAGCGGCGCGTCGGCATCGAGCTTCGCCAGCCCGGCGAGCAGGTCCTTCGCCGCCGAATCGAGCCACATCAGCCGCACGTTGTGCAGGTGGGCGATGTGCTGCCTCACCGAGCGTCCCTTCGTCGGCGCGATGTCGCCCAGCGCCTCCTCGGCGATGGCGTCCAGCAGGTACAGCGTGATGCGGCTGCTGATGCGCCACGTCTCCAGCACCTGTGCGTGCAGCGGGTCTTCGGCCATGAGCGAGCGTAGGGAGAGTCCGTGCGGACGGCGGATCGTGGGATTCGGATCGCCCACGTTGCCGGCGGAGCGTGGAGCCGTCAAGAATCACGATGCCCCGCCGCGTTGATCAATCGACAATCGCAGGATGTTCGCGATCGGTTACATCTACCGGGATGTTAACGATCATTGACATTTCACTATATGTTATAGATCATTAACATCAGCCTGTATGTTGGTGAACGCTGACATGGACCGGGTGAACGCGATGAGAGTGCGGACCGCGCGGGAGATCGGGCTGCTGGCCAGGACCGAGCGGAAGCGGCAGGGGCTCACGTTGCAGGCCGTGGCAGACCGGGTGGGGTGCACGCGGCAGTGGATCGCGTCGCTCGAGGCCGGTGGCGAGCGGCTGGAGCTGGCGCTGGTGCTGCGGACACTCTCCGCGCTGGGCGTGCAGCTCGATGCCCGCGCGCCGGTGTCTGGCGGGGACGGGGCCGCATGACGCCCCCGCCCGAGCTCGTCGTGCTCCTGGACCGCGAAGTGGTGGGCCACCTGGCTCCACTTCGCGATGCGTACCGGTACCGCTTCCGCTACACCAGCGAGTGGCTCCGGGCGCCGCACGCGTATCCCGTGTCGCTCGCACTGCCACTCGCCTCGCCCGAGTACGATGGCTTGCCGGTGCGGCACTGGCTGCGCGGGCTCCTCCCCGACAACGAGGCGCGGCTGGCCGAGATCGAGGCGGAGTTCGGCGTTTCGCGCGACGATCCGTACGCGGTATTGGCGCACGTGGGGGAAGACTGTGCGGGCGCGGTGCAGTTCGCCGCCCCGGGCCGCGCCGAGGAGATCGTATCCGGCTCCGCCCCACCGGGCGTGGAGTGGCTGGACGAAGCGAGCCTGGAAACGCTGCTCCGCGAGGTGGCCGCGCGCTCATCGCCCGACCGGCGGGTGATCCACACCGGGCAGTTCAGCCTTCCCGGCGCGCTGGGCAAGGTTGCCCTGGCGTGCGACGACGTGGCCGGGCGATGGGGGCGGCCCTCGGGGCAGCGCGCCAGCACGCACATCCTCAAGCCTCCGATCCCCGGGCTGGCCGGGCACAACGAGAACGAGCATTTCTGCCTGCGGCTGGCCCGTGCCGCGGGGCTGGAGGCCGCCGATTCACGCGTCATGCGCTTCGGCGCGCAAAGCGCCATCGCGGTAACGCGCTACGACCGCCAAGCCGGCGCCGGCGGCGACGTGCGGCGGCTGCACCAGGAGGACATGGCGCAGGCGCTCGGGCTGGATCCCGCGCTGAAGTACGCGGCCGAGGGCGGAGCCGGCATCCCCGACGTGGTCCGGCTGCTGCGCGACTACGCTCAGCCAGACGACGTGAGCCGGTTCGTGCTGGCGGTGGGGTTCGCCTGGGCCACGGCGGGGACGGACGCGCACCTGCGCAACTTCTCGGTGCTGATCCACGCCGGGCCGAGCGCGCGGCTGGCCCCGCTCTACGACCTGGCGACCGCGCTGGGGCTGGGCGGGCGGCGGAGCGCGCTCCAGGATTTCCGCATGGCGATGGCCATCGGCGGGCACACCGCGCTGGGCCAGATCGGCCGCGACGCATGGCTGCGCGAGGTGAAGCGCAGCCGGCTGCCCCGGCACTCGCTGGAAGAGGTCGCCGCGCTGGCCGATCGGGTGGCCGGCGTGGCGCCGGATGTCGCGGAGCGCCTGATCACGAACGAGGGGCTGGACGCCCGCTATCTCCGCCGGCTCGCGCGCGACGTGGCTGCACGCGCGCACGGGTGCGCCGCCGAGCTTGGGCGCGCCGCGTAACCTCTTCGTCCTCGATCGCCGAATCCGGTATCACGACGTTCGAACCGCCGAACGGCGTTCGCCTTCGTCGCGCATGCCCAGGAACTCGCCCAGGGCGGCGAGCGATTCGATGTGGTCGCAGAAGATCTTGAAGGTGGCCAGCAGCGGCACGGCGATGAACGCGCCGGGGATCCCCCAGATCCAGAACCAGAAGGTGAGGCCCACCAGCAGCGCCACCGGGTTCAGCTCCAGGCGGTTCCCCATCAGCACCGGGCTCACGAAGTTGGCCTGGATCACGTTGATCACCAGGAACGCCCCCGGCGCCAGCAGCGCGTGCCCCACCGTGTCGAAGGTGGTGAGGGCGGCCAGGCTCAGCACCGCGATGATGGCAAGCGCGCCCAGGTAGGGCACGAACTCGAAGACCGCCACCATCACGCCCCACAGAATGGGGCTGGGCATCCCCAGCGCCCACATCACCAGCGACACCAGCGCACCCTCCACCAGGTTGATGCAGGCCACGGTGAGCAGGTAGGTGGAGATCGACGCCTCGGTCATCCGCGCGATCTCCACCGCCTTGCGCTTGTCGCGCAGCGTGGGGAGCACCTTGATCAGCTTCTGCAGGAACAGGTCGCCCGCGGCAAGGAGGAAGTAGAGGAGGATCACCACCTCGAGCGCGGCGGTGACGAAGCGCTGCGTGGTGCCGAACACGCGCGCGATCAGGCTGGGCTGCTTGACCACCACCTCGCGCGGGGCCGCCTCGGGGCCGCCCACGCCGGCCGCGTTCTGCACCTGCTCGGCGGTGCGGCTGGCGCGCTCGATGGGGCGCATCAGCTTGCGCACCTTCTTCTGCGCCGTGGAGAGCGTTTCGGGCGCCTTGGACGCCCAGGTCTGCACCGGCCCCGCCAGCTCGTAGCCGCCAAAGCCCACCACGCCCAGCAGCGCCAGGATCACCAGCGCCGCGCCCAGCGGCGGCCGGATGTGCAGCCGCGCCAGCGCCCGCACCACCGGGCTGAACAGAAAGCTGAGCAGAAGCGCCACCGCGATGGGGAGCAGGAAGCTGCGCGCGAAGTACAGCGTGTACATCAGCGCCAGCACGGTGAGCGTGGTCACGCCCCACGAGCGGCCGCGCTGGCTTTCCACCGCCTGCGCCGTTTCGCCCAGGTCGGGGGTGGGCGCGCCGGGCTCCACGGGCGTGGCCTGCTGCCGCGCATCCACGTCGGGCTTCAGCACCGAATCCGGGTCGCGGGGAGACGTGTCGGCCATGGGCTCGGCGGTCAGGGGGAAATCCGGGCGCGGCGGCGGTCGCTGCAGCGCCGCAGCATCTTT
>DASSJS010000411.1:0-16571 GCA_035691085.1 Longimicrobium sp.
CCCCCATGTCCGGCTCCCTTCGCACTATCCGTCGCGGTATGCGTTCGCCGCGCGACAGGGACGAAGCATCTCGATGAGCGAGCTCCACCCCACGCGCGCCGTCCAGAACGCGGCCGGTATGCGGCACGCGGCGCCCCAGGGCGCGGCGGCCGAGACCTACCCGCTCACGCCCATGCAGCAGGCCATGCTGCTGCGCGGCGAGCGTGCGCCGCGCCCGGGGCTGTACGTTCAGCAGTTCGTGATCACGCTGCGCGAGCCGCTGGTGGTGCCCGCCTTCCACGAGGCGTGGCGGCGCCTGGTTGAGCGCCACCCCGTGCTGCGCACCTCGTTTCACCTGGACGCCCTCCCCGAGCCGGTGCAGCGCGTGCACGCGCGCGTGGACCTGCACTGGACCGAGGACGACTGGAGCCCCCTTTCGCGCGAGGCGCAGGCCGAACGGATGGAGGCGTTCCTGCGCGACGACCGCCGGACACCCTTTCACCCCGCGCGCGCGCCGCTGGCGCGCTTCGCCCTGTTCCGCACGGCCGGGGCGGAGTACCGGCTGGTGTGGACCTCGCACCACGCGCTCTTCGACGGGTATGCCCGGCGCATCCTGCTGCGCGAGGTGTTCGCCGAGTACGCGGCGGTGGCCCGCGGCGAGGCGTGGGAGCCCCCCGCCCCGCCGCCGTCGTTCGCCGAGTACGCGAGCTGGCTGCGCTCGGCCGGCGAGCGCGAGGCGCGGGCGTTCTGGGAAGAGGCACTGCGCGGCTTTGGCGCACCCAACGAGCTTTCGCTGGAGGGCGAACCGGGTCCACTGCGCGAGCGGCACCGCTTCGAGCTCACCCCCGAGCTGAGCGAGGAGCTGCAGCGGCTGGCCCGGCGCGAGGAGGTGACGCTCAACGCCGTGCTGCAGGTGGCGTGGGCGCTGCTCCTGGCCCGCTACACCGGCGACACCGACGTGGCGTTCGGCGCCACCCGCGCCTGCCGCCGCGGCGGGATGGACGGGGTGGAGCGCGTGGTGGGGCTGCTCTCCAACACCGTGCCCGTGCGGCTGCGGCTGGACGAGCACGGTTCCGTGGCCCGCCACCTGGAGATGGCGCGCGCGCTGTGGCTGGAGATGCGCCCGCACGAGCGCGCCAGCCTGGGGCATATCCAGGCGTGGAGCGGCGTTCCCGCCGGCACCCCGCTGTTCGAGACGCTGTTCGGATTCGAGAGCGAGTCCACCGAGGAGGTCCTCCACCGGCTGGGGGAGGAGTGGCGCCAGCGCAGCTTCGAGCTGCACCAGTGGACCAGCTATCCGCTGGCCGTGGTGGCGCACGGGGGCGAGCGGGTCACCTTCCACCTGACCTGCGACCCCGCCCGCTTCGGCGCCGGCGCCATCCGGCGGCTGGAGGCGCACCTCACCGCCATCCTGCAGGCCTTCGCGGCCGACCCGTCGCAGCCGCTGGGCGCCATCCGCCTCGCCGACGCGGGCGCGCGCCCCGTCCCCGCGTTCGCCAGCGCGTCTCCAGCTCCGGATCTCGCCGCCCCCACCCTTCCCCTCCACCGGCTGTTCGAGGCGCGCGCCGCCCAAACGCCCTCCGCCCGCGCACTGTCGTTCGAGGGGCGGCACGTCACCTACGCCGAGCTGGACCGCCGCGCCAACCGCCTGGCGCACCGGCTGGCCGCGCTGGGCGCGGGCCCCGAGTCACGCGTGGGCCTGTGCGTCGAACGCGGAATCGAGATGGTCGTCGCCATCCTCGGCATCCTGAAGGCCGGCGCCGCGTACGTGCCGCTGGACCCCTCCGCCCCGGCCGAGCGCATCGGCTTCATGGCGGGCGACGCGGGGCTGCGGCTGGTGCTGGCGCCGCCGCACGTGGCCGAACGGCTGGGGCCGGTCCCCGTACCCATCCATCCGCTGGACCTGCCCGGCGGCGGCGACGCGGCGGGGCCGCCGGCGGTGGAGGTGGGGCCGGAGCACCTGGCCTACGTCATCTACACCTCCGGATCGACCGGCCGGCCCAAGGGCGTGCAGGTGACGCACGGCAACGTGGCGCGCCTGTTCACCGCCACCGATCACTGGTTCGGCTTCGGGGCGGACGACGTGTGGACGCTCTTCCACTCGTACGCCTTCGACTTCTCGGTCTGGGAGATCTGGGGCGCCCTCCTGTACGGCGGGCGTCTCGTCGTGGTCCCCCACCTGGTCACCCGCGCCCCGGACGAGTTCCACCGGCTGCTGGCGGACGAGGGCGTCACCGTCCTCAACCAGACGCCCTCGGCCTTCCGCCAGCTGATCGCGGCGGAAGAGGCGATGACAGACTCCGGCGAGCTGCGGCTGCGCTACGTGATCTTCGGCGGCGAGGCGCTGGAGCCGGGGTCGCTGCGCCCGTGGATGGACCGGCACGGCGAGGAGAGCCCTCGGCTGGTGAACATGTACGGGATCACCGAGACCACCGTGCACGTCACCTGGCGCCCGATCACCCGGGCCGACGTGGAGCGCGGCGCCGTCAGCCCCGTCGGGATCGCCATCCCCGACCTGGGCGTGCACGTGCTGGACGGCGCCGGCCGGCCCGCGCCGCTGGGCGTGCCGGGGGAGATGTACGTCTCCGGCGCCGGGGTGGCCCGCGGCTACCTGGGGCGTCCCGCGCTGACCGCGCAGCGCTTCGTCCCCGATCCGTTCTCGGGCCAGCCCGGCGCGCGGCTGTACCGCAGCGGCGACCGGGCGCGCTGGCTCTCCAGCGGCGAGCTGGAGTACCTGGGGCGGCTGGACGAGCAGGTGAAGATCCGCGGCTTCCGCATCGAGCTGGGCGAGATCGAGGCGGTGCTGCGCGCCGCGGCCGGGGTGGCCGACTGCGTGGTGATCGTGCGCGAGGACGCGCCGGGCGAGCGCCGGCTGGTGGCGTACGTGGTGCTGGAGCCGGGGTGCCCGCCGCTGGCGTCCGCCGGCCTGCGGGCGCACGTGGGCGCGCGGCTCCCGGAGTACATGGTCCCCTCGGCGTTCGTGACGCTGGAGCGCATCCCGCTCACCATCAACGGGAAGACCGACCGCCGCGCCCTCCCCGCCCCCGCCACCGGTGGCGAGGGGCCGCACGACGCGCCGCGCACCCCGGCCGAGGCGGCGGTGTCCGAGATCTTCGCCGAGGTGCTGGGCGCGCGGCTGGGCGTGCACGAGTCGTTCTTCGACCGGGGCGGGCACTCGCTGCAGGTGATGCGGCTGTTCTCGCGGGTGCGCGCGGCGCTGGAGGTGGAGGTGCCGCTGCGCCTCTTCTTCGAGGCGCCCACCGTCGACGCCGTGGCCGCGTACGTGGACCAGGCGCGGGGCGCAACAGTGGAGGACGCGCCGATCACGCGCGTGGACCGCGCGGAGGGCGACCGGCTTCCGCTCTCGTTCGCGCAGGAGCGGCTCTGGTTCATCCACCGGATGGACCCCGGGAGCGCCGCCTACAACGTCCCCCTCTTCCTCCGCCTCACCGGCGCGCTCGACGGCGAGGCGCTGCGGCGGGCGCTGGAGGCCGTGGTGGCCCGCCACGAGCCGCTGCGCACCGTCTTTGGCGAAGAGGCGGGAACGCCGTGGCAGCGGGTGCTCGCCCCCGCCCCGTTCCCGCTTCCGCTCGTGGACCTGTCGGCCGAGGAGGACGGCGAGGCCCGCGCGCATGCGCTGGCCCAGGAGGAGGCGCGCCGCCCCTTCGACCTGCGGCGTGACGTGCCGCTGCGCGCGCGGCTGGTGCGGCTGGCGCCCGAGTGCCACTTGCTGCTCGTCACGATGCACCACGTGGCGGCGGACGGATGGTCCACCGGCATCCTCACCCGCGAGCTGGGCGCCTGCTACGCGGCCTGCGTGGATGGCGGCCCGCCGGCGCTCCCCGAGCTGCCGGTGCGCTACGCCGACTACGCCGTCTGGCAGCGGCGCACGCTGGCGGGCGACCGGATGGAGGAGGCGCTGGCCTACTGGCGCGCCCACCTTTCCGGGGCGGGCCAGCTGGAGCTCCCCACCGATCGCGCCCGCCGGAGCGGCGCGCGGCCGCGCGGCGAGCGGGTGCGCGTGGCGCTCCCCGAGGCGCTGGTGCGGGCGGCGCGCGGCTTTGCGCGTGACGAGGGCGCCACGCCCTTCATGGTGCTGCTGGCCGGCTTCAAGGCGCTGCTCTCGCGCCACGGCGGCCGCGACGACGTGGTGGTGGGCACCCCCGTGGCCGGGCGCGACCGCCCCGAGGCCGAGGCGCTGATCGGCTTCTTCGTCAACACGCTGGCGCTCAGGACCGAAGTCGCGCAGGACCAGGGCTTCCGCGCGCTGCTGGGCCGCGTGCGCGAGGCCACGCTGGCCGGGTACGCGCACCAGCACGCCGCCTACGAGCGGGTGGCGGCCGAGCTGCACTCGTCCCGCGATGGCGGCACGCCGCTGTTCCGGGTGATGTTCGCCTACAACACCGCCGCCGCCGAGCCGCTCCGCATCCCCGGCGTGGAGGCGAGCGCGTTCGCGGTGGAGCGGCTGGCACCCAAGTTCGACCTGATGCTCTCGCTGGAGGAAGGCCCGGCCGGGATCACCGGGTGGTGGGAGCTGGACGCGGAGCTGTTCGAGCGCGCCACCGTGGAGGCGATGGCCGCGCGCTTCGTGCGCCTGCTGCACGGCGCGCTGGCCGCGCCCGAGACCCCCGTCGGCGACCTTCCGCTCCTCTCCGCCAGCGAGCACGCCGCCGTGGTGGCCGCCGCCGCGGGGCCGGCCGGGCGGGAGGAGGACGGGACCTTCGCCTCCGCCTTCGCCGCCCAGGCGGCGCGCACGCCGCTCGCGCCGGCGGTCTCGTTCCGCGGCCAGTCGCTGTCGTTCGGCGAGCTGGACGGGCGCGCCAACCGGCTGGCCCGCGCGCTGGAGCGGTACGGCGTGGGCCCGGAGACGCGCGTGGGGGTGTGCATGGAGCGCGGGACGGATGCCGTCGTCGCCATCCTGGGCATCCTGAAGGCGGGCGGCGCGTACGTGCCGCTGGACCCGGCGCACCCCGCCGAGCGCCTGGCGCTGCTGGTGGAATCGTGCGCCATCCCCGTCGTGATCGCCCAATCCGCCACGGCCGGGCGGCTCCCCGCCGGCGTGCGGGTGCTGCGGCTGGACGCGGACTGGGCAAGTGTCGCGGACGAGAGCGACGCGGCGCGGGACGACGCCGCGCTCCCCGGGAACGCGGCGTACGTGATCCACACCTCCGGCTCCACCGGCACGCCCAAGGGCGTCGTCGTCGAGCACCGCTCGCTGCTGAACCTGGGCGCCGCGCTGGGCCGCGCCATCTACCCGCGGCGGGGGGATGGGCCGGCCCGCGTCTCCGTGAACGGCCCCTTCACCTTCGACACCTCGGTGAAGCAGCTGGTGCGGCTGCTGGACGGCGCCACGCTCTGCATCACCCCCGACGAGGTGCGTTACGACGGCCACGCGCTGGCGGCGTGGATCCGCGGCGAGCGGGTGAACGTGCTGGACTGCACCCCGGCGCAGCTTCGTCTCCTCCTGGCGGACGGCGCGCTGAACGAGTGCGGGGAGAGCCTGACGGACGTGCTGGTGGCCGGCGAGGCGATCGACGAGGGAACGTGGGAGCGGCTGGGCGCCATCCCCGGCGTGCGCTTCCACAACCTGTACGGCCCCACGGAGTGCACCGTGGACGCCACCGCCTGCGCCGTCGGCGACTTTCCGGACGCGCCGACGATCGGCGTGCCGCTGCTGAACGTCCGTACCTGTTCGCTGGACGGGCGGCTGCACCCGGTTCCGCCCGGCGTGCCCGGCGAGCTGTACATCGGCGGCCGGGGCGTGGCCCGCGGCTACCTGGGGCGGCCGGGGATGACGGCGGAGCGCTTCCTCCCCGACCCCTTCTCGCCCACCCTCGGCGCGCGGATGTACCGCACGGGTGACCGGGTGCGCGCGCGGGCGGATGGCGCGCTCGAGTTCCTGGGCCGCGCCGACGACCAGGTGAAGATCCGCGGCTTCCGCATCGAGCCGGGCGAGATCGAGAGCGCGCTCTGCCGGCACCCGGGCGTGCACGGCGCGGCGGTGGTGGCGCTGGAAGCTTCGCCGGGTGACCCGCGGCTGGTGGCGTACGTGGTGGCGCGCGACGGACACGCGCCCTCCACGCGCGAGCTGCGCGAGCACCTGGCCGCCACCCTGCCGCCGTACATGGTGCCCACCACCTGGGTGCCGCTGGACGAGCTTCCGCTCAGCGCGCACGGCAAGACTGACCGCCGCGCGCTCCCCGCGCCCGACTGGGGCGCCGGCGCGCACGCCCACGCCGCCCCGCGCACCCCCACCGAGCAGACCGTGGCCGAGGTGTGGGCCGGCGTCCTGGGCGTGCCGCGGATCGGCGTGGACGACGACTTCTTCGCGCTGGGCGGGCACTCGCTCCTCGTGGCCCGCGTGGCTGCGCGGATGCACGACGCGCTGGGGATCGAGGTGCCGCTGCGCGTGGTGTTCGACGCGCCCACCGTGGCGGGCACCGCGCGCTGGATCGAGGCCGCGTGGCAGGCCGCCGCCGGCGCGGCGCTCCCCCCGCTGCGCCCCGTGCCGCGCGACGGCGGGCCGCTGCCGCTCTCGTCCGGGCAGCAGCGGCTGTGGCTCGTCCAGCGGATGCAGCCGGAAAGCCCCGCCTACAACATGCCCTTCGCCCTGCGTCTTGCGGGCGACCTGGACGTGGAGGCGCTGCGGCGGGCGATCGAGTCCCTGATCCATCGCCACGAGGTGCTGCGCACCCGCTTCGCCGTCCATGGCGACGAGCCCGGGCAGGTGATCGATCCGCCGTCGCCCTTCCATCTCCCGGAAATCGACCTGCGGGACTTCGGGCCGGACGAAGTGGAGCGGCGGACGGCGGACGAGGCCGCGCGGCCCTTCGATCTGGAGACGGACCCCGTCCTCCGCGCCACGCTCTTCCGCACGGACGAGCGGGAGCACCGCCTGGTGATCGTCGTCCACCACGTGGCGGGCGACGGGTGGTCCACGGGCGTGCTCTTCCGCGAGCTGGGCGTGCTGTACAACGCCTACGCCGCGGGGGATGATTGCCCGTTGCCCGATCTGCCGGTGCAGTACGCCGACTTTGCCGCCTGGGAGCGCGAGCGCCTGGCGGGGGATGAGACCACGCGCGCCGCCGCCCACTGGCGCGAAAAGCTTGACGGCGCCCCGCCGCGGCTGGAGCTGCCGACCGACCGCCCCCGCCCCGCCACGCCGGACGAAGCGGGCGCGACCTGCTCCGCTCTCCTCTCCGCCGAGCTGGCGGAGGCGCTGCGGGCGCTGGCGCGGAACCAGGGGGCGACGCTGTTCAGCACGCTGCTGGCGGGGTGGCAGGCGCTGCTGGCGCGCTGGTCTGGCCAGGACGACATCGTGGTGGGCGCGCCGTTCTCCACGCGGCCAAGGACGGAGCTGGAAGGGCTGATCGGCTTCTTCGTGAACACGCTCCCGCTGCGCACCCGCCTGGACGGACGGCCGACGGCGGCCGAGCTGGTGCGCCGCGTCCGCGAGACGGTGCTCCAGGCGCAGGCGCACCAGGATTTCCCCTTCGACCGGCTGGTGGAGGAGCTTCATCCGGGGAACGGCTCGCGGCACGCCCCCGTCTTCCAGGTGATCTTCGCGCTGCAGGGCGCCGAATCGTCCGCCCCGCCGCTGGACGGGATCCGGGCCGAACGCCTCCCGGTGGAGACCGGAACGGCCAAGTTCGACCTGGCGCTGATCGTGGAGGAGACGGACGACGCGCTGCGGGCCTCGCTCACCTGGCGCACCGAGCTGTGGGACGCGGCCACCGCGCGGCGGATGCTGCGGCACTACGCCCGCGTGCTGCAGGCGATGGCGGCGGGCCCGGAGGCGGTCGTCGGCCGCATCGACCTGCTGGATGACGAGGAGCGCCTCCTGGTCGCCCACGGCGCGATGGAGGCCCCCGCGCGCTGCGTGCACGAGATGTTCGCCGGGGAGGCCGCACGCGTGCCGCGGAACACCGCGCTGGTGTTCGGCGACCAGCGGATGAGCTACGCGGAGCTGGAGCGGCGGTCCGACGAGCTGGCCTGGCGCCTGATCGGACACGGGGTGGAGCCCGGCGCGCGCGTGGGTGTGTGCATGGAGCGCTCGCCCGAGATGGTGGTGGCGCTGCTGGCGATCCTGAAGGCGGGCGGCGCGTACGTGCCGCTGGACCCGGCGTACCCGGCCGCGCGGCTGAGCTACATGCTCGGGGACGCACGCGTGCCGGTGCTGCTCACGCAACAGCGGCTGCGCGGCCGCATCCCCGCGTTCGACGGCGAGATCGCCTCCATCGAAACGATCAAAGGCGAGCCGGTCCAACCAACGGCCCTGCCGCGGGTTACGCCGGACCACCTCTTCTACGTCATCTACACCTCCGGCAGCACGGGCACGCCCAAGGGGATGGAGATCCCCCACCGCGCCATCCCCGGCTTCTTCGCCGGCGACGACTACGTGCGCTTCGACGCGGAGCAGGTGCTGCTGCAGCACTCGTCCACCTCGTGGGACGCGCTGACGCTGGAGCTGTGGCCCGCGCTGCTCACCGGCGGCTGCTGCGTCCTCTATCCCGGCCAGACGTCGGAGCCGGGGGTGCTGGGCGAGCAGGTGCGGCGGCACGGGGTGACCACGCTGTGGCTGACCTCGGCGTACTTCAACCTGATCGCCGACACCTGCCCCGAGATCCTGGCCGGCGTGCGCCAGGTGATGGTGGGCGGCGACGCGGTGAGCGCGCCGCACATCCGCCGGGTGCTGGCTCTGTATCCGGATCTGCGGCTGGTGAACGGCTACGGGCCGTCGGAGTGCACGGTGTTCAGCGCCTGCTGGCCGGTGCCGGCGGATTTCGACGGCGCCACTGTGCCCATCGGCCGCGCGGTGGGCGACCGGCGCGTGTACCTGCTCGACGCGGAGCTGAACCCCGTCCCCACCGGCATCCCCGGCGAGCTGTGCGTCGGCGGGCCGGGGGTGGCGCGCGGCTACCTGGGCCGCGCCGCGCTCACCGCCGAGAAGTTCATCCCCGATCCCTTCTCGCCCCTCCCCGGCGCGCGCCTGTACCGCTCCGGCGACCGCGTCCGCCGCCGCGAGGACGGGCTGCTGGAGTTCGTGGGCCGGGTGGATTTCCAGGTGAAGATCCGCGGCTTCCGCGTGGAGCCGGGCGAGGTGGAGACGGTGCTGGCGGGGCATCCCCAGGTGCGCGAGGCCGCCGTCGTCGTCCGCCCCTCCCCCGGCGGGCCGATGCTGGCGGGGTACGTCACCCTGCGCGACGATGCGTCGCTGGGCACGGCCGAGCTGCGTGCCTGGCTGCGCGAGCGGGTGCCCGAGCACATGGTCCCCGGCGCGCTGATGGTGCTGGACGCCATGCCGCTGACCCCGCACGGCAAGGCCGACCGCCGCGCCCTTCCCGACCCCGTGGAGATGGACGCGGAGAGCGGCTACGTGGCGCCCCGTACCCCGGTGGAGGAGATGCTGGCCGGGATCTGGGCCGAGGTGCTGGGCCGCCCGCGCGTGGGGGTGCACGACGATTTCTTCGCGCTGGGCGGCCACTCCCTGCTCGCCACGCGGGTGGTGGCCCGCGTCCGCCGCGCCTTTGGCACCGAGCTGCCGCTACGCGCGCTGTTCGACGCCCCCACCATCGCGGGGACGGCGGAGCGTCTGGGCGCCCTCCTGGGCGGCGACGGAACGACGGAACGCCCGCCGCTGCGGCGGGTGGAGCGAGGCGGGCCGCTCCCGCTCTCCTTCGCGCAGCAGCGGCTGTGGTTCATCGACCGGCTGCAGCCGGGGACCGGCACCTACAACATCCCCGCCGCCCTGCGCCTGCGCGGCGAGCTGGACGCGGACGCGCTCGCCCGCGCGCTGGCCGAGGTGGTCCGCCGCCACGAGGCGCTGCGCACCGTCTTTGGCGAGGCCGACGGCGAGCCGGTGCAGGTGATCGGCCCGGGGGACGGATTCAGGCTCGCCGTCGAGCCGTGCGTGGACGAGGCAGAGGCGGTGCGCCGGGCGAAAGACGAGGCGGAGCGGCCGTTCGTTCTGCACGCGGATCTCCCCTTCCGCGCGCGGCTGCTGCGGCTGGGGGATGAAGATCACGTCCTGCTCCTGACCCTTCACCACGTGGCGGGCGACGGCTGGTCGCGCGGGGTGCTGTACCGCGAGATCGAGGCGCTGTACACCGCCTTCGCGCGCGGCGAGCCGTCGCCGCTGGCGGAGCTGCCGGTGCAGTACGGCGACTTCGCCGCGTGGCAGCGCCAGCACCTTTCGGGCAACGTGCTGGAAGCGCAGGTGGCATGGTGGCGCCAGCGGCTTGCCGGCGCGCCCGCCGTGCTGGAACTGCCCACCGATCGCCCGCGCCCGCCGGTGCCCGGCTACCATGGCGCCGCCGTGCACGCCGTCCTCCCCTCCACGCTGGGCGACGCGCTGCGGGCGCTGTCGCGGCGCGAGGGCGCCACGCTGTTCATGACGCTGCTGGCGGCGTGGCAGCTGGTCCTTTCCCGCTGGTCTGGCCAGAACGACGTGGTGGTGGGCACGCCCATCGCGGGGCGCACGCACGCGGAGCTGGAGGAGCTGATCGGCTTTTTCGTCAACACGCTGGCGCTGCGCGCGGACCTGTCCGGCGGCCCCGCGTTCACGGAGCTGCTGGCCCGCGTCCGCGACGGCGCGCTGGGCGCCTACGCGCACCAGGAGGTGCCGTTCGAGCGGCTGGTGGAGGCGCTGCACCCGGAGCGCAGCCTGAGCCGCACCCCGCTCTTCCAGGTGATGTTCGCGCTGCAGGGCGCGCCCTCGCCCCTGCCGCGGCTGGGGAAGGTGGATGCCGTGCCGCTCCCGGTGGACCGCGCGACCGCCAAGTTCGACCTCACGCTCGCCATCTCGGAGCGGGAAGACGGGTTGGCGGCCACGCTGGAGTACGCCACCGAGCTCTTCGACCGCGCCACCGTGGAGCGGATGCTGGGCCACTTCCATCGCGCGCTGGAGCAGGTCGCCGCGGACGCCGGCGCCCCCCTCTCCGCCATCGAGCTGCTGGGGGATGAAGAGCGCCGCCAGGTGCTGGAGGAGTGGAACGCGAACGCGGCCGCCTGTCCCACCGACGCCTGCATCCACACGCTGTTCGAGGCGCAGGCCGGGCGCACGCCGCACGCGGTCGCGCTGATCGATGGCGAGCGGAGGGTGACGTACGGCGAGCTGAACGAGCGCGCGAACCGGATCGCGCACCACCTCATCGCCCTAGGCGCCGGCCCCGAGGTGCGCGTCGGCATCGGCCTGGAGCGCGGCGCCGGGATGGTGGCCGCGATGCTGGGTGTGCTGAAGGCCGGCGGCGCCTACGTGCCGCTGGACCCCGCCTATCCGGCGGACCGCCTGGCGTTCACGCTGGAGGATGCGAGCGTGGCCGTGCTGGTGACGCAGGAGACCCTCCGCGGCATCCTCCCCGCCTCCGGCGGCGTCCGCGTGGTGAGCGTCGATGGCGAGGCGGCGGACGAGATCGCGCGGGCCAGCGGCGCGAACCCGGCCAACCGCGCGGGGCCGCGCAACCTGGCGTACCTGATCTACACCTCCGGCAGCACGGGCGTACCCAAGGGCGTGGCGATCGAGCACCAGAGCGCGGTGGTGTTCCTGGCGTGGGCGTCGGGCGTCTATTCGGACGACGAGCTGTCCGGAGTGCTCGCGGCCACCTCGATCTGCTTCGACCTGTCCATCTACGAGCTGTTCCTGCCGCTCAGCCGCGGCGGCCGCGTGATCGTGGTGCGGAACGCCCTGGCGCTCTCCACCGCCCCGGCGCGAGACGAGGTGCGGCTGATCAACACCGTCCCCTCCGCCATCGCCGCGCTGGTGAAGGACGTCGCGATCCCCGCCGGGGTGCGCACGGTGAACCTGGCCGGCGAGCCGCTGCGGCAGGACCTGGTGGACGCGGTCTACGCCGCCGGCGTGGAGCGCGTGTACGACCTGTACGGCCCGTCGGAGGATACGACCTACTCCACCTTCACGCTGCGCTCGGCCGGCGGGCGCGAGACCATCGGCCGGCCGATCGCCAACACGCAGGCGTACGTCCTCGACGCGGCGATGCGCCCCGCTCCCGCGGGGGTGGCGGGCGAGCTTTATCTGGGGGGATTGGGGCTGGCGCGCGGCTACCTGGGGCGCCCGGGGCTGACGGCGGGCCGCTTCGTCCCCGACCCGTTCTCCTCCACGCCCGGCGCGCGGATGTACCGCACGGGTGACCGGGTGCGCTGGCTCCACACCGGCACGCTGGAGTACCTGGGCCGGCTGGACGCGCAGGTGAAGGTGCGCGGCTTCCGCATCGAATTGGGCGAGATCGAGGCCACGCTGGCGCGCCATCCCGGCGTGCGCGAGGCCACCGTGATCGTACGCGAGGACGCGCCCGGCGACCGGCGGCTGGTGGCGTACCTGGCGCCCCAGGGCGAGCCGCCCGCCCCGCGCGAGCTGCGCGAGCACCTGGGCGCGACCCTCCCTGACTACATGATCCCCGCCGCGTTCGTGGGGCTGGACCGGCTTCCGCTCACGCCCAACGGCAAGATCGACCGCCGCGCCCTCCCCGCCCCCGAGGCAAGCGGCGATGGAGACGGCTACGTCGCCCCGCGGACGGTGGCCGAGGCGGTGCTGGCGGCGATCTGGGCCGAGGTGCTGGGCCTGGAGCGCGTGGGCGCGCGGGACGACTTCTTCGCCTGCGGCGGGCACTCGCTGCTGGCGGTGCGGCTGGTGTCGCGCATCCGGCAGGAGACCGGCGCCGAGGTGCCGCTGCACGCCCTCTTCTCCGCCGGCACGGTGGAGGCGGTGGCCGTGCTGGTGTCCGGGGAGGGAACGACGGCCGCGAGGCCGCCGCTGGTGGCGATCCGAGCCACGGGCACGCGGCGCCCCTTCTTCTGCGTGCACGCGGTGGACGGCCACGTGCTCTCCTACGCGCCGCTGGCGGCGCGGCTGGGCGCCGATCGCCCCTTCTACGGCCTGCAGGCGGCCGGGGTGGAGGGCGGCGAGCCGCTGGAAACGGTCGAGGCGATGGCCGCGGCGTACGTCGCAGCGTTGAAGGACGTCCAGCCGGCCGGGCCGTACCTGCTGGGCGGATGGTCGATGGGCGCGGTGGTGGCGTTCGAGGCCGCGCGCCAGCTCCGCGCGGCGGGTGAAGAGATTGGCTGCCTGGTGCTGATCGACCCGCCGACGGCCGTCCGCGCCCCCGGCTGGCACGACGAGGCCGCCTTCCTGGAAGACACCCTGCGCGACCTGCTGGGCGGCCACCTCCCCGCAGGGTTCAACCCCGGCGAGCTCCGCGCGCTGGATGCGGACGAACGCGTGGCGTGGCTCCACGCCGAAGCCGTGCGCGCCGGCGCGCTCCCGGCGGAGCTGGAAGCGAGCCGCCTGGCTTCCCTGCTCCGCGTGCGGCGGGCCAACCTGGCGGCGCTCCGCTCCTACCAGCCCGCCACGTTCGATGGCCCCGCGCTCCTGTTGCGGGCCGCCGAGCGTCCAGTGGCGACGGGGGATGCGCCGCGGCGGCTCGATTGGGCGTCGCTGTGCACGGGCGGCGTGGAGGTGCACACCGTTCCCGGCAGCCACCACACCCTGCTCCGCGAGCCGCACGTGGCCATGCTGGCCGAGCGGCTGCGCGCCAGCCTCGACGCGGGCGAGGGCGCGCCGGCGGCGGGGTTCACGCAGTGACGGATACGATGCGCGGAAGGACAACGCTCCTATTGGAGCTAAACGGAATTGCAAATGTCCCAATTCGCCCATAAATGGATCGCCGACCTCCCGGCCGTCCGTATAAAAGTGATCATTTACGCGCCTCTGCGTACGGATGTTTACCAGTATCCGCGTGAAATTAGAAGGCAAGGACAATTTGCCAGGTACTTCTCTGGACAGGTGTTTGTCGATTGGTTATCTTCCGGAAACGTGTCATGAACTTCGTGTGAGCACCCCCGCTCGCCCGCACCTCCCAGGAGTTCGAATGGACATTCTCTCGCCCGAAACCCAGTCCGCGACCGAGACGCTGGCCGCCTTCGACGTCCACCCGGTGTATGGGTTCCTCCCGCCCAACGACCCGCCCCGGCGCCTCCCCGAGGCGTTTGCCGCCTGGGAGTCGCTGGCTGGCGAGCTCGACAAGCAGCTGATCGCGGGGACGGCCAAGCGCGCCATCCGCGCGCTTCCGCAGCTGGATCCGTCCACGCTGGAAGCGCCCGGCGACGTCGCGCGCGCCATGCTGCTGCTGTCGTACTTCGGGCATGCCTACGTGTGGGGCGAGCGCCAGCCGGCCGACCGGCTTCCCGCCAACCTGGCGGTGCCGTGGCACTCGGTGGCCACGCGCCTGGGCCGCCCGCCGGTGCTGTCGTACGCGTCGCACGCGCTGAACAACTGGCGCCGGCTGGACCCCAGCGGCCGCGTGGAGCTGGGGAACATCGCCCGGCTGGAGAACTTCCTGGGCGGCGCCGACGAGGACTGGTTCGTGCTGGTGCACGTGGACATCGAGGGCCGCGCCGGCCCCGCCATGGAGGCGATCATCGAGGCGCAGAACGCGGTGCTGCGCGACGACACCACGGCGGTGGAGATCCACCTGGCCACCGTTTCCGACGTGCTCACGCAGATGCTGGCCACGCTGTCGCGCATGCCCGAGCAGTGCGACCCGTACATCTACTACAACCGCGTGCGCCCCTTCATCTTCGGGTGGATGGACAACCCGGCGCTCCCCGAGGGCGTGTGGTACGAGGGCGTGAGCGCGTACACCACGGGGCAGAAGTTCCGCGGCGAGACCGGCGCGCAGAGCTCCATCGTGCCGTCCATCCACGGCCTGCTGGCGATCAACTACACCTCCGACCCGCTGCGCAACCACGTGCTGGGGATGCGCGAGTACATGCCGCCCAAGCACCGCGCGTTCATCGGCCACGTGGAGCAGGGCCCCTCGGTGCGCGACTTCGTGCAGCGCAACGAGGGCTCGGCCGCGCTGGTGGAGGTGTACAACGAGTGCGTGCGCGGCGTGTACAACTTCCAGGCGAAGCACCTGGAGTACGCGGGCCGCTACATCCACGCGCAGGCGCAGCGCAACAACGGCAACCCGGTGGACGTGGGCACCGGCGGCACGCCCTTCATGCACTACCTGAAGAAGCACGCCGACGACCTGAACGGCTACCTGCTGTAAGCCGGGCCGCGCGCATGCCGCTGCTGGGGGTGGTCACCATCGGGCAGACGCCCCGCCCCGACCTGGAGGCCTCCTTCGGGCGGCATGCCCCCGGCGCGGAAGTGAGGGTGCTGGGCGCGCTGGACGGCCTGTCACCCGCCCAGGTCGCCGCGCTGGCGGTGCCCGACGCCTATCCGCTGCTGGTGCGCCTGGCTGGCGGCGGCACGGCCGAGATCCCGCTGTCCACCCTGGCCCCCCTGGTCCAGGCGCGGGCGCGGGATCTGGCGTCACAGGGCGCCGCGGCCGTGGTGGTGGCGTGCGCCGGGGCCTTCCCGGCCATCGATTGCGGCGCGCCGGTGCTGCTGCCGGGCACGCTCCTTCCCGGCGTGGTGCGCGCCCTCACGCGCACCGGGCGGATCGGCGTGGTGGCGCCCATCGAGGCGCAGGTGGCGGCGGCGCGCTGCAAGTGGGCAACCGACGGCTTCGACCCAAAGGTCACCTGGGGCTCGCCCCACGACGAGCGCCAGCTGGCCGCCGCCGCCCGCGAGATGGCCGACCCCGCCCTGGAGGTGGTGGTGCTCGACTGCATGGGCCACGGCGACGAGTACCGCGAGGCGTTCGCGCGGGCCTGCGGCCGGCCGGTGGTGCTGGCCCAGTCGGTGGTGGCCCGCGTGGCCGGCGCCCTGGTCAGCTGACGTTCCTCCGGCTCCAGCAAAACGCTCGAACGGCCGCTTCCTCCCGGGAGCGGCCGTTCGGCGTTTGGCTGTCTGCCGGCCGACGCGCCGGATCGTCGAAGAAAGGAGCGTTGTTTGGACCCAGAGCACCAGAGGACCAGGGCACCAGAGGACTACAGCCCCGGTGCATCCGCGGCGCATCGCCCGCTCCGCCGCCAGACGACAAGTGGCTGCAGGTTCGGAATGAGGTGAGTATCGAATTTTTGAAACTGGACACCTCTCGGAGCGCCGCACGGCCGAGGAGAGCTCCACCTGATCGACGCAGTTAAGGGTGCCGCGTATGCGCGTATCCCGGCCGAACGCACCCGTGGCGTGGGCGAACCGCATACGGCCACACGCGCAGGTGTGCACCCGCGCGAAATCCCAGGCGTGCGTTGATGGACCCAGAGCACCAGAGGACCAGAGCACCAGGGGAAAACAGAGGCTCCGCTCGAAGTTCCTCTGGTTCTCTGGTCCTCTGGTGCTCTGGGTCCATCTCAACGTCAACCTTGGTTCCGAGCAGGCGTGGACCCCGAACTGCTCGATCGGGGGGTCGAGCGCGCCTGAAGGGATCGCGCAGCCGGGCCAGCGGAGATGTTGACGGGGTGACGGCGGAGGACGGTCGCTGGGTGAAGTAAGAAGAGGCAATGATCACCCGGAATTGGCGGTACACGTCCCCACAAAAAAATCTAGAATGGCAAAACTAACTTGCCTGGTTGTCCCAACTCGTACCGCAGTGCGTTCAGAACCTCGGAAGGGTGGCGGAGAGCAGGCTCTTCGCCAGCAGCACCGCCACGTCAGACGCCGCAGACTCTGCTCCGGTAGCGCTCCAAGA
>DASSJS010000412.1:0-6775 GCA_035691085.1 Longimicrobium sp.
GGGAGCGGCTGCGCGGCGCCGGTCAGCGGCGCGTGGGCGACGAGGGTGCTCACGCGATCCTCCTCGGTGCGGCGGGGGCGAGGCTGGCGAAGAGCGCGCGGTAGGCGGCGCCCGCGTGCTCGGCCCGGAAGCGGCGGCGCACGGCCTCGCGCGCGCGGGCGCCCATCGCCTGGGCGGCGGCAGGGTCGGCCAGCAGGCGCTCCATGGCGGCGGCCAGCGCGGCGGGGTCGTCGGGGGGCACCAGCACCCCGTCGCGCCCGTCGCAGACGATCTCGGGGATGCCGCCCACTCGCGTGCCGATCACCGGGCGGCCGCACGCCATCGCCTCCACCAGCGCGATCCCGAAGCTCTCGGCGCGCGAGGGGAGGACGAAGAGCGCGCACCCGTGCAGCAGCTCGGCCACCCGTTCGCGCGGCTGCTCGTCGAGCAGCTCCACCCGCGCCTCCACCCCCAGCGCGCGGGCCAGCGCGCGCGTCTCGGCCCGCCCGCCGCCGTCGCCCGCCAGCACCAGCCGCAGCCAAGGGTGCCGCGGGGCGATGCGGGCGAAGGCGCGCACCAGCACGTCCTGCCCCTTCCACGGGGCGTAGTGGGCCAGGCACAGCACGTACGGCTGCGCGTCTTCCACCGGGGCGCGGCGGCCGGCCGCGAGCTCGTCCACCTCCACGCCGTTGTGGATCACCTCGGTGCGCCCGGCCAGCTGCGGATAGGCGCGCAGCAGCGCGTCGCGGTACGCCGCCGAGGGGGCGACGATCCGGTCGGAGCGCGCCAGCAGCATCCGCACGGCGCCGGGGAGCGGGGAGCGCGCCCGGCCATTGGGGAGCAGGTCCGACCCGTGGGCCGAGGTCACCAGCCGCACGGGGGCCCACGCGCGGAGCAGCGCCAGGTGGACGAACGGCTCCACCGGGTAGTGGACGTTGACGATGGAAAGGCCGTGGCGCCGGACGATCCGCCGCAGCCGCAGCGCCGTGGCCGCCGCCGTGGCGGCGAAGGCGGCGGGGGCGCGCAGCGGATGCCCGGCCGCGGCGGGGGGGCGCAGGTTCATCGCGTACCCCGTGAACCCCCACGCCGTCGTGCGAGGGACCACGCCGCGGACCTCCTCGGGGAAGAGGAAGACCACCTCGTGCCCCCGCGCCCGCAGGTCGGCCGCCAGGTGGCGGACCACGGTGGCCACGCCCCCCTCGCGCTGGTCCCACGGCACGGCGATCAGCACGCCCGGGAGCCTCGCGCCGCCCGCGGATGGAGAGGACGGGCGGCGCGCGGCGGCGGGGCGCGGCGGGGCGGCGGCGGTCATCGCGCGCCTCCGGCCGCGGCGGCGGCGGGCACGGCGGGTACGTCGGACATGGCCGGGACGACGGGGACGGCGGAGGCGGCGCGCATCCGCGCGTTCAGCTGCACGCTCCCCCAGAAGGTGGCGCCCTCGCGGACGTTGACGGTGGCGAAGGGGCCCTGGGCCACCACGCGCTGCGCCCGCGTGCTGTACACGGCGGTCTCCACCGCGTACAGGCCCAGGGGCACGTTCATCTGCAGGGCGATGGAAAGGCGCAGCGGGCCGCCGCGCGGAAGGTCGATGCCGCAGCGGTCGGTGCTGGTGGCGTAGATCAGCTCGCCGGTCTGCATGGCGCGCAGGCGGATCTCGATCACCTCGTGCGCGGCGGGGCCGGGGGCGGCCACGTCGCCGGTGAGCTCCACCTCCATCTCGCCGCCCGAGCGGATGGGCTGCGGCGTGCGGACCTCCACCGCGCGCAGGCGCACCGGGTGGGCGGTGTCGCCGGCGGCGGCGGCCTGCTCGCGGCTCCCGGCCATCACGTAGGCGGCGATGCACTCGCGCGGCGCGCCCTCGGTCACCACGCGGCCGCGGTCCAGCAGGAGCGCGCGGTTGCACAGCTGGCTCACCCGGTCCAGCTGGTGCGACACCACGATCACGGGGATCCCCGCGCGCGCCACCTGGCTGATCCGCCCGAACGCCTTCTCCTGGAAGGCGAAGTCGCCCACCGCCAGCACCTCGTCGATCACCAGCACGTCGGGCTCCAGGTGCGCGGCGATGGCGAACCCCAGCCGCGCGTTCATCCCGCTGCTGTAGCGCTTCACCGGCGTGTCGATGAAGTCGGGGATGCCGCTGAACTCCACGATCTCGTCGAACTTCCGGCGGATCTCGGCCTGGCGCATCCCCATGATGGCGCCCTGCAGGTACACGTTCTCGCGGCCGCTCAGGTCGGGGTGGAACCCCGCGGCGATCTCGATCAGCGCGCCCACGCGCCCGGTGGCCCGCATGGTCCCGCGGGTGGGCCGCAGGATGCGGGTGACCAGCTTGAGCACGGTGCTCTTCCCCGCCCCGTTGGGCCCGATGATCCCCAGGCTGTCGCCCGGCTCCACGCGGAACGACAGCTCGCGCACGGCCCAGAAGTCGCCCGCCGCCAGCTCGGTGGGCGGGCCGCCGCGGCCGCGCAGCCGCCCGGCCAGCGCGGGGATCAGGTCGCGCAGGGAATCGTGCACCTGGCCGCGGCGGAACTTCTTCCACACGCCGGCCGCCTCGATCGCGTGGGTCATGCGTACTCCGCGAACAGCGCCTGGCTGCGGTGGAAGAGAAGGGCGGCGCCCGCGCAGCCGAGCACGGCCCAGGCGGCCGAGTACGCCAGCCACCACGGCTGCCACGCCACCCCGGCGGCGGTGACCACGGGGTGCAGCAGCCCCCGCCCGTCCACGATGGTCAGGCGGAACGCCTGGAGGAGCGGCGCCACCGGGTTCAGCATCACCAGCCGCGCGCCGGCGCGGCCGAACATGGCGGGCTCCAGGAACACGGGGGTGAAGAAGATCCCGAAGGTGAGCAGCACCTGCACGATGTACTTCACGTCGCGGAAGAAGAGGTTCGCGCAGCTGGCCGCCAGCGCCGCCGCGCACGTCGCCAGGACAAAAAGGACAACCAGCAGCGGCACCCAGAGGAGCGCGGCGGTGGGGCGCACGCCCAGCAGCGGGAGCGCCACGCCCAGCACGCCGCAGGCGATGGCCGCATCCCACATTTGCGCCGCGGTGGCGGCCAGCGGCAGCACCTCGCGGGGGAAGTAGACCTTGGTGACCAGGTTGGAGTTGCCGGTGAGCGCCCCGGTGGCGAACTGCAGCGTGCCCACGAAGAAGGCCCAGGGCACCGCCTTCACCGCCAGCGCGCTCACCTCGCGTCCCGCCACCGGCTCGCCGGAGAGGTGCGCCATCGCCACGCGTACCGCGAGCCCGGCCAGCACGATCAGGCTGGGCATGAACACCGCCCACGCCACCCCCAGCACCGCCTGCTTGTAGCGGATGCGCACGTCGCGCAGCGCCAGCTGGTACAGCAGGTAGCGGTACTGCCGCACGTCGTGGATCACCTCGCGCAGGCCGTCGAGCGCCGACTGCCGCTCGTCGTCCACGGCGGCGGGAGAGGGAGGCGCCTGCGCGGCGGCGATGGGTTCGAGGACGGTGGACATCATCCGTGGAGTGGTGGGAAAGCCCGCCGAGGGAATCGCCATCGGCGGATCGGGCAGATCGGGCGAATCGGCAGATCGCTCGAATCGGACGGTTCGGAGGCGACAGGGGGGACCGACCCCGGACTCGCCGAACTACGATCCGACCAGGGTCACGCCGCCTGGGGCGAGGGCAGGTCCCACCCGCCGCCGCGGCGCCGCGGGACCGCGGCCGCCGGCTGGGCCGCGGGTGCCGCCGCGGCCAGGGGGACGGCGATTTCGAAGGCGATGCCCAGCCCCAGCAGCGTGTACAGGAAGGCGGCGTACGCCTGGCTCAGGAAGAACGCCGTCACCGCGTAGCCCACCATGCTGGCGGCGAACGCCTGCCCCAGCAGCACCGCCGGGGGCGCGGGGCCATCGCGGGGCGCACCGGCCGCCCGTAGCCGGCCCGCGCGGTATGCGGCGGCGAGGAGGGCGATGAACAGCAGCAGCCCGGGGATGCCCAGCTCGGCGCCGGCCTGCACGAACGAGTTGTGCGGCGCCGACCACTTCAGCCCGTGGCCGCGCAGGGCCGCCTCCTTCGCCCGCTGCGAGAGCGTCCCCTCGGCCACGAAGAAGCCGGAGACGCCCACGCCGGTGAGGGGGCGCGCGGCCATGTAGCCGATCCCGCGCTTCCACACCTCCATCCGCCCCTCGGGGCTGTTCCCCGACCAGTTGTAATCCTGGGTGGGGTGCAGCATCGACTGCATCATCTCCCAGTACTGGCGGTTGCCGGCGACCAGCATGGCCACCAGCCCCACCGCCGCCATCCCGAAGCGGCGGCCGCGGGGGATGGTGGTGTAGCGGAAGAGCATGTACAGCGCGACGGCCGCCAGCCCCACCAGCGCCCCGCGCGAGCCCGATTTCACGATCCCCATCAGGCACACGGCAATGGCGAACCCCGCGGCGGCGCGGCCGGCGTTCCCGGCGGCGCGGCGGAAGCCGTGCACGGCGAAGGGGAGCGTGCCCACCAGCAGCATCCCCAGGTCGTTGCTGTCGTAGTAGATCAGCCCCTGCAGCCGCCCGCCGCTCATGCGGAAGTGCGTGACCACGTACAGCGTGTAGACCACGGCGCCGGCCACGTGCGTCCAGCAGAGCCGCTCCACGTGCGCCACCCCGTTGGCCCCCGCCGCCAGCAGCACCATCAGCAGGAAGGTCTTGAGATGGTCCTGGTACAGGAACCGCGCGCTCTGGCCGGGGAAGAGCGCGAACACAACCGACACCAGCATCAGCGCCAGCGTCCACGCGGCGAGCCGGAAGGTGCGCGTGCGCGCCATCGCCCCCAGCCGCGCCGGCGCGCCGGAGACGAAGAAGAGCCCCAGCGCGCCCAGCGAGGCCAGGCTGACCAGCTGCAGCTTGCCCAGGATCGGCACCATCTGCTGCACCCGCCACACGTAGGTCAGCAGCAGCACCGCCAGCAGCGTGTGGAAGAACGTCCACCTCGCCGCCGCCTCGGCCGCCGGCATCGCCCGCCGCCCCATGGGCTGGGTGAGCGCGAGGCCGGGCGGAAGCGGATCCAGCCCGGGCGGGAGCGGGGCCGGCGGCGGCAGCGGGGGCGGAATCTCGCCGCGTTCCGGCCACGGCGCGGTGGCGGCCGTCATCGCGCGGCGGCGGCGGAAAGCGGGAGCGCGGCCTCCGCGTCGTGCATGGGCGCCAGGTGCGGCACGTCGTACAGGCCGCGGAGGGCGCGGCCGCGGATCACGAACAGGTCGCGGGCCATCCGCGCCGAGTCGGTGAGCAGGTTGACGCGCGAGCCGGGGACGTGCGTCCAGTTCACCGGCACCTCGGCCACGCGGTAGCCGCGGCGGCGCGCCATCAGCAGCAGCTCCACGTCGAAGCTGAAGCCGTCCATCCGCATGCGGCTGAACAGGTCGTGCGCGGCGCGCGAGGTGAACAGCTTGAAGCCGCACTGGGTGTCGGAGAAGCCGCGCACGGTGAGCGTCTCCACCAGCAGGTGGAAGGCGCGGCCGATCAGCCGGCGGTGGAGGCGGGCGCGGACGGTGGTCTCGCTCGACGCGCGCGCGCGGCTGCCGATGGCCACGTCGGCGCCGGCGTCGAGGGCGGCGCCCAGGCGCGGCAGCTCGGGCATGGGCGTGGCCCCGTCGGCGTCGGCGAAGAGGACGCGGAAGCCGCGGGCGTTCACCACGCCGGTGCGCACCGCGTGGCCCTTGCCGCGGTTGGCCGCCAGCCGGATCAGCCGCAGCCCGGGGATCTCGTCGGCCAGGCGCAGCACCAGGGCGCCGGTGCCGTCGCGGCTCCCGTCGTCCACCACGATCATCTCGGCGCGGATGCCGCGGTCGCGCACGAAGCCGGCGGCCTGGCGGAGGGTGGGCTCCAGGCGGGCTTCTTCGTCGCGGGCGGGGAAGACGATGGAGAGGTCGGGGCGCGTGCTCATGCCAGCCGCCAGGGGCAATCGCGGTGCCCCGCCCCGGGGCGTGACGCGCCATCGTAAGTCGTTGCGACTGCGGGATGATCGGCCGGTCCGCGCGATCGCCGCTGTCGTTGCGGGACGCCGGATGTTGCGCGGGCACAACAGGGGTGGTGGGGACGGAAGTGCTGGGTGCTGAGTGCTGGGTGCTGGGTGCTGGGTGCTGGGGGCTGGGGGCTGGGGGCTGGGTGGAAAGTTCGGTGGCTTGGGCCGACCGGCGGCTGAAGCCGCAGCAACAACTACGAAAAGCCTCGCAAACTGCGCGAGGCTTCTACGTCTGTGCCGTGGTGTGCGACGAGGGTTGTGCCGGACGCGGCCTGGAATCGATTTGCCCGCTGTCCAGCGGGTGAACCCGCCGGCAAGATAGGGCACAAAGCCTCGCACACTACGCGAGGCTACTCAGCACTCAGCACTCAGCACTCAGCACTCAGCACTCAGCACTCAGCACTCCGTACCTCCGTACCTCCGTACCCCCGTACCTCCGCACCTTCACCGCTCGCCGTGCAGGATCGTCCCCACGTCGCCCGCGGCGTAGACGTTTCGCGGGCCGGTTCCCCAGAGCGTGTACATCCACACGCCGGCGCTGGGGGAGTATTCCAAGACGGTGCGCCACGCGGTGCCGTTCCACTGGACCAGGTCGAGCCCGTCGTTGGCCAGGATGAACACGTCGTTCGGCCCCGATCCCCACACGTCGCGGACGGCGCCGGCGGGGGGCACGCCGGTGGCCACGGGCGCCCAGTCCTGCGCCGGGTTGCCATCGTAGTGCAGCACCGTGCCGCCGTCGCCCACGGCGTACACGTCGTTCGGGCCGCTCCCCCACACGCCGTGCAGCGCGATGCTCACCCCGCTGTTCATCGCCACCCAGCCGCCCCCC
>DASSJS010000413.1:0-15173 GCA_035691085.1 Longimicrobium sp.
AGGGGGCCGCCGCGGCATGCGCCAATGCCAGTCCGTCGCCACCGCCCCGCAGGCTGTTCCCTGTTCCCTATTCCCTGTTCCCTGCCGTTCAGGCCATCGCCAGGATCTCGTCCTCGCTCATGGCCTCGATCTCGGCCATGATCGCAGCCTCCACCAAGGCCGCGTACGTCGAGATGGTCGGCGCCTCGAACACCGACTTCAGCGGCAGTTCAAGGCCGAAGCGGGTGCGCACGCGCGACACGATCTGCGTGGCGAGCAGCGAGTGGCCGCCAAGGCCGAAGAAGTCGTCGTGCACGCCGATGCGGTCGATGCCCAGCAGCTCGCGCCACATCTCCGCCACCGCCTCCTCGCCCTCCGTCGACGGTGCCTCGTAAGCGGTGCCCAGCTCGGGGCGGGCGTGGCCGGCGGGCGCCTGCGTGGCCGGCTTCGCGGCCTCGGCGATGCGCGCGGCGACGTCGCCGGTGGAGAGGAGGAGCTGCGGCTCGCCCGCCAGCGCCAGCGCGTGCTCGAACGCGGCGACCGCCTCCGCCTCGCCCATCCCGTAGCTCCCGTCCTCGTCGCCGTCGTACCAGCGGTCCCACGCGAGCGCCGTCCACCCGGGCGACGCCGCGGCGAAGGCGTCCACGAATGCGTGCGCGGCCGCCACCCGGCCGCGGCCCACGCCGCCCAGCACGGGGGTGAGGGATGATTCGACCAGGATGAACTGCGGGTCGCGGGTGGAGAGCGCGGACCGGAGCGATTCCAGCTCCCGCGCCAGGTGCCCGAAGCGGCGCTGCCATTCGGCGGGGGCCACGTCGTCCAGCGCCTCGAAGCCAGCCAGCTCCTCCACCGGCGCGCCCACGATCACTCCGTCGATGCGGCCGAAGCGGCGCTCGGCGGCGGCGAGCGCGTCCTCGGCGCCCCCGGCGTCGTCCAGGCGCGCGTTCACGGCCAGCAGCTCGGCGCCGGAATCTTCCAGCGCGCGGACGGCTTCCACGCGGCGGCGGAGCGGGTCGCCCGCGGGGCGGGTGGAGATGATGGCGTCCCACGCGGCGCGGTCGGGGATGCGCTCGTCGGCCAGCACCAGGCGCGCGCCGCGGCGGGCCAGGTGCCGCGCCAGCGTCTCGTTGCGCCCGTCCACGCCGCCCGCCAGGAACCACGTCTCCCCCGCCTCGATGGACACCGGCGGCTGCGGCGGCACGGCCTTGTGCCCGCGCACCCAGCGCCGCCCGCCACGGATGGCCACGACGGGATCCTTCGCATCCCCCACCGCCTCCGCGGCGATCAGCTCCGCCGCACGCGTATCGCCACGGGTGATGTCCATCGCCACGCAGCGCACGCCCGGGTGCTCCGCCGGGGCGACGGCGCACGCACCGGCCACCGTGGCGCCGAAGGGATCGTCCACCTCGCCGCCGACGACCTCGTGCGCACCCGCCGTCACCGCCAGCAGCCGCGCGTCCATCCCACGCCGGCCCAGCGCCGCCGCCAGCCACGCCACGCCGGTGAAAGCGCGCCCGTGCGCCCCGGCCTCCGACATCGACCACAGGTGGATGGCGTGCAGCGGCCGATCGATCTCCACCAGCAGCGCCTCCACGTCCTCACGCGCCGCAGGGCGGATCGTCCACTCTGTATCCGATTCGCGTACGAACCGGTCACCCGCGCGAGCGATGAGGACGGCGCGACCGCGCTTCCGCAGCGCGGCGGCGACCGCATCGCCCGTCTCACCGCCATCGTGCAGCACCAGCCACGCGGCCCCGTCATCAACCGAGGGACGGAGGGCGGGGGTGCGGGTCCAGGCGGGGAGGTACAGCCACCGCGCCGGGTCCGCGATCTTCCCCGCCTTGACAGTCGCGTGGGACAAATCGGACAGCGACGGAGCGTCGATCCAGTAGCGGGCGCGCTGCCACGGATAGGTGGGGAGCGCCACGCGGTTCAGCTGCTCGCCGTCGTGGAAGGCGGCCCAGTCGGGCGTGACGCCGGCCAGCCAAAGCCGGCCGAGCGCGCCCAGCGCGAACGCCGCGTCCGCGCGGCGGTCGTAGGGGTAGCGGACGGTGGGGATCACGGCCGCGCCCTCCGCGTCCGCGCGCTGGCGGACGAAGGTGGAGAGCGTCTGCCCGGGGCCGACTTCGACAAGGACGCGGCCCGGCTCGCGCAGCAGCTCCGCCACGCCGGTCTCGAAGCGCACCGGCTCGCGGAGGTGGCGCGCCCAGTAGTCGGCGTCCGTCGCCTGCTCCGCCGTGATCCAGGTGCCGGTGACGTTGGAGACGAAGGGGACGGCGGGCGCGCTCAGGCGCATCGCCGACACCATCGCGCGCACCGGCTCCACCAGCGGGTCCATCTGCGGCGAGTGGAAGGCGTGCGTGGCGGCCAGCGGACGGGCGACGTGGCCAACCTCGGCCAGGCGCGCGCGCACCGCATCCACCGCCTTCGGCATCCCGGCGACGGTGCAGAGGTCCGGCGCGTTCATCGCGGCCACCACGGCACCCTCGACAAGGAACGGCCGCACCGCGTCGGCCGAGAGCGAGACGGCGAGCATGGCGCCCGCGGGGAGCTCGCCGATCATCCGGCCGCGCGCGGTCACCAGCTGCAGCGCATCCTCCAGCGTGAACACGCCGGCGACGGTGGCCGCCACGTATTCGCCCAGCGAATGGCCGATCACCGCGGAGGGCGTGATCCCCCAGCTCATCCACAGCTGCGCCAGCGCGTACTCCACCGCGAACACGGCGGGCTGCGCCAGCTCGGTGCGGTTCAGCGCGGCGGCGGCGGGGTCCTCGCCGCCCCGGGCCAGCATGGCGCGCAGATCCACGCCCGCGCCGGGGTCACCCTCTTCGGGCGCGGGGCCGGGGTAGATGGAAGCGAGCAGATCGATCCCGAAGCGCTCGGACACCACCTGGGCGCAGCGGTCCATCGCCGCGCGGAAGACGGGCTCGCCTTCGTACAGCCCGCGCGCCATCTGCGGGTACTGGTCGCCGACGCCCGGGAAGAGGAAGGCCACGGAGCGCGGTGCATCATCCACCGCGGCGGTGACGATCCGGTCCGGCTGGCGCCCTTCCAGCAGCGCCGCCACGTCCTCGCCGTCGCGGACGGCCAGGATGCGCCGGTGCGCCATCTCCGCGCGCCCCGTCTGCAGCGTGTGCGCGACGTCCGCCAGCGGGAGATCCGGATGCTCGCGGAGATGCGCCGCCAGCCGCGCCGTCGCCGCGTCCAGCGCGCTCGGCGTCCGCGCGGAGAGCGCCAGCAGCTGCCACGCGCGGCGTGGCGCGGACGGACGGGGCGCCGGCGCTTCTTCCAGCACCACGTGCGCGTTGGTCCCGCCGATTCCGAACGAACTCACCCCCGCGCGGCGCGGCTCATCTCCCCGCTCCCACGGCTCGGCGCGGCCGCTGGCGTAGAAGGGGGAGGATGCGAAGCCCGCCTTGGGGTTCGGCGACTGGAAGTTGGCGGTGGGCGGCACGGTGGCGTTCTCCAGCGCCAGCACGGCCTTGATGAACCCCGCCACCCCCGCCGCCGCGTCCGCGTGCCCGATGTTGCTCTTCACGCTGCCGACCGCGCAGAAGCCGGTGCGCTCCGTTCGCGCCCGGAACGCCTCGGTGAGCGCGGCGATCTCGATCGGGTCGCCCAGCTCCGTCCCGCTCCCGTGGCCCTCCACGTAGCGGATCGAATCCGCATCCACGTCCGCCACGGTCAGCGCCTCGGAGATCACCGCGGCCTGCCCCTCCACCGACGGCGCGGTGAAGGCGACCTTGGTCGCGCCGTCGTTGTTCACGGCGGAGCCGCGGATCACCGCGCGGATCGGGTCGCCGTCGCGCAGGGCGTCTTCCAGGCGCTTGAGGACCACCGCGCCCGCGCCGTTCCCCGCCGCGGTGCCGGTGGCCGCCGCGTCGAACGCGCGGCAGCGGCCGTCGGTGCTCATGATGCCGCCGGGCTCCCAGCGGTACCCCTCGCGCTGCGGGTTCACCGCCGCGCCGCCGGCCAGCGCCAGGTCGCACTCGCGCGCCAGCAGCGCCTGCACGGCCAGGTGGATGGCGACGAGGGACGTCGAGCACCCGGTCTGCACGCCCACCGCGGGGCCGCGCAGGTCGAGCTTGTAGGCGGCGCGGGTGGCGAAGAAGTCCTTGTTGGCGCCGACGGACACCTGGAAGCCGCCGAGCGCCTCCACGATCTCGGGGCGCGCCAGGACGTGCGTCTGCGTGTAGTGCGGCTCGCCGCAGCCGGCGTACACGCCCACGGCGCCGGGGGCGCGGCGCGGGTCGCACCCGGCGTTCTCGAGCGCTTCCCAGGCGCACTCCAGGAAGAGGCGGTGCGCGGGCTCCAGCGCCTCGGCCTCGCGCGGGGCGTAGCCCCAGAACGCGGCGTCGAACTCCTCCACGCCGCCCACGGCGCCCACGCGGCGCACGTACGCCGGGTCGGCCACCAGCGCCTCGGGAACGCCGGCGGCGCGCAGCTCATCGTCGGGGATCAGGGTGATCCCCTCGCGGCCGCCGCGGAGCATGGCCCAGAATTCATCGAGCGTGGCCGCGCCGGGAAAGCGGCCCGCCATCCCGATCACCGCCACCTCGGCGCCGTGCCAGTTCCCGCCCGCGTTCTCCACTTCGCTCATCAGTCTGATCTATCCGTTCAAGTACGGTTGTGTGTCGTTCAGGTGCGGGGGCCGACGACGGCGCGTTTCCACGGCGCCGCGCCCCCTCCGCTCGCTCAGGCTCGCACCTCCCCCGTACCGGGAGAGGTTGGCGGCCTCGGTGCTGGTGCGCTTCGGGGGCGGTGGCGCATGCCGCGGCTGGCCCCCCTCCCCGGCCCTCCCCCCGCTCCGCGGGGGAAGGGTGACGCATTCCGATGCTTCTTCTCGATTCGAAACCGCCGAAGCAACTCGATTTTTCTTCTCCCCCTCCCCCGCGGAGCGCGGGGAGGGGGTCGGGGGGAGGGGGCTGCCGCGGCATGCGCCAGGGCTTATTTGCCGCCCTACCGCCGCCGCGTCACCGCCCCCCTGCGCGCCGCCCCTCGATCCTCCCCCCGCTTCGCCGCATTCGTCTGCGCCGTCGGTGTCGCCGTCGCCCCGTCCACTCCCGCCGCGGTGGATGAGCCGGCTCCGTTCGCTGCCCCCAGCGACGCCGCGAACGACCTCACCGTCGGGTGGCGGAACAAATCCACGAGCGCCACGGGGCGGCCCAGCGCGCCTTCCAGCGTTTCCTGCAGGCGGGCCAGGAGCAGCGAGTGGCCGCCGATCTCGAAGAAGCTGTCGTTCACGCCCACCCGCTCCACGCCCAGGACCTGGCACCACGCGGCGGCCACGGTGCGCTCCAGCTCACCCTGCGGCGGCGCGGAGGCTACGGCGCCGGCGGGCTCGGGGAGGCGCGCGCGGTCCACCTTGCCATTGGGCGTGAGGGGGAGCGCGTCCATCGCCACGAAGGCGGCGGGAACCATGTGCGCGGGGAGGCGCGCCTTCAGCCGGGCACGCAGCGCATCGCTCTCGATCGCCGCGCCGGGCTCGGCGACCACGTAGGCCACCAGCCGCCGCGCCTCGCCCTCGCCGCGCGCCACCACCACGGCGTGGTGCACCTCGTCCATCTCCTCCAGCAGCGCCGCGATCTCGCCCGGCTCGATGCGGAAGCCGCGCACCTTCACCTGGTCGTCCACGCGGCCCAGGAAGCGGAGGCGGCCGTCCGGCAGCCAGCGGACGCGGTCGCCGGTGCGGTACAGCCGCGCGCCCTGCTCGCCGCTGAACGAATCGGGGACGAAAGCGGCGGCGGTGAGCCCCGGCCGGCGGTGATAGCCGCGCGCCACGCCGATGCCGCCCACGTACAGCTCGCCGGGCGCGCCGACAGCCGCCGGGCGCATCGCCGCGTCCAGCACGTAGGCACGCACGTTCTCCAGCGCGCGGCCGATGGTCGGCGGCCCGTCTTCTGGCGCCCACCGGCCGATGCTGGCGCAGACGGTGGCCTCGGTGGGGCCGTAGCCGTTGTGCAGCGCGCGGCCCTCGGCCCAGCGCGCCGCCACGCCCTCGCCCAGCGCCTCGCCCGCGGAGAGCACGGTGCGCAGCTCCGGCAGATTGTCGGGCGAAACGACGGCGAGCACCGAGGGCGGCAGCGTGGCCAGCGTCACGCGCTCGCGGCGGAGCAGGTCCAGCAGCGGCGGGCCGGCGGCGCGGTCGTCGTCGCCCGCCAGCACCAGCGTGCCGCCCGCCGCCAGCGCCGCGAAGCTCTCCGCCACCGCCGCGTCGAAGCCCCACGACGCCAGCTGCAGCACGCGGCTCTCCGCCGTCACGCCCAGGCGCCGGCCCCACCAAGTGGCCAGGTTCGGCACGCCCCGGTGCGGCACCAGCACGCCCTTCGGCCGACCCGTCGACCCCGACGTGTAGATCACGTACGCCAGATTCTCCGCGTCCACCTCCACCGCCTGGTCTTCGGGGGATTCGGATGCGAGCTCCGCCGCATCCAGCGAGATCACCTCGATCCCCTCCAGCGGCACCCCTTCGGCGGATTCGGATGAGGGGGCGACGGCGATCCGCACCTCCGCATCCTCGATCAACCCGCGCAGCCGCGCTTCCGGGTACGCGGGGTCGAGCGGAACGAACGCGCCGCCCGCCTTCAGCACGCCGAGGACGGCGATCACGATCCCCATCCCTCGCTCTGCCACCACGCCCACGCGTGTCTCGGGACGGACGCCGCGCGAGATCAGGCGCCGCGCCAGCCGGTTGGCCGCCGCGTCCATCTGGGCGTACGTCATCCGCTCGCCGCCGTGCACCAGCGCCACAGTGTCCGGCGTCCGCGCGGCCTGCCCGGCCACCACTCGGTGGATGGGGAGATTGGGGAACGGCGCATCCGTGCGATTCCACTCGTGCACGGTGCGCTGGATCTCTTCCGCGTCCACGCGGGCGAAGAGCGCGGAGAGCGGCACGTCCGGCGTCTCCGCCGCCCCACCCAGCAGCGCGGCGAAGCGCTCGGCCTGGCGCGCGATGGTCTCGGCGTCGAAGAGGTCGGTGGCGTATTCCAGCGAGCAGCGCAGGCCGTCGGGGGCGATGGTGACGCCCACGGTCAGGTCGGCGCGCGCGGCGCCGCTCTCGCCGCCTTCCACGGGCTCCATCGAGAGGCCAGGGACAGCGGGGGGCTCGGCCTGGTGATGCGCGCCGAACTGCACGGTGGTCACCGGGTGGCGGCCCACCACGCGCTCGGCGCCCACCGCCTCGATCACCTTCTCGAACGGCAGGTCCTGGTGCGCGTACGCCTCCAGCGCCGTCTCGCGCACCCGCGCCAGCAGCTCGCGATAGGTGGGGTCGCCCGACACGTCCACGCGCAGCGCCAGCACGTTCACGAAAAAGCCGATCAGCTCCTCCAGCTCCGCGCGCGGGCGGCCGGCCACGGCGGTGCCGATGACGAGGTCGCGCTCGCCGCTCCAGCGGTACAGCAGCGCGCAGAAGCCGGCCAGCAGCGCCATGAACGCCGTGGCGCCCGCCTCGCGCGCCACCGCGTCCAGCCGCTCGCCCACCTCCGCCGCGATCATCCGCTCGTGCACGGTGCCGCGCAGCTCGGGGGTGCCGGGGCGCGGGCGGTCGGCGGGCAGCTCCAGCACGGGCGCGCCGGCCACCCGCTCCTTCCAGAACGCCGCCTGCCGCTCCAGCACCTCGCCGCGCAGCCAGTCGCGCTGCCACGCCGCGTAGTCGGCGTACTGCGCGGGGAGCGGGCTCAGCGGCGAGGGTCGCCCGGCGACGAACGCGGCGTAGAGCGCGGCCAGCTCCAGGTGCAGCCGCTCCATGCTCCACCCGTCGCTCACCACGTGGTGCATCCCCAGCAGCAGCACGTGCTCGTCCGGTTGGACGCGGATCAGCTGCAGGCGCAGCAGCGGCCCGCGCTCCAGCTCGAACGGGGTCGATGCGTCGCGGTCCATCATCTCCCGCAGCCGCGCGTCCGCATCCTCCGCGTCCGACAGGTCCGTGAGCGGAAGGGCAACGGGCGCGGGGGGATGGATCACCTGCACCGGCCCCTCGTCGCCCCGCGCGAAGGTGGTGCGGAGGACTTCGTGGCGGCTCACGATCTCGCTCAGCGCGCGGTGCAGCGCATCCACGTTCAGCTCGCCGCGCAGCCGCAGCGCCATCGGCATGTTGAAGGTGGTGGCGCCCGGCGACAGCCGCTGCACGAACCAGAGCCGCTCCTGCGCGAAGCTCGCCCGTGGCGCCGCCGACCGCGCGCGCGCCATCGGCTCCTGCGGCATTCCCTCGTCCATGCCGCGCACCGCGTCCACGCGGTGGGCCAGCGCCTCCAGCGTGAGCGCCTCGAACAGGTCGCGCAGCGGCAGCTCCACTCCGGTCGCGCGGCGGATGCGCGCCACCACGCGCGTGGCCAGCAGCGAGTGGCCGCCCAGCGCGAAGAAGCTGTCGTGGCGGCCCACGCGCACCACGCCCAGCACCTCGCGCCAGGCGCCGGCCAGCACCTCTTCGGTGGGCGTGCGCGGCGGCTCGTGGTGCGCCGTGTCGGCCGCGCGCCACGCAGGGTCCGGCAGGGCGCGGCGGTCCACCTTTCCGTTCGGCGTGAGCGGGAACGACTCGACGACCGACACTTCCGCGGGGACCAGGTGCTCGGGAAGGCGCTGGCGCAGCGCGGCGCGCACCGCTTCGGCGTCCACCAGCGCGTCGGGCGCGGCCACGATCCACGCTGCGAGGCGGACGTCGCCCGCGGGTGCGGTGCGCGGCTCCACCACGGCCGCGGCCACGCCATCCACCGCGCCGAGCGCGGCCTCCACCTCGCCCGGCTCCACGCGGAAGCCGCGCACCTTCACCTGCCGGTCCAGCCGCCCCAGGAACTCCAGCGTGCCGTCCGCCAGCCAGCGCGCGCGGTCACCCGTGCGGTACATCCGCGCGCCGGGGGTGGACGAGAAGGGATCGGGGACGAAGCGCTCCGCCGTCCCTGCGCCGCTGGCCGGATAGCCGCGCGCCAGCGCCGCGCCGCCCAGGCACAGCTCGCCCGCCACGCCGATTCCGGCGGGGAGCAGACCCGCATCCAGCACGTACGCCCGGTGCCCCGGCAGCGGCCGGCCGATGGGCACGCTCCCGCTCGCGGCGTATCCTCGTGGGACAAAAAAGACAGTTGCGGTGACTACGGCTTCGGTCGGGCCGTAGCCGTTCATCAGCCCGGCGCCGCTCTCGTCCGCCACCCAGCGGCGCGCGGCGGCGGGGGGCATCGCCTCGCCGCCGGTCAGCACGAGGCGGGCGTGGCGCTTCACCGCGTCCAGCGCGGCGCCGTCTTCCACCAGCCGCTCCCAATACGCGGTCGGGGGATTGACGAAGGTAATCCTCAGTTTGGCCACTTTGTCCGCCAGCTCGGCGGGTGACCACAGCTCGGGGTCGCGCACGGCGACGGACGCGCCGGCCAGCAGCGGCGCCAGCACCTGCTCGATCCACGGGTCGAACGTGGGCGCGGCGAACGCCAGCACCCGGTCCGCCGCGGTGAACCCATACGCCGCGGCGGCCCCGGCCAGATGCTCCACCAGCGCCCCGTGCGGCACGATCACGCGCTTGGGGATCCCCGTGGAGCCGGAGGTGAACAGGACGTATGCGGCCTGCTGCGGATCGATCGCATCAACTCGATCGTTGTCCCTTTTGTCCCAAGAAACGTCCGACGAGCCGCTGGACGAATCATCTCGTCCATTGTCCTTTTTGTCCCAAGGAGCAGGAGAGGAGAAGACGGACGAATCAACTTCTCCACTGTCCTTTTTGTCCCATTGATTCTCCAGCGGCAGGATGTCGATTCCAGCCGGGACGATGGATGCGAGTGCGGTGTCGGCGAGCGCCACGCGGGCGCCGGCATCGCGCAGCATCCACGCGGTCCGCTCGGCGGGCGACGCGGGGTCGAGCGGGAGGTAGGCGCCGCCCGCCTTGATCACGCCCAGCAGCGCGATCACCGCCTCGGGGCCGTGACGCGTGAGCACGCCCACGGGCATCTCCGCCGCGACGCCCGCCGCGCGCAGCCGCCGCGCGACCGCATCCGCCGCCTGGTCCAGCGCGGCGAAGGTCATCTCCCCGCCGCTCCACGCCAGCGCGGGCGCGTCCGGCGTTGCGCTCACCCAGCGCGCGAACGCCCGGTCGACGGTTTCGGAGGATGCGGAGACGGGGCCGCCGTCCGCCCAGGCGCCGGTGAGCAGCGCGCGCTCGTCGGGCGACAGCGCGGCGGCGGCGGAGAGCGGCGCGTCGGGCGCGGCGGTGACGGCGTCGAGCAGCGCCATCCACCGGGCGACGATGCGCTCGGCGGTGGCCGCGTCGAAGAGGTCCGCGGCGTACTCCACCAGACCCTGCAGGCCGCCGTCCGGCGCATCTTCCAGCGACAGCGCCAGGTCGAAGCGGGCGGCGCGCAGGCCCACGGGCACGTAGTCGGCGGCGATCCCGGGAAGCTCCAGCCCGCCGGTGTCCTGCGTGTTCAGCGAGAAAATCGCCTGGAACAGCGGCGCGTGGCTCAGGCTGCGCTCCACGCCCAGCAGCTCCACCAGCTTCTCGAAGGGCAGCTCCTGGCGGGCGAAGGCGCCCAGCGTGGCCTCGCGAACCCGCGCCAGCAGCGCGCGGAAGGTGGGGTCGCCGGACAGGTCGCCGCGCAGCGCCAGCGTGTTCATGAACAGGCCGACCACGCCCTCGGTCTCGGCGCGCACGCGGCCCGCCACGGGGGTGCCCACGACGACGTCGGTCTCCCCCGCCATCCGCCCCAGCAGCGCCTGGAAGCCGGCCAGCAGCGCCATGAACGGCGTGGCCCCCTCGCCGCGCGCCACCTGCTTCACCCGCCGCACCAGCTCCGCCGGCACCCGCACGCCGATGGTGCCGCCGCGGTGCCCCTGCCGCGCCGCGCGCGGGCGATCCACCGGCAGCTCCAGCACCCGCGGCGCGCCCTCCAGCCGCTCGCGCCACCACGCCGCCTGCTCCGTCAGCCGCGCCGGCGTCAGGTGCGTCCGCTGCCACGCCGCGAAGTCGCCGTACTGCAGGGGCACGGGTGAGAGATCGGGCTCTCCGCCATCGACGTACGCAGCGTAGGACGCGGAGACCTCGCGCAGGATGATCCCCAGCGCCCACCCGTCGGCCACCGCGTGGTGGATGGTGAGCCCCAGCAGGTGATCGTCCGCGTCGATGCGCACCAGCACCGCGCGCAGCCCCAGGCCATGCTCCAGGTCGAAGGGCCGCCACGCCTCGTCCTCTACCTGCTTCCGCGCCTCGTCCAGCCCCGCCGCGTCCAGCATCGGGAGATGGAAAGGCTCCTGCGCGGCCACCGTCTGCAGCGGCTCGCCCGCGGTCTCGTGGATGCGGGTGCGCAGCGCCTCGTGGCGATGGACCACGGCCTCCAGCGCGCGCCGCAGCGCCTCCACGTCCAGCGCGCCGGAAAGGCGGAGCGACACGGGCATGTTGTACAGCCCCGCGCCGGGCTCCAGCCGCTCCAAAAACCACATCCGCTCCTGCGCGAACGACAGCGGGAGCGCGCCCGAGCGGTCCACCGGCGTCACCGGCGGCAGCGACTCCGCGCCGCCCTCGGCGCCTTCCAGCCGCGCGGCCAGGCGGCGGACGGTGGGCGCCTCGAACACCGCGCGCAGCGGCAGCTCCACGCCAAACGCCTGGCGCACGCGCGACACCACCTGCGCGGCCAGCAGCGAGTGCCCGCCCAGCGCGAAGAAGTCGTCGTCGATCCCCACGTCATCCACCCGCAGCACGCGCTGCCAGATCCCCGCGAGCACCTCCTCGGCCGGGGTGCGCGGCGCGGCGTGCTCGCCGGCGTGTACGGCCTGGGCGCCGGGCGCGGGAAGGGCGCGGCGGTCCACCTTGCCATTCGGCGTGAGCGGAAGCGCATCCAGCGCCACGAACGCCGTGGGCACCATGTACGCCGGGAGCGACCGCCCCAGCGCCTCGCGCAGCGCCCGCGCGTCCACCTCCGCGCCGTCAACGGCAACGACGTAGGCCACCAGGCGGCGCTCGCCGTCATCGTCGCGGATCGCCACGGCGCAGTCGCGCACGGGGGGCAGGGCGCGCAGGGCGGCCTCCACCTCGCCGGGCTCCACGCGGTAGCCGCGGAGCTTGGCCTGCGCGTCCATCCGTCCCAGGAACTCCAGCGCGCCGTCCGCCCGCCAGCGCGCACGGTCGCCGGTGCGGTACATCCGCGCGCCGGGGGTGCGCGAGAAGGGATCGGGAACGAACCGCTCGGCCGTCAGCGCGGCGCGCCCCAGGTAGCCGCGCGCCAGCGCCGCGCCACCCAGGCAGATCTCGCCCGGCACGGTGAGCCCAGCCGGCCGCAGCGCGGCGTCCACCACGTAGACGTCGCGCCCCGCCAGCGGCCGGCCGACCGGCACCGCGGCGGCCCACGGCTCGTCGTCCGCTTCCGCTGGGACAAAAAGGACAGTGGCGGTGACCACGCCCTCGGTGGGGCCGTACGCGTTCAGCAGCGCGGCGCCGCCGGGGAGACGAGACCACTCGCGCGCCGCGTCCGCCGGCATCGCCTCGCCGCCGGCGATCACGAGACGCGCGCGCGCCTTCACCTCCGCCGCGGCCTCGGGCTCCGCCGCCAGGCGCGCCCAGTAGGCGGTGGGCGGGTTCAGCACCGTCACGCCCAGCGCGGCCACCTTCCCGGCCAGCTCGGCAGGCCCCCACGGCTCAGGGTCGCGCAGCGCGACGGACGCGCCGCACGCCAGCGGCGCCAGGATCTGCTCCAGCGACGGGTCGAACACCAGCGCCGCGAACGCTAGCACCCGGTCGTCCGCCCGCAGCCTGTACGCCGCCCTCGCCGCCGCCAGGTGCACCGCCGCCGCCCCGTGGGTGACGACGACGCCCTTCGGCGCGCCCGTCGATCCCGACGTGTAGAGCACGTACGCCGCGTTCGCCGGATCGATGGCGATGCCATCCATCGCGTCCGCCGCATCCGCGGGCGCATCCTCCGCCTTCTCCAGCGGGAGGATGACGACGCCGGTCGATGGGAGACGATCGAGATCGCCCGCATCCGCCAGCACCACGCGGGCGCCGGCATCTTCCAGCATCCACGCGATCCGCTCGGCGGGGAGATCGGGATCGATGGGGAGCCAGGCGCCGCCCGCCATCATCGTCCCCAGCAGCGCCGCGACGGCCGCCGGCCCGTGGCGAACAACCGCGCCCACGCGTGCCTCGGGACCGACGCCGTGGGCGCGGAGCCGGGCGGCGACCGCCGCCGCTCGATCCCGCAACTCGCCGTACGACAGCGTGCCGCCGCTCCACGCCAGCGCCGGCTCGTCCGGCGTCATCTCCGCCTGGCGGAGGAAGAGGCCGTGCACCGTCTCGGCCGCGGGGGTAACCGCGCCGCCGCGGCCCAGTGCCGCCGCCGCGCGCAGCTCCACCGCGTCCGCCAGCGGCAGCTCGCCGACCACGCGGGAGGGGTCCGCCGCCGCGGCCGCCAGGAGCGCGCGATGGTGGCCCGCCAGCAGCCGGACGGTGCCTTCCTCGAACAGGTCCGTGGCCCACTCCAGCTCGATGCGGAGCGAGCCGTCGTCCTCTTCGTAGTGGTCCAGCGTCAGGTCGAACTTGGCGGTCTGGTAGTCGGGGACCACGGGGGTGATCTCCACGCCGCCCAGCTCCACCGGCTCCATCCGCGCGTTCTGCAGCGTGACCATCGCCTGGAACACGGGGTTCCGCGACGGGTCGCGCGGCAGCTTCAGCGCGTCCACGATGCGGTCGAACGGGAGCGCCTGGTGGGCGAACGCGGCGAGTGCCACCGTCTGCTCCCGCCGCACCATCTCGCCGAAGCGCTCCGCGAGATCGACCCGCGCCCGCAGCGGCACCGTGTCCACGAAGAAGCCGGCCAGCCCCTCCAGCTCGCGCCGCCCGCGGTTGGCCACGGGCGTCCCCAGCACCACGTCACTTTGCCCGGCGTGACGGGCGAGGACGGTGCGGAAGGCGGCGCAGAGCACGTTGAACAGCGTGGCGCCCTCGGCCAGCGCCACCTCGCGGAGCCTGGCGGCGGTGGCGGGATCGACGTGCGTGCGCAGCGTGCGGCCGCGGTGGCTCTCGGCGGGCGGGCGCGGGCGATCGGTGGGCAGCTCCAGCGCGCGCGGCGCGCCCTCCAGCGCGGTGCGCCAGAAGGTGGTGAGCCGGTTGAGCTCCTCGCCGCGCAGGTGCTCGCGCTGCCAGGCGGCGAAGTCGGCGTACTGCACGGGGAGCGGGTCCAGCCGCGGCGCGCGCCCCTCGCGCAGCGCCGCGTACGCCTCGCCCAGCTCGCGGCTGATGATCCCCATGCTCCACCCGTCGCTGACGATGTGGTGCATGGTCAGCAGCAGCACGTGCTCGTCGTCGCTCAAGCGGAGGAGCGACGCGCGCAGCAGCGGCCCGGCCACCAGGTCGAACCCGGTGTTCGCGTCCTGGTCCACGCGCCGCCCGACCTCCGTCTCACGATCTTCCTGGGACAAAAAGGACAGATCATCGAGGGGCAGATCCACGGGCACTGGCGGATGGATCACCTGCACCGGCTCGCCATCGCGCTCGGCGATGGTGGTGCGCAGCGTCTCGTGCCGGGCGCGCAGTGCATCCAGCGCGCGGGCCAGCGCGCCGACATCCAGCGCCCCGCGGATGCGCAGCGGGTGCGACATGTTGTAGGCCGCGCCGCCGGGGTCCATGCGGTCCAGCACCCACAGCCGCGCCTGCGCGAAGCTGAGGGGCGCGGCCCCGCCGGTTCGCGGGCGCGCGCGCAGCTCGGGGCCGGCGGCCTGCTCGCGCTGCGCGTTCAGGCGCAGCTCCAGCAGCTTCCGGCGCTCGGGAGAAAGGCCCTGCAGCCGCTTGACGACGTCGGTCATCGCCCTCAGTCCCCCGCGGTGGCCAGGCCGCTCTCGCCAAAGGCCTCCTCGGCCTCCAGCAGCGCGCGCACCTCATCGTCGCTGAGCGTCTCCAGCTCGTCGATCAGCGCGGCCATCTGCGCGTCGCTCGCGGCATCCACCACGGCACTCAGGGTGGCCACGGTGGGCGCCTCGAAGATGCGCGCCAGCGGCAGGTCCATGTGGAACGCCTCGCGCACCCGCGCCACCAGCTGCGTGGCCAGCAGCGAGTGCCCGCCCAGCTCGAAGAAGTTGTCGTCGGCGAACACCTCTTCCTGCTGCAGCACGGCGGCCCAGATTTCGGCCATCGCCTGCTCGGTGGGCGTGGCCGGCGCCTGGCCGCCGCCCGACGAGTGGCGCGCGGGCTCGGGGTCGGCCAGGGCGGCGCGGTCCACCTTCCCGTTGGG
>DASSJS010000414.1:0-4711 GCA_035691085.1 Longimicrobium sp.
AGATGGCAGTTCCAGTTGGTCGAGATGCCACGGCGCGTTTCCTCCGCGCCGCGGCCCCCCTCCCCGGCCCTCCCCCCGCTGCGCGGGGGGAGGGTGACGCATTCCGATACTTCTTCTCGCTTCGATCACTCCGAAGCGAACTCGATTTTCTTCTCCCCCTCCCCCGCGGAGCGGGGGAGGGGGTCGGGGGGAGGGGGCCGCCGCGGCATGCGCCAACGCCTCTCTCCCGCCTCGACGCACCTCCTTACACCGTCACCCGCACGTCCACGTACTCCGGGAACGGGGCGATGGCGGCCAGGTCGTGCTCGAAGAGGATCATCTCGCCGCGGCGCTCCACCTCGCGGAAGCCGCCGAAGCGGTAGGTGACCTCCATCATCCGGTTGCGGCCGTTGGGGACGAACTCGGCGCGCAGCCTGGCGCCGCCCGCCTTCGCCAGGTTCATGATGTGGCTCATCATGATGGTCCCCACGCCACGGCTCATCACCCGGCAGCTCATCAGCAGCAGCTTCACCGTCCAGTGCTCGGCCGTGGTCTTCTCCACCAGCGCCAGGCCGATCTTCCCGTAGCTGCCGTAGCGGTCGTCCAGCCCGGCAACGAGGAGGACGTGCTCCGGCGAGGTGCGGAAGGCGTTCAGCTCGTCGTAGCTGTAGGTGTAGCCCGTGGTGTTGAGCTGGTTGGTGCGGACGGTCAGCTCCTCGGCGCGCTGCAGGTCTTCCTCGCCGCAGGGGGCCAGGGTGAAGCGCATCTCCAGCGTGCGCAGGAACTCCTCGCTGGGGCCCTCGAAGCTCTCCTCGGCCTCGGCGCGGCGGATGTCGGCCTGGTACATCCGGCGGCGCAGGCGGCTGTCGTCGGTGATGAACTCGGGGTTGAGATCATCACGCTCCAGCAGCCCCTCCAGCGTGGCCGCGTCCAGCGTGCGCACGGCGGGGCAGGCGAACGCCACCTCCTCGCGCTCGAACGGCTGGTCGTCGATGAAGAGGAAGGTGTCGAGGCCGATGTTCAGCTTCCTGGCGATGGTCTCTACGTTCTGCCCCTTGGCCGCCCAGTTGATCTGCGGGTGCAGGAAGTAGTCGGCGATGCCGAGGGCGTGCAGACGCTCCATGGCCCGCGCGTGGTCGTTGCGGCTGGCGATGGACTGCAGGATGCCGCGCTCGTCGAGCTCGCGGATGATGTCGAGCACGCCGGGGCGCAGCTCCACGCGCTCGTCCTCGAGGAGGATGCCGTTCCACACGGTGTGGTCCAGGTCCCACACCACGCACTTGACGGTCTTCGCCTTCTTCGGCGCCGCCACGGGGTTCTGCTCGGCCACAGGTTCTCGCGCTTCGATGGTTTCGGTCATTGCTGCCTCGGTGCTCGTACGCTTCGAAACCTCCGAAGCGGTCTCGTCTCTCGTCTCGCCCCGATGTGGGGAGATGCCGGGTTGCGTTTCCTCCGCGCCGCGCCCCCTCCGCTCGCTCAGGCTCGCACCTCCCCCGTACCGGGAGAGGCTGCTCCGTCGGTGCTTGTGCGCTGCGGATGATCTGGCTCATGCCGCGGCGGCCCCCCTCCCCGGCCCTCCCCCGCGCTCCGCGGGGGGAGGGTGACGCATTCCGATGCTCTTCTCGCTTCGAAACCGCCGAAGCGAACTCGGTTTTCTTCTCCCCCTCCCCCGCGGAGCGCGGGGAGGGGGCCGGGGGGAGGGGGCCGCCGCGGCATGCGCAGGCGCTTCTCCATCACCCCGATCCTTCGTCGCTCTCCCCTACCCCACCAGCTCCGCCGCCTCGTCCTCGCTCAGGCCCTCGATCTCGGCGAGGATGGCTTCTTCCACCAGCACGGCCATCTTCGCCACCGTGGGCGCCTCGAAGATCACCTTCAGCGGCAGCTCCAGCTCGAACATGTCCTTCAGCCTCGCGATGATCTGCGTGGCGAGGAGCGAGTGGCCGCCCAGCGCGAAGAAGTCGTCGTGGATCCCCACATGCTCCACGCCCAGCAGCGCCTGCCACACCTCGGCGATCCGCTCCTCCAGGTCGTTGCTGGGCGGCTCGTAGGCGGTGCCCAGGTCGTCGGGGCGCGCGTAGAGCTGGGCGGGGGCGGCGGGCTCCACCGCCACCCGGGCGCTCTGGCGGATGCGCGTCTCCAGGTCACCCGTGGAGACGAAGACGTTCGGCTCGCCGGCCAGCGCGATCACGGCATCGAGCGACGGCGCGATCTCGTTCCCGGTGATCCACAGCTCGTCGCCCTCGGGGGCGGCGCCCACGGTCCAGCGGTCCCACGCCACGCTGGTCCAGCGCACGCCCTCCGCCGCCGCGAGGGACGCGTAGGCGTCGGTCACCGCGTTCGCCATCGCCACGCGCACGCGGCCGAAGGAGCCGAGGACGCCCGCGAGCGACGATTCCACCAGCACGAAGCCCGGCGCGCGGCCGGCGAGCGCGTCCTTCAGCGCGGCCAGCTGCTCCTCCACCATCTCCATCTCCAGCTTCCACGCGGCGGGCTTCACCTCGGCCACGGCGGCCAGGTCGCCCACGTGCTCGGCGCCGGGGGAGAAGATGATTCCGTCGATCGCGCCCCAGCGCTCATCGAACCGCCGCAGCGCCGCGCCCAGGCCGCCGCCGCCGTCCGCGCGCTCCACGCGCACCTCCACGCCGCGGTCCACCAGCGCCTTCACCGCCTGCCCGGCGATGCGCGCGGGGTTATCGGGCGCCAGCATGCGGAGGAAGAAGTCGATCTCGCCCAGCCCGGGGATGCGCGGGTCGATGATCCCGATGCGCACGCCCGGCGTGGCCGCGATCGCGTCGGCGAAGGTGGCGTTCCGCCCATCCATCCCGCCGATGAAGACGTAGATGCCGCCCTCGCGCAGCGCCGCGGCCGGCCGAGCGGCCCGCACGGAGCGGAAGCCGCGCGCCCAGCGGTGGCGCCCCCGCAGCGCCACCACCTGCTCCTCCGTCTCCGCCAGCACTTCCGCCGCGATGCGGTCCGCGGACGCGTCGTCGGTGACGTCGATCACACGGCAGGTGAGGGACGGGTGCTCCTGCGGGATCACGCGGCAGGCACCCAGGATGGCGGCGGCGTGCGCGTCCACCGGCTCCGCGCCGGTCACCTCCTGCGCGGAGTGGGTGACGGCGACCAGCTTCGCCTCGATCCCCGCGTTGCCGAGCGCGCCGGCCAGCAGCAGGAAGGCGATGGGGTCGTTCCCTGCGTAGACGACGAGTTGCGGCGCGGATTCGCCGCCGAGCGCGTCCGCCAGCGCGTGGAAGTCGTCGCGCTCCGCCGCGCGCACGGTGAACCCCTCCGCCCCGCGCCCGAACGCCGCGCCGAAGCGGGCGACGGTGACCGTCCGATCATCCCCCGCCAACGCCGTTGCGAGCGCCTCCCCCGCCGCGGAGTTGTCATGGACAAAAAGGACTCGGGCGATGCCGGTGGATGGATCCGCCGCCGGCGTCCGCGTCCACGTGGGGATGGATGTCCAGTCCGCCGGGTCCGGGCGCTTGCCGCGATGGACGGGGGCGGCCTCTTCCTCCATCCACTCCGGCTCTACCCAGTAGCGCTGCTTCTCCCACGGATACGTCGGGAGATGGACGCGCCGGCGCCGCTCGGTGCCGCGGAACGCCGCCCAGTCCGGGGTGACGCCGGCCAGCCAGAGCCGCCCGAGCGCCTCCAGCAGCACCGCCTGGTCCGGCCGCCGGTCGTACGCGTGGCGCAGCGAGGGGATGATGGCGGCGGGCTGCTCCTCGCCCTCGCCCGGGCGCTGGCGGACGAAGGTGCCCAGCGTCTGGCCGGGGCCGACTTCCAGCAGCACGCGGCCGGGCTCCTTCAGCAGCTCGCCCACGCCCTCGGCGAAGCGGACGGTGCCCAGCATGTGCCGCGTCCAGTACCCCGGGTCCGTCGCTTCCGAGTCCGTGATCCACGTCCCCGTGACGTTGGAGACCATCGGGATCTGCGGCGGGCGCAGGCGCACGGTGGCCGCCAGGCGCGCCAGGCCCTCCTCCGCGCCCCGCAGCATGGGCGTGTGGAAGGCGTGCGTGGTCGGCAGCCGCCGCGCGACGATGCCGGCGTCCGCCAGGCGCGTCTCCAGCGCCGCCACCGCCTCGTCCGGGCCAGCGACCACGGTGAGGCCGGGCGCGTTGACGGTGGCGATGGAGACGAGCTCGCCCAGGTGCGGGCGGATGGCGTCCGGATCGAGCGAGACGGCCAGCATCGCCCCGCCGGGGAGCGGCTGGATCAGCCGCGCGCGCTCGGCCACCAGCGTCAGCGCATCTTCCAGCGAGAGGATGCCGGCGATCGCCGCGGCGGCGTATTCGCCCAGCGAGTGGCCGATGGTCGCCTCGGGGACGATCCCCCAGCTCATCCACAGCCTGGCCAGCGCGTAGTCGATCACGAACACCGCGGGCTGGGCGAGCTCGGTCCGGTTGAGACGCTCCGCCGCCGGATCGGCCTCTTCCTTCGCCAGCATCCGCCGCAGGTCGATGCCGCTCGCGGACGGCGCCGCGTCGCTCGGCGCGTCACCGGGGAACAGCACCTGGCGGATGTCCAGCCCCAGCAGCGGCTGCAGGATCTCGGCGCAACGATCCACTTCCGCGCGGAAGGCGGGCTCGGCCTCGTACAGCCCGCGGGCCATGTTGGGGTAGTGGTCGCCCAGCCCGGGGAAGAGGAAGGCGACCGAGCGCGGGCCCTCGGCCACGCCCGCCGCCACCCGCTCGGGCACGGCGCCGCGCAGCACGGCCGCCGCGTCCTC
>DASSJS010000415.1:0-2840 GCA_035691085.1 Longimicrobium sp.
GATGGGAGGTCAGCTCTCCGCGCGGGGGGTCCGCCGCCGGCCGGTCCGACCAGGCGGATGCGTCCGCGTCCACCGAGAAGACGGGGATCGCCAGCCCCTCGAACCGTTTACGCAGCGCCGACTGGGTGAGGAGCACGGCGGGGGCGCTGTCCTCCAGCATGTAGCGCAGCCGGTCCTCCGGATATCCGGGGTCAAGCGGGACGTACGCGCCGCCCGCCTTCATCGCCGCCAGCAGGGCGACGACCATCTCCGGCGACCGCTCCACGCAGAGCCCGACGCGCACGTCCGGCCCGACGCCGTGTCCGGCGAGGAAGTGCGCCAGCCGGTTGGCGCGCGCGTTCAGCTCGCCGTACGACATCGTCCCGTCCGGATGGGCGATCGCCACGGCCTCCGGTGTCCGCGCCGCCTGCGCCGCCACCAGTTCGTGGACAACGGCATCGGCGGGGTACCCGGCCCCGGTCGCGTTCCACCCTTCGATCACCTGCCGCCGCTCCGCCTCCGGAAGCATCGGCAGGCGGTCGACGCGGGCATCCCCGGCGGCGGCCATGGCGTGGAGGACGCGGCGCAGGTAGCCGACGTGCCGCTCCACCGTGGCGCGGTCGAAGAGGGCGGTGGCGTATTCCACCTGGCCGATGAGGTGGCCGGCCACCTCGACCAGGGAGAGGGTGAAATCGAACTTGGCGGTGACGTGCGGCGACGGGGCGCCCACCGGGCCCAACGCCAGCCCGGGGAGCTCCAGCCTCTGCCGGTCCGCGTTCTGCCAGGCGAAGAGCACCTGGAAGACGGGCGAATACGCCATGCTTCGCATGGGCTGTATCCGCTCCACCACCTGCTCGAAGGGGATGTCCTGGTTGGCTTGCGCCTCCAGCGCGCGCGCCTTCACCCGCCCCAGCAGCTCCGCCACCGTGGGGGCGCCGGAAAGGGCGATGCGAAGCGGGAGCGTGTTCACGAAAAAGCCGATCAGCCCCTCGATCTCGCGCTGGCCGCGGTTGGCCGACGGCGTGCCGATCACCACCTCCGCCTGGCCGGAGAGCCGTCCCAGCACCGCGGCCCAGCCGGCGAGCACCGTCATGAAGAGCGTGGTGCCGTGCCTCCGGCCGAGCGTCCGCAGCGCCGCCGTCAGCTCCTCGTCCAGCTTCACCGGCATCGTGGCGCCGGCGAAGTCCTGCCGTGCGGGCCGCGGGTGGTCGGTGGGCAGCTCCAGCAGCTCCGGCGCACCGGCCAGCGTCCGGGACCAGTACTCCGCCTGCGCCTCCAGCACGTCGCCCTCCACCCAGCGCCGCTGCCAGACCGCGTAGTCCGCGTACTGGACCGGCAGCTCGGGGAGATGCGCCTCCCTGCCCTCGTGGTAGGCGGCGTAGAGGGCGGAGATCTCGCCGAAGAGCACCCCGCTGGACCAGGCGTCGCTGACGATGTGGTGCATCGTCAGAAGCAGCACGTGGTCGTCCGCGGCCAGCCGGATGAGCCGGCCGCGGATGAGCGGCCCTCGCTCCAGGTCGAAGGGCGCATCCGCCTCCTCGGCCGCCAGCCGGCCGAGCCCGGCTTCCGCGTTCGCCCGCCCGCTCAGGTCGTGTTCGACCAGGTGGAACCCGACGTCCGCCGGCGCGATCCGCTGCTCGGGGACGCCGTCGGCTTGCGCGAACGTGGTGCGCAGCGCCTCGTGCCGGGCCACGATCCCCTCCAGCGCACGCACCAGCGCTGCCCGGTCGAGCTCGCCCCGCAGCCGCACGCGCGTGCGGATGTGGTACGTGCTCCCCAGCCCCCCCAGCTGCTCCAGGAACCACAGCCGCTGCTGCGCGAACGACAGCGGTATCGCCCCCGCCCGATCCACCGGCTCGATCGCCGGCAGCTCCGACCGCGCCGCCGTCTCCAGTGCCCGCGTGAAGTCCCCGAGTACGGGCCGGGTGAACAGCTCACCCAGCGCGACCTCCACCCCCAGCACCTGCCGCACCCGCGAGATCACCCGCACCGCCAGCAGCGAGTGTCCGCCCAGCTCGAAGAAGTTGTCCCAGCGGCCCACCCGCTCCACGCCGAGCACCTCGGCCCAGGTCTCGGCCAGCGCCTGTTCGGTCTCCCCCACCGGCGCCTCGTACCCCCGCACCGCATACGCGTCGCCCTCCGGGGCAGGCAGCGCCTTGCGGTCCACCTTGCCGTTCGGGGTCAGCGGAAGGCTCTCCAGCCGCACGTACGCCGCCGGCACCATGTACGCCGGCAACGCCCGGCCCAGGTGCGCCCGGAGCACGTCCGCTCCGGCCGCCGGGTCGCCCACCACGTATGCCACCAGCCGCTTCTCGCCCGGCACATCCTCCCGGGCCACCACCACCGCCTCGCGCACTCCCGCGTGCTCCGCCAGCCCCGCCTCGATCTCGCCCAGCTCGATCCGGTAGCCGCGCACCTTCACCTGGTGGTCCACCCGGCCCAGGTACTCCATCGTCCCGTCGGGAAGCCAGCGCGCAAGGTCACCGGTGCGGTACAGCCGCCCCCCCGGCTCCCCGCCGTACGCGTCGGCCACGAACCGCTCCGCCGTCAGCGCCGCACGGCCCAGGTAGCCGCGCGCCACCCCCGCGCCCCCGACGTAGAGCTCGCCCGCCACCCCCACCGGCACCGGCTCGCCCTCCCGGTCCAGCAGATACGCGCGCAGGTCCGGAATCCGCTCGCCGATCGGGCTGGCGCCCGCACGCTCCACGTCGGCCCAGGTCAGCGGCCGCCAGGTCACGTGCACGGTGGTTTCGGTGATCCCGTACATGTTCACCAGCCGCGGGGCCGTGTCGCCGTTCTCCTCGAACCACGGTCGCAGCCTGGCCACGTCCAGCGCTTCGCCGCCGAAGACCACGTGGCGC
>DASSJS010000416.1:0-12174 GCA_035691085.1 Longimicrobium sp.
ACGAACACCCCACCAACGCCACGGTGGAGTTCATGCGCGCCGGCGTGAAGAACCGCCGGCAGGCGCTTATCTTCATGATCACCAACTCGGGTGTCGGTCGCGAGGGTGTGTGCTGGGATTACCACGAGACCGGGGCTAAGATCGCCGCCGGCGAGCTGGAGGATGACAGTTTCTTCTCGTACATCTGTGCGCTGGACGCCCGCGACGACCCGTTCACCGACCCGTCGTGCTGGCCAAAGGCCAACCCGTCGATCGGGGTGACCTTCCAGCCCAAGTACCTGGAAGAGCGGATCGCCAGCGCGCGGGGAATGCCGTCCATGCGTTCGCTGGTGCTCCGCCTCAACTTCTGTGTGTGGGTTGACGCCTCCAACCCGTGGATCGACGGGGACCTCTGGCGCGCTTGCGAGAGGCCGGAGAGCGGGCCGCTGAAAGACAGGTGGGCAGGGCTGGACGCCGTGCGCGAGCGGCCGGGGTTCGTCGGCATCGACCTGTCGAGCCGGCTGGACCTGACCGCCATGGGGATCGTCTGGCCGGCGCATGACGGATCGCTGGACGCGGCTATCTGGGCGTGGACGCCGGGTGATACCTTGCTGCAGCGAGAGCACCTCGACCGCGTCCCGTACAGCCGGTGGCGAGACGAGGGCCACATCATCGCGGTGGACGGCCCTTCCATCGACTACGGCCACGTGGTGGCGCACCTGCAGGACATGCTTGTAGCCGGGTTCAACCTGCCAGCCCTCACATATGACGCGTGGCGGATCGCTGATTTCCTCAGGGAAATGGACCGCCTGGGGCTGGACGGCTGGGAATGGGACGGCAAGGAGCAATCCACCGGGGTGGGCATCCGGCTCGTCAAGCACGGGCAGGGCTTCACGGGGGCGCAGTCCGCCGACACGCTCTGGATGACGCGGAGTGTTACCGCGCTGGAGGATGCCGTGCTGAAAGGCCAGTTGCGGGTACGCAAGAACCCGGCTCTGACGTGGGCGTCCGCCTCTGCCATTCTGCAGACGGACCCGGCGGGCAACAAGAAATGGGAGAAGCGCAAGTCCACCGGCCGCATCGATCCAGTGGTGGCGCTGTGCATGGCGGTGGGGCTGGCGCGAGCGCAGCCCGCAACTCCGGCCGAAGATGTGTTCGCGGAGAGGGGCTTGTATTTCCTCCAATGAAACGCCGCGCTTGATCGTGAACGGATAGCCCGATATCTTTCCCGCTGCTGAGATGAGCCGCAAGCCCTCGCCGAAAGGCGGAGGGGCCTGCGGCTTTTTCGTTTCGCCCCGCCCCCCTGACACCGCCGAATCCGGTGACCGACAAGCAAGGAACCACCGGCTCAACACGCGCACTCGCCGCCCTGGCGCGCGCCGTCCGGCAGCATGGGCGGGACGTAGCCTTCGCCACCGGCATGGCGCTGGTGATCCGGGGCGGCGGGATGGCGTGGCCCCCGCTTGCCTACCTGGTCCCCGGCGCGCTCCTGCTCTTCATCTCCATCCGGGGGCGGTAGCCGTGGGCCTCCTGGACTGGCTTGGCGGAGAGCGGCGGGACCTGTCGCCGGAAGAGACGTTCTCTTTCTCCAACCCGGCGGGGTGGCTGCGCGGTGCGCTGGGCGGCGGAACCACGTTCGCCGGTGTCCGCATCAACGCCAGCAACGCACTGAATATCGCCGCGGTCTACTGCGCGGTCCGCGTCCTGACGGACATGATGGGCGCGACACCGGCGATTACGTACCGGCGCCTCGCACGGGGCAAGGAGCGGGCGCGGGAGCACCCCGTGTTTCGCGTCCTGCACCGGCGGCCCAACCCCGAGATGACGCCGTTCACCCTCAAGGAGGTGGCACAGGGCCATCTCGCCCTGAGGGGAAACGCGTACATGGAGATCGAGTGGGACAACGCGGGCCAGGTCGCGAACCTCTGGCCTCTACCGCCCACGACGGAACCGTTCCGCTTCAACGGGGAGAGGTGGTACCGAACCGAGATCCCGCGGACTGGCAGCACGACCACGCCGGTTACTCTCCCTTCCTACCGTGTGCTCCATATCCCCGGCTTCGGGTTTGACGGGCTGAAAGGCTACGACCCGATCACGCTTGCGCGTGAATCGCTGGGCTTCACCAAGGCGGCCGACGAGTTCGGGGCGCGGTTCTTCGCGAACGGCACGCGGGTCAGCGGCATCCTTTCCACGGACAAGGTCCTTTCGAAGCCCGCCTTCGATGCACTTCGCGAGAGCTGGACCCTTGGGCAGGAGGGGCTTTCGAACGCGCACCGGGTCGCGATCCTGGACAACGGGCTCAAGTGGGAGCAGACCAGCCTCTCGCCCGAGAACGCGCAGTTCCTGGAGTCGAGGCAGTTCCAGCTGGACGAGATCGCCCGCTGGTTCAAGGTGCCGCCGCACATGATCTACAACCTTCTGCGGTCCACCAACAACAACATCGAACAGCAGTCGCTGGAGTTCATCCGGGATACCGCGCAGCCCTGGTTCGTACGGTGGGAGGAAGCGCTGAGCTGGGACCTCTTCGTGGGAGAGGAGCGCGATACCTTCTTCGTGGAGTTCCTGATGGACGCGCTCCTGCGCGGGGACTCGGCCGGGCGTGCGGAGCTGTACAAGGCACTGTTCCAGGTGGGAGGTGCCTCGCCCAACGATATCCTGGAGCGCGAGAACATGAACCCGGTGGAGGGCGGAGACCGCCGCTTCATCCCTATGAACATGGTTCCGCTGGACCGGGTGGACGACGCACTGGACCGCGCGCCCCGTGGGGCGGAGAACCGCGACTTCACCTTCCCCCTGGAGGACCGCTGATGAACCGTCTCGCACACGTCTGCGCGGAGATTCACCGCCGCCCCCTGATGGTGCAGGATTCCAAGCTCGTTGCGATCAGGCGAGTGGTGGCCGCCAAGCTCGCCGGCGAGGATGTCGACCTCCCCGACTTCGAGCGTCGCGTATATGAACCGCAGCGCGTCGGGTCGGTCGCGGTGCTGCCCTTGATGGGGATTCTCGCGCGGCGCATGAACCTGATGATGGAGTACAGCGGCGGCACGTCAACCGAGATGTTCGGCCAGTGGCTGGACGACGCGGTAGATGATGACTCGGTCGGGACGATCTTCCTGATCTGCTGCGGGCCGGGGGGCACCGTTCACGGAACTCCCGAACTGGCGCGCCGCGTGTTCCAGGCGCGGAGCAAGAAGCGCATTGTCGCAATCGCGGACGGGGAGGTGGCCAGCGCGACGTTCTATGTCTATGCCGGGGCCGCAGAACGGTATGTTGTGCCGTCCGGCGAGCTCGGGTGGGTCGGCGTGATCATGTCGCACGTGGACTTCTCGCGCGCCCTTGCGAATAACGGGATCGAGGAGACGTTCATCACCTCCACGCCATACAAGGCGGAGGGGAACGACAGCGAGCCATTGAGCGCGGAGACCCTCGCGTACTGGCAGGGCCAGGTGGACGAGCTGGGCGCGATGTTCGAGAACGACTTGGCGGAGTTCTACGGGATCACCCGCGCCGAGGTCCAGGCGCGGTTCGGCCAGGGCCGGGGTCTGGTCGCCACCGAAGCGCTGGCTGCCGGAATGTGCGAGCGCATCGTCACGGTGGAAGACCTGATGGCGGAGCTGACCGCCGAGGACCAGCCGCCGCTGCAGGAGGATCTGCCCGATCCTCCCATCCGTTCGGCCCCTCCCGCTGGCGCGATGGAGACCCGCACCTTCGGAGGTGGGGAAGTGCGGGCGGCGGACGAGGAAGGCCGCGAGATGCTACACGGGACGGCGGTGCGGTTCGGCTCCATCTCTCGTGAGTTGCGGACTCCGAGCGGAGCCGTTTTCCTTGAGGAAATAGCCGAGGGCGCGTTTGCCGCTTCCCTCGCCTCCGATGATGTGCGCGTCCAGTGGCAGCACGACCCGCGCTACGTCTTCGGCCGGGTCAGCGCGGGGACAGCGCGGGTGTGGGAGGAACCCGGAGATGGGCTCCGCTACACCGCGTCACCTCCGGATGCGCAGTGGGCGCGGGACGCGATGGCCAGCATCCGCAGGGGAGACGTAACCCAGAACAGCTTTTCGTTCCGGGTGCTGCCCGGGGGCGACCGCTTCGAGCGCCGCGAGGGGAAGTTGTACCGGGTCGTCACCAGGGCGCAGCTCTTCGAGGTCGGGCCGCAGACGCAGCCCGCCTATCCCGACACGACGGTGGCCGTGCGCGCCGCCGAATCGTTCCTCGCGAGCGAGCGGAGGGTTGCGGCGAGGGCACATGCCACCGCGCGGCGCCGCAAGCTGGACCTCGCGGCGAAGGCCGTGCGCGGATGATCGTTGACGGTGTGCGGCATGCACGCTAGCTTTCCCGCCGTGCAGTAGACGAAGGATCAAGGAAGTATCCGCTGAGATGAGCCGTGTGCCCAAGCTGGGGCGCACGGCTCTTTTCGTTTTGCCCGAAGCCGGGGCGCCGCCCGCGGCCACACATTCCCCTCCTCAAGGAGATTGGGTCGAATGACCATCGTGGAACTGCGGCGCCGCCGCGCGGAGGTGATCTCCCGCATGCGCGCGCTGAACGACGGGGTGGAGCAGCGGGAGGATCCCGTGTTCACCGCCGAGGAGGACACGGAGTACCGGGCGCTGGACGCGGAGCTGACCAGCCTCAACGAGCGGTGCGAGCGGGCGGAGCGGATCGAGGCCGTGATGGTGCGGCAGGCGGGTTCGAACGGCCCGAGCCCGGCGGCCCGGCCGGAGGCTGGCCCCCGCAGGGCCGAGGCGCAGGAGGACGAGTTCATGGTCTCGCGCTGCATCCGCGCCATGTCGGCCGGCGGGAGCGTCCCGCGCGCGCTGGACGTGGCGGAGCGCGAGTGGGGGCCGGACGACGCCGCCACGCGCGCGCTGGCCGCCACCGACGCGACGGCGGGCGGGGTGTTCATCACCCCAGACTACGCGGCGGACACCATCGAGCTGCTGCGGCCCGCGTCCGTCGTCCGGTCGATGAACCCGATCATGGGCGAGATGCAGAGCGGCATCTTCCAGATGCCGGGCATCGCGAGCGGCGCGCAGGCCAGCTACTTCGGCGAGGGTGACGACATCCCCGCGTCGGAGATGAAGGGCCGCGCCGTGCAGCTGGTGGCGAAGCCGCTGGGCACGCTGGTCCCCGTGCAGAACGCCCTGCTGCGCCGCCAGAGCCGGGTGAACGACCGCGTGATCCGGGACGACGTGGTGGCCTCCCTCGCGGAGCGGTCCGACCTGGCATTCATCCGCGGCCCGGGCTCCGCCGCGTCGCCCAAGGGCATCCGGTACTGGGTTCCGTCCGCCAACGTGCTGACCGCCAACGCGACCGTGAACCTGGCCACCGTCACGGACGGGTTCAGCCAGATGGGTCTCACGCTGGAGAACGCGAACGTGCGGATGCGGAACCCCGGCTACCTCATGTCGCCCCGCACCAAGCACTTCCTGATGGGCCTGCGCGACGGCAACGGGAACTACGCGTACCGCGACGAGATGAAGGAAGGCCAGCTGAACGGCCAGCCCTTCAAGGCGACCAGCCAGATCCCGAGCAACCTTGGCGGCGGCAACGTCTCGGAGCTGTACCAGGTGGATTTCGCCGACGTGGTGATCGGCGAGACGCTGGGGCTGCTGATCTCGGCCAGCGACGCCGCCGCGTACAACGACGGCACCGGCCTGGTCAGCGCCTACGCGAAGGACCAGACCGTGATCCGCGTCATCACGGAGCACGACCTGGGCATGCGCCACGTGGAGTCCGGCGTGGTGATGCTGGTGACGTGGGGCAGCTGATCCGCCGCGCCCACCTGAACGCTGACCAGAGCGGCGAGGGCGGGCCGGGCAGATAGCCCGCCCGCGCCGGAACCCACGCACACCACGCCCCCCCCGCAAGGAGAGCCAGAGATGATCCCGACCGACATCGGCGCCTACATCACCAGCCGTTCCTGCGGCGGCGTCGCCGTGACCGCCGGTGGTGCGGGCGACAACACCGAGGTGAACGGCCCGTGGGTGGACCGCCAGGGCTACGCGTCCGCCAAGCTGGTCATCACGTTCAAGGCCGTCCTGGCCGCCGCAGCCACGCTCACCATCGCCGCCAACCTGCAGGAAGCGACCGACAGCGCGGGCACGGGCGCCGCCGACTTCGGCGCCGCGCACGCGGCGGCGACGGCCGCCACGGGTGCGGGCGGTGGGAGCACGGAGTACGGCGTGGTGGAGCTGGACCTGAACCTCACCACCGCCGAGCGCTACGTCCGCGCGCAGTTCACGCCCAACCTGAGCGCGGCCAACACGGACACGGCCGTGGTTTCCGCGGTGCTGGTGCTGGGTGGCGGCACGAACATCCCCGCCGTCTAAGCCGCGCGCTCCGCGCGAGCTTTCGGCGAACCCTCTCCGCATCTCAGAAGGAACCGGCACCATGCGCCTCATCAAGTTCAAGAAGCACCGCCCGCCCTACAATGCGGGCGAGACCGCCGGGTTCGACGACGAGACGGCGCAGAAGTTCGTGCCCCACGACGCTGAGTACGTCGCGGCGGCAACGGAGACAACCGCCGAGGCGGCGCCGGGCACGGCGGCATCGGACGAAAGCACCGCCGGCGCGCACGCCGGGCGGCTGGACCATCTGGGGTTCGGCAAGTACCGCGTGTTGGTGGGCGACAAGCCGCTGATGGAGGGGGACAAGCCGCGCGAGTTCCGTGGCAAGGAGGCCGCCACTGCGGCGCTGGAGGCCGCTCTGGCCGCGCTGGGAGGGGCGGCTCCCGAGACGCCGCCCGCGAACGATGCCGGGACCGGGGGGGCTTCCGCGAGCGACACCGGCCGCGACCCCGCCGACCCGGGAGCGTAGCTCACGCATGCCGGGAATCGAGATGGTGGAGCTCCCGGCCAGCCTGCCGGTGACGCTCGATGAAGCCAGGGCGCACTGCCGCCTCACCTCGTCCGAGACGGCGGAGGATGGCCTGATCGGCATCTACCTGCAGGCCGCGACCGCCACGCTGGAGACGGACGCACGGATCTCCCTGGTTACGCAGACGCGGCGCCTCTGGCTGGACGGGTTCCCCCGGCGAGGCGAAGGGTGCCGCGCGGGGGAGATCCGGCTCTGGTACCCGCCGGTGCAACAGGTCCTGGCCGTCACCTACCTGGATACCGCGGGCGTGGAGCGCGAACTGGACCCGGCGCGGTACCGCCTGGACGCGGCATCCACTCCGCCCCGGGTACTGCCCGCCCACGGCTACACCTGGCCGGAGACGCTGGCCGCGGCCAACTCCGCGTGGGTGGACTACGTGGCGGGGTCGGAGCCCGCCAGCGTCTCGCCCACCGCGCGCGCCGCGATCCTGCTGCTGGTCGCACACCTCTTCGAGGACCGCTCGGCGGTGACGTCGGGAACGATCATCACCGAGACGCCGCTGGGCTACGACCGGCTGATGAACCTGCTCCGCGTCCCTTCGCTCGACTGACCCTACACATGGCGATGCCACCGATGGACGACACGCGAACGGTCCGGATGACCCGGGATCACGAGGGGCACGTGGTGGGCTCCAATCCCCGCCTGCCCCGGTGGGAAGGGATGGAGTTCGTGGCGCTCACCGTGGCCGACTGGGAGCCGCCGCTGGTAGCACAGGACGCCGCCGCCGCTGGCCTGCCGGCTCCCGCCTTTCCCGAAGGAAACGAGGGCGATGAAGACGCCGCGCCCCCGCCCGTGGCGAAGAAGCCCCGGGCGGGCTGAGCGATGCAGGCCGGGAAGGCGTCCAGCTTGGTCACCGTCTGGCGGCCATCGGAGGCGGAGGGCGCGCTCGCCTCGCGCACCACGACGTACGCCGAGGTGGGCACGACATGGGTCCGCTTCACGGACGGCAGGCCCGGGCTCCAGAACTATGGCGCCGGCGAAGCGCCGGCGGGAACCATCGTGGCCACGGTGCGGTGGACGGCGTCCGTGCAGGCCCGCGACGTTCTGGAGGTCACGCAGGGTCCGCACATGGGCGAGACGTGGAAGGTGGAGGGGATCGACGCCGCGCGCCCCGATTCCGTGGCGACGCTGAAGCGCGTCACCGTCAGGCTTCCGGGCTGATGATCAGCCTCTCCTTCATCGACCCGCCGCTGGCGGGGCTCTTCGACGAGGACGCCCGCGAGCTGCTGGACGAATGCGTGCCGCTGGTGAACCGCGCCGCCGAGATCATCCACGGGGAGATCACCACGCGGCTTAGCCGCACCGGTGCGCCGGAGCCGGGCGAGGCGCCCCGCAGGCAGGTGGGTGCGCTGCTGGCGTCCATCATCACGGAGCGGGCCGTCCGCAGGGGGCTCAGCGGCGTGTGGGGCTACGTGGGCAGCGGGTACGGGGGGCCGTTCCTGGAGCCGGGGTTCCTGTACGCGTTCCGCCTGGAGCATGGCGGCGCCGACAGCCTTGGCCGGTACATGCCCGCGCACCCGTGGTTCCGCCCGTCCATCGCCGCGGCGGGGCCGAAGGTGGATGCCATGCTCCAGCAGGAGATCGAGGGATGAGGCGGTGGCCGGACCTGTACGAGCGGGCGATCGCGTTGCTCCGGGAGAAGCCACGGCTGGCCGGCGCCGCGATCCGCAAGACGGATGAGATCCACGGTGCGCCGGATACCGAGACGCTGGGGCTGCGCGACATCACCAACCGCAGCCGGGATGGCACCGACCGCCTGCTGCTGCAGGTGGACCAGTGGGCGGCGGACGCGTCCGCGCTGCTGGAGGTGAACGCCGCGGTGAACGCCGCGCTGGACCGGCGCATCGAGGTGGAGGTGGCGGGGCTCCGCTTCACCACCGTCTACGACGACGGGCGCTCGCACCCCGACAGCACGGAGGGCGCCGCCCACCGGTCGGACGACTACCAGATGGAAGCCGTTTCGAAGTAGCGAACCCGAACCCCCCTGGAGGCACCCATGCCCACGGACGTAAGCATTCCCGCAGGCGACCTGGCGACCGCGCTCCGCACCATCGGCCGCGCCCGTGCGGTCTACAGCCCGTACTGGGACGGGACGGCGGACCTCGCGCTCTCCCTGCTGGGCGACATGGAGGGCGAGCCCAAGCTGGACCCCAAGAGTTCCATCGACACGCTCAAGGTCCCCGAGCTGACCGGGGATGCGCCCTGGGAGGCGTGGGAGACCGGCGCCGCGCCGGAAGCGTCCCTCCCGCTCTTCCTGGCGGACCCCGCCCAGCGCCCCATCCTGACGCCCACCGGCGGCACCGGCGGCGCGGGTCGCATCGGCCGGAAGCCCGTGAAGGCGTGGACCGTCGTGCTGCTCCCGGAGGAGATCTTCCGTAACGCGGCCGGCGAGTTCGGCACCGCCGTCACCTTCGCCAAGGTGGGGGCGACCTGGAAGCTGGACGGCGTCGCGTTCACCGCGGAACAGACGCGCCTGCTCAAGCTCTCCGTGTGGATGTGGCGCGGCTTCTTCTCCCGCCCGCCGATCACCTACAAGATGGGCGACGGCGGCAAGGCCATCGACACCGTGACGTTCACGCTGCTGCAGGACCGCAGCAAGCCGCAGGGCCAGCAGCTCTACACGCGCGGCGACCCGGCGGACGTCGGCATCGACATCGACCCGGTGTAACGCCCATGGAAGCGACCACGCTTTCCCGGGGGCAGGTGGAGGCCAACCACGCCCGGTACGAGTCGCGTGACCGCGCGGAGGCCCGGCCCACACCGTCCCGCAACGTGGCGGCCGTGGAGTCGGTGGTGGCCGGCGAGGTGTTCCGGTACCGGGGGCGGCTGTTCTGGTTCCGGCCCGCGCCGGCCGTCGCGGGGATGCGGCACAGCCAGGCGCTGGAGCGCCTGCAGGCCGCGGCGGCCGGAGACGCCAGCGTGGACGTGGCCGCGGAGGTGGCGGTGGATTCCGGGCTGCTCCGGCGGCATGCCCGGCCGCTCTCCCGCTTCGGCTGGCTCCCGTGGTGGATGCGCCCCGACCCGTTCCGGGACGCGACGGCGCGGGAGATGGGGGAGCTGAACGCGCTTTTTTTCGATGCCCGGATGAGGTCCAGCGTCCAGTCTCCCGGGGCGGGCCGCAGCGCGCGGTAGACCTGGCCGACAGCGTCACGGAGTTCGTCCGGGCCTATCCCGCGTGGGTCGTGCCGTGGTGGGCGATCTGGCGCAGCGATCGCGGCCTGCCCGTGTCGTGGCAGGCGTACGTGATGGGGATGCGGGGCTTGAGCCTGTCCAACACCCGGCAGCTGCTCCGCGACGCGGACGCCGTTTCCGCCGGCATGGCCACGGAGGACAGCCGCCGGGCCTGGTTCGCGGGCCTCTGACCGCGCCGCCCCGGCATCTCCGGCCCCGCTCAACCGTTCGCTGAGATGAGCCACACCCGCCACGTGGCGGGTGTGGCTCTCATGCTTCTTTCCCCGGGGAAACACCGCATGTCCGGAAAGCCATTCCTCCGCCGCGTGGGGCTCGTCCTGGACTCGGACGCCCGCGGCAAGTTCATGTCCGACTTCGAACGCGCGCTGGCCGCCTCCGGGGAAAAGGGGGCGGCCAAGATGCGCCGTGCCCTCAAGGAGCAGCTGGACCTGACGCTGGCCGAGTTGAACAAGAAGTTCCGCGAGGGGAGCATCGGCCAGGACGACTACCTGAAGCGGAAGTTCGAAGCCGAACAGGCGTTCGTGCAGTCGCTGTCCCGGGGCATGGACCAGCTGCGCGCCAAGGGGGAGCTGACGGACGGGGAGTTCGTGAAGCTGGCCCGGGACCTGGCCAAGGTGGGAGACCAGGCGGAGCGGACCGCCCAGCAGTTCGAGAAGATGGGGCACGGGGGGAAGTCGGCGGCGGAGGCGACGGCCGCCGCCATGAAGCACGCGATGGACCTGCGGATCGCCGGCCTCCAGGAGAGCCACCGCCGCGGCGACCTCACGGAGGAAGGTTTCCTGCGGCGGAAGCACGAGGCCGAAACCGGCTACGTGAATTCCATGCTGCACAACCTCGCGCAACTCCGTGCCCAGGGAAGACTGACGGACGCGGAGTTCATCCGCATGGCGGCGGACATCGACCGCGTAGGCCGCGAGGCCAACGGGACGGCCCTCCAGCTGCAGAAGATGGGACAGCACGGGACGCAGGCTTCGCGCTCGATCGGGCTGTCCATCGGCCAGTGGTTCACCGGCGGAGGTGTGTTCGAGTTGGGGCGGCGCGGTATTGACATGCTGCTGGGCACGCTCGAGACGCTCGGGCGCAAGGTCGTCTCGGTGCTGATGGACGCGCCCAAGCAGGCGCTCGAGGCGGACGCCGTGTGGGACCACCTTCGGTCCACGGTGGAGAATCTGGGTATCGCGTACGCGGGCGTGGCCGGGAACATCGACCAGGCGGTTCAGGCGCTATATGCGAGGGCGCCCATCTTTGACGATGACGAGATCGCGGCGGGCCTAGACAAGCTTCTGGCGGGGACACGCAACTACACATGGTCCGTGAACAACATGGGTCTGGTGCTGGACGTCGCCGCGCGCGAGCAGATGGAGCTGGGCGAAGCGGCGGACTTCGTGACCAAGGTGTACAACGGCCAGACAAGGGTGCTCAAGGGGCACAACGTCGTGGTACGCGAAGGCGAGACTGCGATGGACGCACTAAGGCGCACCACGAAGGGATACGCCGAGCGGGAAGCCCAGACCTTCATGGGCCAGCTGAAGGCGATCCAGAACGACTTGGGGAACCTTGTGGAGGACCTGGGGCGCGTGGAGATCGCAGGCGCCGATGGCGCGACCGCGCTCGGACAGGCCAGCTCCGCGATCGCGGACCTCTCCACCGGGCTCCGGCAGAACCGCGCGGAGGTGGTTCATTGGATTCGGGTCCTGGTCGCCGGCCTGTCGACCGCGGCGAACTTCGTTGTGTACCAGGTGCGATTCATCCTGAACATGGTCACCGCGTATTTCCGCGCGGTGGAGATCGTGTACCAGGGTGGAATGGGCGCGATCGACCTATTTGCGGAGAACGCGATCTCGAAGCTCAACGTCGTTATCCGCGCCATGAACCTGCTGCCAGGCGCGGTGAAGATCCCCGAGATCCCGAACACGTGGGGAGATGCGGCGGAGCGGAGGGTGCGGCGCATCGCGGTCCTGCAGAGGGCGCTGCAGGCAGACTTCGCGGACATGACGCGGGCGGCTGGCAACGTCGGCAACTCGCTGCGGGACTTTTGGAAGGTGCTGAACGAGCCGCTGGCCTTGCCCAGCGTGAACGCGTCGATAGACGCGGTCCCTCATGGCTCCCGGACAGACCCCGAAGGCAACG
>DASSJS010000417.1:0-4679 GCA_035691085.1 Longimicrobium sp.
AACTCGGCGGTCTTGCGAATGTTGGGCACCAGGCTCGTCAGCATCTCGCCGGCCGACTGAGCGGCCTTGACCGTGTCGCTGGAGACCGCGCCGATCTCGGTGGCGGCGGTCTGTGAACGCTCGGCCAGCTTGCGAACTTCCGAGGCCACCACCGCGAAGCCGCGGCCGTGCTCGCCGGCACGCGCCGCCTCGATGGCGGCGTTCAGCGCCAGCAGGTTGGTCTGGTTGGCGATCCCCGCCACCGCCTGGGTGATGCGGCCGATGTGCTCGGTGTAGCCGTGCAGCTCGGTGATCTGCGCGGCACTCTCCAGCACCGTCTCGCGGATGCGCCCCAGGCTCCCCACCGCCTCGCCGATCACGCGGGTGCCGTCGCGGGCCACGTCCTGCGCGCGGCGCCCCTCGTCGGCCACGCTCTGCGCGCGCGCCGCCACGCCGTCGATGCCGTGCGTCATCCCGTGCAGCGCGTCGGCCAGCATCTGCGCGGTGCGGGCCTGCTCCTGCGCGCCGGCCACCACCTGCGTGAGCGACGCGGCCAAGCCCTCGGCCGCGTGGGTCACGTGGTCGCTGGCGGCACTGAAGCCCTGCGCCACGTCGGCCACCTGCCGCGACTGCCCGCGCACCTCGCGCAGCGCCACGGCCAGGCGCTCGGTGCCGGCGTTGATGGCGCCCACCGCGTCGCCCACGGCGCCCTCGCCGCGGGCGGCGCGGGCGGTCAGGTCGCCCTGGCCCACGCGCCCGGCCAGCTCCACCAGCGCCTGCGCCTGTGCCGTCTCGGCGGCCAGCAGGCGCGACATGTACACCAGGATGGTCACCTCGAACACCACCCACCCCGCGTGCACCGCCACGATGTGCCACCCCGCGTGATCCTGGAACACGTGCATCCCGCCGCCGTTCACCTGCGACAGGTTGCCCAGCACGTGGTGCGCGGCCACCACCACCGCGCCCCACACCGGCACGCGCCAGTCGCGGTACATCAGCAGGAAGGCCAGGATGGCGAAGATGTGGAAGTGCATCTCGATCATCCCGTGCGTCTGGTGGATGATCAGCGCCGACACCAGGAGGAACGCGGTGGCGATGGTGAGGCGCGCCGCCAGCCGCCCGGGGATGCGCCACGCCACCAGCGCGCCCGCCGCCACGCAGGGCACCCCCCACGCGGCCACCGCCGCCCAGGTGCCGTGGAGAAACGCCAGCGCGATCATCAGCGGGAGGTGGCCCACCAGCAGCCAGGCCAGCATCCGGTCGGTGCGGCGCCAGGTCTCTTCCAGCAGGGCGTTGCTCCCCGCCGGGCGTACGGAAGCCGCGGCGTGCCCATCAAACAGGCGCGCGCCGCCGAGCGGGATCTCGGTGGAGGGGATCGAGGTCATCGGTAATTCAGAAGCTCTGATGGAACGGACGGAATCGCGGAACGCAATTGGCAAGATTCCGTCCCGAGTTTGCACAAGGTACGGAGCAGGGGGCCGCATCGGATGCGGGCCGCTTGAAATGAGCCCTGGCGGGGCGGGAAAGATATAGGAATGGTGGGGAGAGGACCAGCCCGGCACGCATCGTCCCCCATTTCGCGCCACCTCTGCCTTTGGGCGCCGATCACCTGTCGTGGCAGTCACTTGCGGGTCCCGCCGCGCCGCGGCCGGGGGATATCGCAAGGCTGATTGCACATTGCCTTGCCGGCCCCCCGGCCGCTCCGCGACCTCGTCAGCGCCCCGCGCCGCTCGCGCCGGAGAGGGCGGCCTGCGTGCGGTCCCACATCTCGCCGCGGGCCGACCAGAGGAAGGGGAAGAAGGAGGCGCGGTAGGTGGCCATCCGCTCCAGGAAGCGCACGCCGGTGGTGTGCCCGGTGCCCTCGGTGTCGGGGCCGATGGTGCGCTCGGCGGTGCGCGCGTGCACGAAGCGCCACATCCGCACCTCCTCGTCGTAGTCCAGCAGCGCCTCGGCCAGCAGCACCAGGTCCCAGTGCGCGGCGCCGGCGTGGCTGGCGGCGTACGCGTCGGCGGGGGTCACGCCGCGGCGCTCGAACAGCTCCCGCGCGGCGGACGAGACCGACGGCCGGTCCCACAGCTCGGCCAGGCGCGGCGTCCACAGCCCCACCTGCGGGCCGGCGGTGTCGCCGGGGCGCGGCTCGGCCTGCAGGTAGCGCAGGAACTCGGGCTCGCGCGCGCCGGACAGGATCTCCACCTCGTGCCACTGGCCGCTCTCGCCGCCGCTGGCGGGGGCCAAGTGGTGGCGGAAAGCGTAGAAGCCGCCCAGCGTCATGGTTTCCAGCACCCGCATCATGGGCGTGAACATCCGCACCACGGCCGTGCAGCGCTGCATGAGCCACGCGGCCATCCCGGGGTCGTCGCTGCCCAGCGCCTGGATCACGCGGGGAAGGTCGGTGATCAGCTGGCTGAACCACAGCTCGAACGACTGGTGCGCCACCACGAACAGGTGCTCGTCGGGGTGGCGCGTCTGCTCCGGGCCGGGCTGCAGCGACAGCAGCTCGTGCACGCGCAGGTAGGTGCAGTAGTGCGTCTGCCCGGGGTCGGCCAGGCGGTGCCCGCAGGCGAGCGTGTCCACGTGTAAGCTCCGTTGGCGCGAGCGGATAAGCGAGTGTGATCGAGAGGGCCGCGCAACTTCGTCGGGCACCCCCGGCGGCGTCAAGCGCGCACCGCCCTCATGGCGCTCCGGCCGGCACATCTCCCACGCCCGTCATCCATGAACAGCCATGAACACGGAGGGCACGGAGGAACACGGAGGACACGGAGAACCGCACCGCTGTTCTCCGTGCCCTCCGTGGTACTCCGTGCCCTCCGTGTTCCTCCAACGGAAAGCGGTCGCCAGCGAGCAGCGGAAGGATCGCGCCGGTAAGGACGCACGAAGGCCCGCCGGAGGGGGCGGGCCTTCGTGTGTCATCGACCTTCGTCTATCATCGGCCGAGGCCGATCAGTGAATGTGCGCGTTGCCGGAGAAGTACGCGTTGCACTTGTTCTGGCCGTCGGGGTCGCGCGGATCGTAGACGCAGACGTTGTGCATCATCCCCTCGTCCTCGTGCTGCAGGACGTGGCAGTGGAACACGAACGGCCCCGCCGCGATCGGCTCGAACACGAAGCGCACGGTCACCGTGTCACCCACCGTCTGCTGGGTGACCTTCCCCGTGGAGTCGCGCACCGCCACCTGGTGCACGCCGATGGCCACGTTGTCGCGCAGACGCCCCTCGTTGGCGGGCCGGCCGTTCACCGTGGTGACCAGGAAGTCGGTCTGGTGGATGTGGAAGGTGTGGGGGAACTGCGTGGTGTTCACGATCGTCCACTCCTGCACCTGGCCCCACGGCACGTTCACGGGGAGGTGGTTGGGCGCGTAGATGGTGTCGTTCACGGTCGCGCTGTCGGTGGTGAACGTGTAGCGGAAGGTGAGCTTCCGCACGTCGGCGGCGCGCGAGAGGAAGTGGATGGTGTCCACCACCGACTTGTCGAGCCCGGCGGGCTGGATGATGGAGCGGAGGCTGGGCCGACCGGCGCCCACCATGTACCCCATCGTGATGGCGGTGTCGGGGCCGGTGAGGAAGGGCGCGGAGTAGAGGCGCACGCGCCGCCCCGCGGCCGGGCCGGTCACGATCACCTCGGCGCGGCTGCCGGGCGGGATGAAGAGCGAGTCCACCTCTTCGACCCGGGCCAGCGGGTTGCCGTCCAGCGCCAGGAGCGTCCAGCGCATCCCGTCCAGCTTCAGGTTGATGAAGTTGTTGCTGCCGAAGTTGCCGATGTGCCACAGCTGCTTCTCGCCCGGCGCCACGGGAAGGAGCGCGCAGGTGCTGCCGTTGATGTTCAGCAGCTGGTTCTGGATGTGGAACGACATGTCGCGGATCAGCAGCGTGCGCTCCTTCACGCCGGCGTACTGCGGGAAGTAGCGCAGGATGCTCCCCACCATCAGCGCGCCGCTCAACCCCCCGGCCACCTGCGAGTTGGTGAGGCCGTGCGGGTGCGGGTGGTACCAGAACATCCCCTCGGTGTGGAAGCCCGGCACCAGGAAGTCATACTTCCGGGGCGGGTCGCCGCGGTTGATGGTGACGTTGGTCACGTTGTCGCCGCCGTCGGGGCGCGGGGTCACCACCAGGCCGTGGTAGTGCTGGTTGGTCCACGCCACCTGCTGCACGCTCTGCGAGTCGTTGGGCACCATCGCGTTCACCACCGACAGGTTCATCCGCTCGCCCGCCCGCATGGTGAGGGTGGGGGCCACGAAGCTGCCGTTGTAAACGTTGGTGGTGAAGCGCTGCCCGCTGATGCGGTAGGTGGCCGGCGCCATCCGCAGCGTGGTGCCCTGCACGCCAATGCGCGCCGGGTCGCTCACGGTGGTGCAGCCGGTCTGCGCGGCCAGCGGGTGCGCGAGTGCCCCGGCGCCCAGCAGCGCGCCGGTGATGACGTTCCTGATGTGCATGTGTCCTCCGGTAGACCCGAAACGAGCCGTGGTGTGGCGAAGGCGAGCGTCCGGCGGGGCGGATGTGGCGCGGTAAGCTGCGGCGCGGCCGTACTGCGCGCTCGGGTGGTTTCGGGAAGATAGGAGGGTTGGAGGTGTTCTGCAACCGTTTTGCGTATCAGATTGAGTGCTGAGTGCTGAGTGCTGAGTGCTGAGTGCTGAGTGCTGAGTGCTGAGTGCTGAGTGCTGAGTGCTGAGTGCTGAGTGCTGAGTGCTGAGTGCTGAGTGCTGAG
>DASSJS010000418.1:0-2302 GCA_035691085.1 Longimicrobium sp.
AGCTCAGCCCCAGCCAGGTCATCCCGTCCAGGATGGTGCGGGTGCTGGCGTCGGTGCTGCGCTCGCGGTCGGTGTCTTCCACGCGCAGCACGAACACGCCGCCGGTCTTGCGGGCGTACAGCCAGTTGAACAGCGCCGAACGGGCGCCACCCACGTGCAGCGATCCCGTGGGGCTGGGGGCAAAGCGGACTCGGACCTGGTCTGGCATTTTCCGTTGATTTCTTCTTGGGGCAGAGCCGGGTGAAACAGGTGCGCCAGTGCGTGAGTGCGCGAGTGCGCTGGCGTCTCCCCGCCGCCCGGCGAGCCGGTGCATTCGGACGAGCCCGCAAAGTAAGCCGGACCCGGGGGTGATTTCCACCCCACGGGTCCGGATTCGTCCTCGTCCGCCGATGGTTTCGGGCCTGCAGGTCGCGGCCGCGTCGGCGGAGCGGCGGGTTTCAACCCGCCGTGATCGCCGTCGTCGCCAGAGCAGCCGGAGCGCGTGGATACCCGTGAGCGAGTCCGCGAAGGCGGACTTCGGGCCGTTGTTGCCGCGGATTCATCCGCCCGATTCCGGGAGAAGCAGCGGAGGCGGGTTCAGAGAAGCGGTGTCGCGTCCGCGGTTTCAGATCCTTCGGGTGCCGCCAAACATCGATGCGAACGACGTTGCGGAGCGGCGGCACCGCTCAGGATGACGGTCCTCTGCTTCCCTGCAAGAAGAGGAACTACAACCGGCCTCTCACCGCCTCCGCAGCTGGTCGATCTCGGCGCGGAGGGTGGCGATCAGCTCGGCGATGAAGCCGAAGCCGAAGAGGAGGAAGCCGATGGTCTCGAGGAGGCCCACCAGCGTGAGCAGCGGGCGGAAGCCGAACGGCGGCATCCAGTGCCCCAGCCGCAGCACGCCCGTCACCAGGCCGATCAGCAGGCCCACCACGATCAGGACCAGCCCGGTGCCGCCGAAGAACTGCATCGGCTTTTCGCTGAACTTGAGGTAGAACCAGACCACGATCAGGTCGCCCACCCCCACCAGCACGCGCCGCTTCCCGCTGTACTTGGCCACGCCCGCGCGGCGGGGGAAGAGCGTGATGTCCAGCTCCGCCACGCTGTAGCCGCGCGCGTGCGCCAGCACCACGAAGAAGCGGTGCCAGTCGTGCCGAAGCGGGATCTCGCGCAGGATCTCGGTGCGGAACGCCTTCATGGCGTTCAGGTCGCGCACGGGGATGTCGAACAGGCGCTGCGACAGGCGGTTGTACACGCCGCTCACCGCCGCCTTCTCGTAGTTCCCCACCTTTCGCCCGCAGACGATGTCGTACCCCTCGGCCAGGCGCGCCAGGAAGCGCGGCACCTCTTCCGTCCCGTGCTGCAGGTCGGCGTCGAAGAGGACCAGGAACTCGGTCTCGGCGGCGTGCGCGCCGGTGACCATCGCCTCCGTCTTTCCCAGGTTGCGGCGGTGGCGCACCACCTTGGCCCGCGGGAAGCGCTCCGCCTCGCGCACGGCGGCCGCGTAGGTGCCGTCCTTCGAGCCGTCGTCCACGATGATCAGCTCGCCGGCCAGGTCGTGCCGCTCGAAGGTAGCCCGCATCTCGCGAAAGAGCGCGGGGATGTTCTCCACCTCGTCGAACGCGGGGACCAGCACGGCGAAGTTGCGCCGCATCGATTCGGGAACCACGACGTCCGCCACCGCCGCGGTGCCTGGAGCCGCGACGGCGGCAGGGGATGCGGCGAGGGGGCCCTCCACGCGGAGGTCCCCCTGCCGTCCCCTGTCCCCCGTCCCCTGTCCCCTCACCGAAGTGCTCACACGCGCTTCCGCATCCGGGCGGAAAGGACGCCCAGCTGGTCGCGGTACTTGGCCACGGTGCGCCGGGCGATCTGGATCCCCTCGTCCTTCAGGATGTTCACGATGGCCTGGTCGGTCAGCGGGTGCGCCGGGTCCTCGTCGCTCACCAGCTTCTCGATCTGCGCCTTGATCCCGCGTGCGCTCACGTCCTCGCCGCTCGTGGTCGACAGCCCCGACGAGAAGAAGAATTTGAGCGGGAACACGCCGCGCGGCGTCTGCACGAACTTCTCGTTGGTCACGCGGCTCACGGTGGACTCGTGCATGTCGATGACCTCGGCCACCTCGCGCAGCGTGAGCGGCTTCAGGAACTGCACGCCCTTGTCAAAGAAGTCGCGCTGCCGGTCCACGATGAAGTTCATCACCTTCAGCATGGTCTGGCGGCGCTGCTCGATCGCCTGGATCATCCAGTTGGCGCTGTTCAGCTTGTTGCTGATGAACTCCTTGTTCTCGCCCTGGAACTTCTTCTTGTCCTTGGCGATGTCGCGG
>DASSJS010000419.1:0-4564 GCA_035691085.1 Longimicrobium sp.
GACGCCGGCGGCCGGATCCTGTACCACTTCCCCACCACGCTGGGCTCCAGCTACGATCCGTCGCCCGAGGGAAGCTTCCACGTGCTGGCCATCACCGAGAACCCGTGGTGGCACTACCAGCCGGCCATCCTCAAGGGCCGCAACCCCAACGCGCCCCCCGCGCAGATCCCGCCCGGCCCCAACAGCGCCGTGGGCCGCGTGTGGATGACGCTCTCGGCCGAGCACTACGGCATCCACGGCACCAAGAGCCCCGAGACCATCGGCTACGCGGTCTCGGCCGGATGCGTGCGGCTGGCCAACTGGGACGCGCTGTACCTGGCCCGCCGCCTCACGCCCGGCACCCCGGTCGTCTTCCGCGGCACCCGCACGCGCGAGAAGAGCAACGTGGTGAACCGCACACCCGCCGCCCCGGCGCGCCCCGACACCACGCGTCCGCGGCCGGACACCACCCGTGCCCGCCCCGATACCACGCACGCCCGCCCGGACACCACGCGCGCGACCCCGGCCGGCCCCGACGCCACCCGCCGCGACACCTCGCGCGCCAAGCCCGACAGCGCGGCGACGGCACCCGCCGCGGCCCCGGCTCCCGCGCAGACGCCCGCGCCGCCCCCGGCCCCCGTGCCAACGGCGGCGACGGACAGCGCGGCCGCCAAGCCGTAACCTCGGTGAAGGACGGGGATGAAGATGAAAGCGGCCCTCGCACTGCGGGGGCCGCTCTCGTTTCCGCGTCGCCGTCGCGGGTGCGAACGGGTTTCGGAGCGACGCCTGCGACTGCGCGCGCAGCGACCTGGCGTTGCTGTGACCCAGAGCACCAGGGGGTTCGAGACAAAGTCCTCTGGTCCCTCTGGTTCTCTGGTGCTCTGGGTGAAATCAACGTTGGGTGGCAGCGCGAGCAGCCGCCCTTGCTCGGCTGAGCCCAGCGCGGCGGGCTCTCGCGGTGGGCGCAATCCGGGATCGATCCAGCGTATCACCAACCAGGCCAAAACGGCTGTTCCTCCGCGCCGTTCTTCGCTAAATTCCCGCCGCCACCCTCCACTTCCCGGGATCCAACCACTCCTTCGATCGTCGTGATGAGCCTGTCCGTCTTCACCCGCGTGCCGGTGCTCGCGGCCGCGCTGCTCGCCCTTCCCTGCGCCGGCCTGTCGCAGGCGCGTTCGCCGCTGCCGCTGAACGGGCCATACACGCTTGCGCCCGTGCTGCTGAACGAGGCAGAGGTCACGGCGCTGGCGCTGAGCAGCTACCCGCAGCAGCTCAAGGAGATGGGGCTGGGCGGCACACCGTACGTCCGCCTCTACATCGACGAGACCGGCGCCATCGCCGAGCGGCGCATCGAGCGCTCCAGCGCGTTGCCGGCGCTCGACTCGGCCGCGCTGAAGGTGGTGGACGCGATGCGGTTCAAGCCCGCGGTCAACGGCGACCAGCCCACGCACCTGTGGGTGACGCTCCCGGTGCAGTTCCGCACCGCCGCGGCCAACCGCGAGGCGATGGCGTTCAAGACGCCGCCGCGGCTGCTCAACCAGCGCGAGCTGGGCCAGGAGCTCGCCAACCGCATGCTGTATCGCACCACCCGCGCCGACCACTGGCCCGTTCTGGCCATCTTCGTGGGCCGCGACGGCACGCCCCTCTCCATCGAGCTGCGCGAGCCCAGCGGCGACGCGGCGCTCGACTCGGCGGCCATGCTGGCGGCGCTCAAGATGCGCTTCGACCCCGCCCGCGACGCCCAGGGCGAGGCGGTGGACAGCTGGATGATGATCGAGGTCCGCCCGCACTGATACGCGGATCGCGGATCGGTTTCATTCCGGCGGGCGGTCACCGAGCCGTTGAAGCCTCGCGCGGTTTGCGAGGCTTTTCGTAGTTGTGCCGCGGCTTCAGCCGCCGGCCAGCGAGCCAGGGCACCATCGCAAAGGCCCGCCTCCAGAATTCGGAGGCAGGCCTTTGTCGTTCAGTTGAATCGAATCCCCCGGCGAACGCCTCCGCCCCCACGGCGTTACCCGATGGCGCGGCGGTAGAAGGAGCGCAGCCCCACCGCGCCGAACCCGGCGGTCAGCACCACCAGCATCACCAGCACCACGGGAAGCGGCATGTGCGGCATCCCCGGCGTGAGCGCGGCGCGCATTCCCTCGGCCACGTACACCAGCGGGTTGATCAGCACCGCGTACTTCACCACCGGCACGGCGTCCAGCCCGCGCCACGGGTAATAGGTGCAGCCGAAAAAGATCATCGGCGCCACGATCACGCTGAACATCATCCCCACCTGCTGCGGGGCCACGGCCGTGCCCAGCAGCAGCCCCAGCGCGCTGAACGCCGCCGCGCCCAGCAACGCCACCAGCAGCACCTCGCCCCCGTGCGCCAGCGTGAGCCCGGGAATCGGCCCCATGATCAGCCGACCCAGCGGAAGGACGAAGAGCGCCGACACCAGCCCCTGGATCATCCCCGAAACGATCTTCTCCACCGCGATCAGCCAGGTGGGCACCGGCGCCAGCAGCCGGTCCTCGATCTCCTTCGTCGCGGCGAAGTCGATCGCCATGGGCAGCGTCACGGCCTGGATGGCCGACATCGCCAGGCTCACCGCCAGCACGCCGGGAAGGAGCGCGCTGGTGTAGCCGCGGCTCATGAACCCCATCCGCGGCAGCAGGTAGCCGAACACCACCACGAACATCACCGGCTGCAGCGTGGTGCGCAGCAGGAACGCCGGCAGCTCGCGCGCGGCCACCCGCACGTCCCTGCGCAGCAGCGCGGCGAACACCCGCGCGGGGCTCACCGCGGCCCCGTCCCGCGCCGGCGCGTCGATCGCCAGGGTGCTCATGCGTCCAGCTTCCTTCCGGTCAGGGAGATGAAGAGCGTCTCGAGCGACGGCCGCGCGAGCTGGATGTCCTTCACCGCGCGGCCGCGCGCCTCGGCCGCGGTGATCAGCGCGGGGATCAGGTCGCCGCCCCGCGGGGTGAAGGCGCGCAGCGCGTTCCCGCGCGCCTCCGCCCGCTCCACTCCCTCCAGCGCCAGCGCGGCATCGACGACATCCGACGCGTCGCCGTCCAGCGCCAGCTCGATCATGGTGCCGCCGGGCGCCCGCGCGCGCAGCCCGGCCGTCGTGTCCAGCGCCAGCAGCTTGCCGCGGTCGATGATGGCGATGCGGTCACAGAGCTGGTCGGCCTCCTCCATGTAGTGCGTGGTCATCACGATGGTGCGCCCCTGCGCGTGCAGTTCGCGCAGCAGCGACCACAGCTCCAGCCGCGCGGCCGGGTCCAGCCCCACCGTCGGCTCGTCGAGAAAGACGACGCGCGGCTCGTGCACCAGCGCGCGGGCGATCATCAGCCGCTGCTGCTGCCCGCCCGAGAGCGCGTCGGTCTTCGCCAGCGCCTTGTCGGCGAACCCCAGCCGCTCCATCAGCGTCTGCGCGCGCGGCAGCGCCACCGCGCGCGGGATGCCGAAGTACGCCGCGTGGAACAGGAGGTTCTCCACCACGTTCAGCGCGCGGTCGGGGTTGGGCCGCTGCGGCACCACGCCGATCCGCCGCCGCACCTCCACCGGGTGCGCGTGCACCTCCACCCCGTCCACCCGCGCCTGGCCCCCCGTGGCGCGCACGCGCGTGGTCAGGATCCCGATCGTCGTCGTCTTCCCCGCCCCGTTGGGCCCCAACATCCCGAAGAACTCGCCCGGCTCCACGCGCAGGTCCAGCCCGTCCAGCGCCAGCACGTCCGGCGTGGGCTGCGCCGGTCCCGGCCCGCGCCGCCCCGGGATTTTGGGAGCAGGATAAGTCTTGCGCAGATCCACGGTCTCGATCGCCGCCTGCATCACGTTCCTCGTTTCAGGTAGATGGAGATCCGCGGCGCGAGGAGAGCTTGCGCTCGGACCGGCGTGCGGCCATGTTTGCGAACAGAGATTCGCATCTATATACGCGAATATGCATTCGCGTTTGCGCGGAGTCAAGGATCTTGATCGACCCCACCGACGATCGCCCGCACCCGCCCATCCATCCGCCGCGCCAGGCGCGCAGCCGCGAAACGCTCACCCGCCTCCTCGACGCCGCCGAGGCCGTGCTGCGCGACGGCGGGCTCGAGGCCGCCACGGTGCCGGCGATCGCGGAGCGGGCGGGGCTCTCGGTGGGCGCCGTCTACCGGCGCTTCCCCGACAAGGACGCGCTGCTGCGCGCCGTGCACGAGCGCACCTTCCAGCGCTACCGCGAGATCAACACCACCAAGCTGGACCCGGCCGTCTTTGCGGGCGCCAGCCTGCGCACCTTCGTGGAGGCGATGATCCGGGGGATGGTGCACGCCTACCGGCAGGACCGGCGGCTGATGCAGGCGATGCTGCAGTACAGCGAAAGCCACCCCGACCCGCGGTTCAAGGCGAAAGCCGCGGAGACCAACGCCGCCGGCCTGGCGCAGCTGGCCCGCATCATCACCGCCCGCCGTGCCGAGGTCACCCACCCCGACCCCGAGGCGGCGGCGCGCTTCGCCCTGGTCACCATCGGCCTCGTCCTCCGCGGCGTCCTCCTGGCCGACCAGACCCCGCCCGGCCTCTCGATCGACGAAGCCAGCCTGGAACCCGAGCTGACGCGGCTGGT